>NZ_JBEHFO010000008.1:0-105933 GCF_040225595.1 Corynebacterium sp. KPL2734 | reverse complement strand
CCATGCACACAAAAATAAAAAATAAGTACATTGGCACACTATTGAGTTCTCAAACAACATCCACACACCACAAGAAAATTAACCAAACGTTAACCTTTCATCGGCGGCCCGTACTAACCTACCCAACAACCTGAACCAAGTCAAATCTTAGAGCCAAGTCAGTACAAAAAATCACTAAAAAGTAACCAACCGGCTACCTCTCGGCGACTCGCTAAAATTTATACTACCCCACTACACAACGCAAACTCGCAGGCCAACGTTGCTTTTTAGTGATAGCACGCGATCTTTCCATCGGGCCCATCGATAACGCGCACCGGAGTATTGAAGATGGGCGTCAGGATATCGTCGCGCATAATCTCCTCCGCCGGGCCGAATTCGACGATCTGCCCGTCCTTGCAGGCACAGATATAGTCCGCGTAGCGCGCGGCAAAGTTGATGTCATGCAGAACCACGATGACCGTGCGCCCCAACTCCTGGGCAGCCTCGCGCAGGTGGCGCATCATGTCCACCGAGTGCGAGATGTCCAAGTTATTCAGCGGCTCATCCAGCAACACGTAATCAGTTTCTTGGCACAGCACCATGGCTACGTACGCGCGCTGGCGCTGACCACCGGATAGCTGGTCAAGGTAGCGGTGCTGCAGTTCTTCCAAATGCAGGAAGTGGATGTATTTGGAAATGACCTCTTCATCGTGTTTATTAAGTCGACCCTTGGTATAGGGGAAGCGGCCAAAGCCCACGAGCTGGCGCACGGTCAGTTTCGTGACGAAGTGATTTTCCTGCCGCAAGATAGACACGATCTTCGCTAGGTCGGCCGACTTGCTGGACTGGATGTCATAGCCGGCGATTTCGATGCTGCCTTCATCCATGTCGAGCAGGCGCCCGATCATGGTGAGCATCGTCGACTTACCCGCACCATTGGGCCCCACCAGCGCGGTGATGCCTCCTTGCGGGATGGTCAGGTTGAGCGGACCAATAGCGGTCTCGGCGGAATAGGTTTTAGAAACGTTCTTTAATTCGATCACAGTCGGCCCTTTCGCATAATGACAAACAGGAACACGGAGCCACCTACCAGCTCAATGATGATGGACACCACGCCTTGGGCGGAAAATACGTGCTGCATGAGGAAGTAGGCCGCAATGAGCACGAGGAATGCTAAGCCCACCGCCATCGGAAAGATGTAGCGGTGATCGTAGGTATCGGCAAATTGATAAGCCAGCGTAGCTACCAAAAAGCCCAGGAAGGTCATGGGACCTACCAACGCGGTGGTCGTCGCCATCAGCAGCGAGACCAACACCAGCGTGTAGATCGCGTGTGCTTTATGGTTCACGCCCAGGTTGGTGCTGACATCGGCGCCCAAGGAAATCACGTTGAGCTTGCGCGCATTGAGCACCAAGAGCGTAGTGGCGATGGCCACGATGGGAATGGCGATGGGATAGTACTCGGATTCGGCGTTATTGACGGAGCCAAAAAGGCGCGCGGTCAGCACGTCGAACTCGCTGGGGGTTAGCATGCGCTGCATAAAGGTAGACAGCGAGCCCAGGCCACCACCGATGACCACGCCGACTAACAGCATGGCGTGCATATTCTGTTTTCGGTTGGTCAGCAGCCACGAATAAAGCACCAAGGAAAGGCCCACCATGACGCCCATTTGCATGAGGAAAGTGGGCACGGTGCGGGCTTCGTTAAGCCCACTAGCGCCCAGGAAGAAAATGGTCGCGGTATTGATGGCAACGTACAGGGACTCAAAACCCATGATGGATGGCGTCAAGATGCGGTTATTCGTCACGGTATGAAAAGACACCGTGGCCATGGCTTGGCACACAGCGACGATCGCCATGGCGATGAGGGCATCGGCGCGGCGCTGGGCGATGAGCCAAAACTTGCGCGTACCAAAATCCATCGGGTTGCCATAGGCTAGGTATGCAAAGGCCAAAGATACAGCCAAGATCCATACGCAGGCCAGGGTGATCCAGTATTTCTTGGGCGGGGCGGACATCTTAGTTAGCACGGGTCGACCTCACAATCATGATGATGAAGACGATGGCACCGATGACGCCAAGAATCACCGAAACCGGCATCTCGAAGGGGGCGATGATGACGCGGCCCACCAGGTCACACACGGTGACGATGCCGATGCCCAGCAGGCAGACCCAGGGCACGTTGGAGCGCAAGTCATCGCCGCGCATCATGGAGACGATATTGGGCACGATAAGCCCCAGGAATGGAAGGGACCCCACGACGACGGTCACCACGCCCGTGGCAATGGCGATGAGGCCGGTTCCCAGCAACAACATGCGGTTATAGTTCAGCCCGACGTTGGTGGCCACGTCCTCGCCCAAGCCAACTACGGTGAGGCGGTCGGCGTAGATATACACCGCCACCAGTACCAAGAGCACGATCCACAAAACCTCGTATTGGCCCTTGTATACCGCGGTAAATGAGCCCATGAACCAGATTCCCAATTGCTGGAGCATGTCCGTCATCAGCGCGAAAAACGTCGAGATTGCAGAGACCACGGCACCCAGCATGATGCCGATGATCGGCACGATGAGCGAAGAGCGCAGGTTCACCCGGCGCAGGAAGAGGAAGAATACGACGGTGCCCAGGAAGGAAAAGACCACCGCACCAATCATCTTGACCAGAATCGAGGACGTGGGCGCGACGACCATGACGATGAGCAGGCCCAACCCGGCCCACTCCGTGGTGCCGGTGGTCGAGGGTTCGACGAAGCGGTTCTGGGTAAGCAGCTGCATGACCAGGCCGCTCACAGCCATGGCCGCGCCGGCCAGCACCAAGGCGATGGTGCGCGGCAAGCGGGTAATGCCGAACATGGCGGCGCCATCGTCGGCGCCAAAAACGTCGTACTGCCCGGTCAGCAAGGAGGCAACGAGCAACGCGGCAACGATGAGCACGCCGAGGCCGAGCTTCCAATCCCAGACCTTTGTGCGGGTGGTGGTTTCCATAACTATCCTTTACGCACCTGAAAACCGGAGGGCAAAATCCCTCCGGTTTCCGGTTTTTAGTGGTGGCTAGTTCTTTTCAAACGCGTCTGCCATCGCGTTGAGCGTCTCCGTGAAGGTAATGATGTTTTCATTGGTGTAGGTATCCTGCGGAGCGGCAACGATCTTGCCTTCCTTCACGGCAGTCACGTTCTTGAGTGCCGCGGAATCCTCTACCAGCTTCTTACCTGGGGTATAGCCTGCTTCATCCTTGGCAATGGCACCGTCGCGGTCCATGATGAGGATGTAGTCAGGGTTGGAATCAGCGATTGCCTCGACGGAGATGTCATCGCCCTCGTGGTCATCGCTGGCGTTTTCCACCTCGAGGGAAGGCTTCATGCCCAGCAGCTCAAAGAATGGTCCGAAGAAGCGGCCCTTACCTGGGGCGATGTAGTTGATATCCCCACCGGTGGTGTTGACGGCCATAACGGTCTTCTCTGGATCGTAGGCGTCCTTAGCGCGGTCCAGGGCCTTGTTGAAGTCATCGACGAGCTTCTTTGCTTCATCTTCGTGGTCGAAGATCTTGCCCAGTGCTTCGGTCTGGCGGATGAGTTCTTCCGCCATGTCCTTATCGTCGCGCGGGGAGAAGTCCAGGACCGGAGTATCTTCCATCAAAGCCTCGATATCGGCCTGGTGCTGGGTGAAGCGCTGACCGTTGATGACGATGTCCGGCTCTGCGGCAACCAGTGCCTCCAGGTCGGGTTCGCGGTGCATGCCCAGGTTGGCCTCGATCGAGTCTTCATTGATCTTGTCCGAGAGGGTATCCGGGACGATGCCAAGCGGGGCGGCCACGATATTGACATCCCAATCCGCGAGGATTTCGAAGGCGCGGTTATCCGTTACCGCGACGCGCTCGAACGGTAGGTCCAGCTCGTGGGTGCCGTTATTATCTTCGATCTGCAGTGCGCTTTCCGATGTCCCCTTATTCGAACCCTGGTCCTCTTCTTCCGCAGTGCTACATGCGGTAAGTGCCAAGGAGGCGACAGCCACGACAGACAAAAGAGCGCGATGAATTTTCTTCATTGTGCTTTCCTTATAGACGAGAAACAAATGCCCCATTAACTTATCTTAAGTCACCCTAACCAATCAAGGTTGAGGGTAACCTTTCCTAAAGTACAGCGTCCAGCCCATAGAAACGCGCTGCATTGGCGAAGAAAACGTCATCAGCATGTACCCCCGCCGCCTCCCCGATGAGCCGGAAATCGTCCACCGAAAACACCCGGCTCGTCCGCTGCGAGGGCAAATCGGTACCCGCCATGAGGGCGGTGGGATCAACGTCGACAATGCGGCGCACCACCTCTCCCGGATCGAGGTCTACGCGCCCGAATCCGGTGGCCTTGACCTTTACCCCGGCATCGACAAGTTCTAAGAGGCCGTCTACTCCCTGCGCGCTCAGGCCCAGGTGGTCGATGCTCACGGCCGGCAGCTTCTTGAGCACTGGGGCCATATCGCCCAGCGTAGCCGCGTCGACATAAAGCTCCACGTGCCAACCTGCCAGGTCATAGATCCGCCAGGCGAGTTCCTCGAGGTCCTCCCGTGCTGCGCTGCCACCGCGCCGCAAGTTAAAGCGCACCGCCCGCACGCCCAAGCCATCCAACCGGCGGATTTCGGCATCGGGGACATCGGCAGGCAGCTGTGTCACGCCTACGAAGCTATCCAATTCCCCCAGGGCTTCTGCCAGATACCCCTGGTCAAAGCCCTGAAAGGAACCGGAGACGACCGCGCCGGCGGTGATATCAAAACCCTCACCGCGCAGCTTCTCGCGCCATACGTCATAGGCCGGAACCAAAAACTCCGGCGGCGTATAGCCCTGATTTTCCTGAATGGGGTGGGAAAAATCGATGATGTGGAGGTGGGAATCAAATACTCGCTGCATGGCCACTACCCTAGCCGCGCGCGGGGACTCTCATAAGAAAACCCCAGCTAGAACTGAATCCAGCTGGGGCTCTCGGTGGAGTTTCCGGGAACTGAACCCGTCTAAGCCATGGACGTTACTGGCCGAACTGTCACTTACCTGGACACCAGGGCGGCGAGAGTTGAGCCTAGTACTGAAGTGTCCCAGATTTTGTTCCGTGTGGATAGATGGGAGAATCTGGGACATTTCACTAACGTAAAGGACGCTTAGTATCCAATTGGGTACAAGCCGTCGACTATGGCACTAGCCTAAAAGTCAACTATTCCCCCCTTCCCCGTCCTAGAAGCAATCGCCGAAGCAATGGAGCCAGCACTACTCGCTAAGAAAGCTGCCTAACCTCGACGTTGAGCTTGATTTAATCTTTCAGGGGGTTAGTCCCTCCAAGCTTCATTTCGAACCGCTTATAGTCTTCGAGTGAAGCGAAATGCCGAGAGTACAAGTCAATGTCCTTTTCCACAGTCCCATACAAGGCAGGGGCAATATCTACGATGTGACGAACCTTTACTGAGCCATGTTCGGCGTCTCCTTCGTCTTCTTGTGCATGCGCCAACGCCTGTACACGCTCCGAGGCAGCTTCGTCCGTATCTGCATAGACGATATAAAAATCTTCACGGAAATAGCTCTTTTGCGTCCCGACACGAGACAGCTCGAATACCACTATTCCTACGTAAGGTTCCATGCTTCACCTTCTCTTAGTCGAGGTCGTGCAACCTATCTCTGCTGACACAACGTGGAAGTGTTCACGTTCGTGAGTTTAACAAGTTTTTCATCTGGTACCCCGATCAAGTAGTCACGATGACTGATACGGAATAAAAATAGCCCCTCACCTGCAAATGCAGGTGAGGGGCTCTCGGTGGAGTTGCCGGGACTTGAACCCGGGTCCTTCGTCACCTTGCCAGGGCTTCTCCGTGCGCAGTTCGCACATGATCTCTGCTCGGCCCTCCGGTTCGGGCGAACTCGTACCGGATGATGGGCCCAGTCACCAGTAAGAGTCCCATCTGGCCCTGATGACACAGCCAGACGGCAAGTTCCTTAGTCGATGCCAGGTTCTAGGTCAGGAACGAAACCTAGGCTGACAGACACGCGTCGCTGTAATTAGGCAGCGAGGGCGTAGTCACGCTGAGAGTTCTTCTCTGCGTTTATTTGTTTGCTACGACGCTTAAACGGTGGTCGGCAGCCTTCACCGGCACGCTTCCCCTGGCGCAGTGTACGAAGTCGAAACCAAATCAACCCCATAGCACTGTAGGGACGGGATAGTGCATCATTCCCTACGGTTGTTCCAACACTACCGCAGACGCTTCTATTTCTCCAAGTGCTCTTCCAGCCACTCTTTTAAGACCACCGCGTGGTTAATCTTGCGGTCGGCGGCGCCAAAGAGCAGCGTCAGGTCCCCCTCTTTTGCCAAGGAGAGCAACTGGGTGAGCTCTTCGGCTTCGCGATCATCGAGCTCGGCGCGGTAGCGGCGCGAAAACTCCTCGAAGGAATCCGCGTCATGGCTCCACCACTTGCGCAGCTCGGGGCTGGGGGCCACGTCCTTGAACCACTCGTCATAGTCCAGGTCCGCCTTGGCGATGCCCCGCGGCCACAGGCGGTCTACCAAAACGCCCGTCCCGGAAATGGAGTCTTCACCCTTGACAGCATCGTGAACCTTTACCGTTTTAAGCATTAATCCCCTTCACGCGGCGGCCGAGCTCGCGGGTGATTTCGCGGTTCTGGTCGCGCCGCTTGATGTCTTCGCGCTTGTCATAATCCTGCTTACCTTGCGCGAGCGCCAGCGACAACTTCGCGTACCCATTTTTGAGGTACACCTTGAGCGGCACCAGGGTTTTATTGCCATTGCGCACCTGCCCGTAAAGCTTGTCGATCTCCCGGCGGTGCAGCAAGAGCTTGCGGGTGCGCCGCGGGCTGTGGTTGGTCCAGGACCCCATCGAATACTCCGGAATGTGTAAATTCCGCAGGTACACCTCGCCATTATCAATGGTGGCGAAGGCATCATTGAGCGAGATTTTGCCCTCCCGGAGGGATTTGATCTCCGTGCCGAGCAGGACGATGCCACACTCGAATTCTTCGAGGATCTTATAGTCGTGCCGGGCCCGGCGGTTGGTCGCAAGCGTAGCGTCCCCGGAAGCCGCCTTCTTATTCTTCTTGCCCTTTTTAGCCATAATTACCTCAGTGTACTGCTCGTTTACCACACCCGGCAAACGGCTTAGCGGCGGACATAAGAACGCAGGGTAATCTGCGCGGTGGCAGCGGTAACCGCCAAAGCGAGCAGCCCCACCAGCGGCAGTGCAATCCACAGATCGCTGGACTTCATCGGTGCCAGCAACTGCGATTCATACAGGCCCTGTAGCGCAGGATCGATCACTTGGGATTTCGCCAGGAGCAGCCCAGCGCCGCCAAGGACCACACCGATAAGGGAGGCGAGCACGGCTTCTACCACGAATGGCGCCTGCGTCATCCAGCGCGAGGCGCCCACCATGCGCATGATTTCGGTCTCACGGGTGCGGTGGAAGGCGGCGATTTGCACCATATTGGCCACCAAGAAGATAGCTGCAATGGACATCACGATGGCCACGATGAAGGTGGCGGCGCGGATGGAATCGAGGTTGCTTGCCGCTTCACGCACCTCCTCTTGCTGATCCACGACCTCTTCTACCGCCGGGTTATCCCGCACGGCATCGATGGCGGAGGCTTCCTCCGGGTCAACGAGGCGCACGTGCAACGCTGCGGGAAGCGCATCCGGCGAGGTTTGTTCCACCATCACCGGGTCGGTGTCCTGGAATAGCTCGCGGAAGCGCTCGTAGGAGGCCTCCCGGTTGCGAAATTCCACGGACTCTACAGAACTATCGGATTCCAGCTGTTCCTTTAAATCCGCGCAGGCAGGAGTGGTGCAGTTTGGATCCGTGGCGGAAATATCCTCGTTGAGCTGCACCATAACCTCCACTCGGTCCAAGTAGATTTCCTTCGTATCCTTGGTGAGGTTGGTGACCATAATGCCGGCAACCACGGCGCCGACAGAAATGGCCGTGGTAATGATCATCGCGATGGTCATCGTCAGGTTGCGACCCAAGCCCTTGCTGGCCTCGCGGAAGATGAATCCTAGCTTCATGCCTGCTCCTCCTGCGCCGAATAGGCGGCGTTGTGTTCATCGCGAACGAGCGTGCCATCGCGCAATTCCAGCACGCGCCTCTTCGCCTTATCCACGGCGCGGGAATTGTGCGTAGACATCACGACGGTGGTGCCACGTTTGTTGATGCGCAGCAGCAAGTCCATGATCCCGTCGGCGGTGGCGGGATCGAGGTTGCCCGTGGGTTCATCGGCAAGCAGCAGCTTCGGGCGATTAACCAAGGCGCGTGCGATGGCCACGCGCTGCTGCTCACCGCCGGAAAGCTCGTGTGGCATCGCGTGATGACGGTTTTCTAGGCCCACCATCTCCAGTACCTGCGGTACCGCGGTGGAGATGCGGTGCTTGCTCTTGCCGATGACCTCCAGGGCAAACGCCACATTCTGGTACACGTTCAGCTTGGGCAGCAGCCGAAAATCCTGGAATACGTAACCAATGGATTGGCGCAGGGCGTTGATATCCTTGCCGCTTAGCTCGTTGACGTGAAAATCGCCGAAGTAAATATCGCCTGAGGTCACATTGCTATAGCGCACCATGAGCTCTAGAAAGGTGGACTTTCCGGACCCTGAAGGGCCGATGAGGAAGGCAAACTCACCGTCCGCAATCTCAAAAGACACCCCATCGAGCGCGGGGCGGGACTGGGCGGAATACACCTTAGTCACGTTATTGAAAGTAATCACCCCGCCACTGTAGCAACCAAAGTTGACAGCAACCTGTGAACGCTATTTAGTAGTGTATTCTAGAACACAAAATCTGGTGCGCAATGATGCCCGACCCGATCGACAGAAAGTGCCGATACTATGGCCGAGACTAAAACCAAAGAAAAACCGGAGAAAGCTAGCGGCTTTTTAGGCACCGTAGAAAAGATCGGCAATAAACTCCCCGATCCTTTCTGGCTCTTCGTCATCCTCGCGATAATCGTCGCCATTACCTCTTGGATTGGCCATCTGATTGGCATGAGCGCCGAGGATCCCAAATCCGGCGATACCATCGAGGTTGAATCCCTCCTGACCACCGAAAATATCTCGCGCATGGTCACGGATGCGGTGGAAAATTTCACGAGCTTCCCACCATTGGGCGTCATCCTTGCCGTGATGCTGGGTGTGGCCGTAGCCGAGCAGTCTGGGCTCTTGTCCGCGCTCGTGCGCGCCATGGTGACCAAGGTCAGCCCAAAGTTCCTTACCTTCATCGTTGCGCTGGCCGGCGTGACCGGTTCCGTGGCCTCCGATGCCATTTATGTCATCCTCATCCCGCTGGGCGCGATGGCCTTCCACTCGGTGGGTCGCTCCCCCATCGTGGGTGCCATGGTGGCCTTTGCGGCGTCCTCGGCAGGCTTCAACGCCTCGCTCATCCTGAACATTACTGACCTCCTGCTGGCTGGTATCTCCACTCCTGCCGCGCAGTTTGTGGATGAGGCTTATGAGGTCAGCCCGCTGGCCAATATCTTCTTTGTCATCCCATCCGCCATCGTGCTGTCTCTTATCATCACCGCCGTCACGGAATGGTTCATGGTGAAAAAGGCCCGCGACCTGGTCAACCACGACAAGATCAATTACGAGGAAGTCTCCTTCTCCCAGGCCGCCGGCGCCGCTGATAACGAGGCGGACGAGGAAGAAAGCGACGTTGATTTCGAGGAAGAAGAAGACGAGCTGCGGGTAAAGCCGGAGGAGCAAAAGGGCTTGGCCGCCTCTGGTATCGCGCTACTTATCTTCCTCGCGGGATTCTTCGCCCTGCTCTTCATCCCGGGCTCCCCGCTCGCTAGCCAAGAAGATAGCTTTATGGAATCGCCGCTGATTAGCGCGATTGCGGTTCCCATTGCCCTGGCGTTCTTGGTCTGCGGCATCGTCTACGGCATCTACGCCGGTACGCTGAAGTCTGCCTCCGACGTGCCAGATTTCATGGCTAAAGGCATTAAGACCTTGGTTCCCATGCTGGTGCTCTTTTTCGCCGTCGCCCAGTTCTTGGCGTGGTTCCAGTGGTCCAACCTCGGCGTCTGGACAGCGATTAAGGGTTCTGAGCTGCTGCAGGCATGGTCGCTGCCGCCCATCTTGATGTTCGCCGCACTCGTGGCCATGGTGGCAGTTCTCAACCTGTTCATTACCTCAGGTTCCGCGCAGTGGGCACTGATGGCGCCGGTGATCGTCCCGATGATGATGTATGTGGGCATCTCGCCTGAGGTCTCCCAGATGCTCTTCCGTATCGGTGACTCGCCGACAAATATCATCACCCCGATGTCGCCGTACTTCGCCCTCGCACTGACCTTCCTGCAGCGCTACTACAAGCCGGCGGGCGTTGGCACGTTGATGTCGCTGGCGCTGCCGTATTCCATCGCCATGATCGTTGGGTGGTTTATCTTCTTTATCGTGTGGTACCTGCTGGGTATCCCACTCGGGCCGGGCGCCCCGATGCACTACCCGGCTTAAGCCTGCAGAGCGCGGTTGAGGTTAATCCTCGCCGCGCTCTTGTTGCATGCGCCACCGGATGCCGGCTTCCAAGAAGCCGTCGATGTCCCCATCGAGCACCTTGGAGGGATCGCCCATTTCAAAATTGGTGCGTAGGTCTTTGACCATTTGGTACGGGTGCAAAACATAAGAGCGCATCTGGTTGCCCCAAGACGCATTTCCGCCGGCGCCGAGCGCATCGAGCTCCGCCCGCTCTTCTTGGCGCTTGCGTTCCAAGAGCTTCGCCTGCAAAACCCGCATGGCAGAGGCCTTATTTTGGATCTGTGACTTCTCGTTCTGGCAGGTGACCACGATGCCGGTGGGGATATGGGTCAGGCGCACCGCGGAATCGGTGGTGTTGACTGACTGTCCACCGGGGCCAGAGGAACGGTACACATCCACGCGCACCTCGTTATCTGGCACATCAATGTGGTCCGTTTGCTCCACTACGGGAAGGACCTCAACCTCTGCAAAGGAGGTTTGGCGCCGGCCCTGGTTATCAAAGGGCGAAAGGCGCACGAGGCGATGGGCGCCCTGTTCCACGGAAAGCTGGCCGTACATGTATTCCCCGTGCACCACGAAGGTGGCGGATTTAATGCCTGCTTCCTCGGCATAGGAAATATCGTAAATATCCACTTTGTGGTCGTGCTTTCCCGCCCAGCGGGTGTACATGCGCATGAGCATCTCCGCCCAATCGGCCGCGTCTACCCCGCCAGCACCCGACCGGATATTGATCACGGCCTCGCGCGGGTCATATTCGCCGGAGAGCATGGTTGTTACCTCGAGGGATTCGATGGCGCTTTCCAGCTCAGCAAGGTCTTCATCGGCAACGGAGACGGTACCTTCTTCCTCCGCAAGCTCGTACATCACCGGCATATCATCTAAGCGTCCGCGCAAGGATTCCAGTTTGCGGACCTTTGCTTGCGCTGAAGACAGCTCAGAGGTGACCTTCTGTGCGTGCTCGGGGTCATCCCACAGCGAGGGATCCCCAGCTTGGGCTTCCAATTCCCGAATGCGCGCAGCCAAGGCTTCCGGATCCATGACCTTTTCAATGGTGGTCAGGGTGGTGTCCAATTGCTTGAGCCGTGTAATTACTTCGGGACGCATAGGCCCCAATCTTACCCACCTCCCCCACAGAATTAGCCATTGGTTGGATTTAGGGCGACAATGGTGTGCATGGATCAAAAGCCAAGCTTGCAGGAGATGATCGATGCGGTCATCAAAACGTTTATTGTCGCGCATGCAGACGATGGGGATGCCCATTTGGCGCAGGCGCTTGTGTATAACGCTGGACGCTTGGCTTGGCGCTTGCGCGAGATGGGCGTCTCGGTTGAGCAGAAAACCTCTATTTCTGATGTGGTCACGGATGCGGACCGCGCCGCCGAGCGCTTCGTCGCTGGCGTGCTAGAGGCCGTGCGCCCCGAGGACGGTCTCGTGGGCGAGGAAGGCACCGCCCGCGAGTCCCAGTCCGGGCGCAATTGGGTCATCGATCCGGTCGATGGCACCTATAATTTCACCTCTGGCTCCGATTATTGGTGCTCAGCGCTCGCGCTTACCGATGCCTCCGGGGTCGCCCTCGGTGCCGTCCACCGCCCCGCCATGGGCTATACCTGGTTTGGCGGGCGCGATTACCCCACCTCGCTGGATGGCAAGGACGTCGCCAAGCTGGCAGATAAGCCCGCGGAAGAGATCTCACTCTCGTCCTACCTGCACCCCACGTCGCTCGCGGATCCAGAAATTCGTGCTGCATGGCAGCGGGTAACCGAAAACTTTGCTACAGTCCGTATGCTTGGTGCCGGTTCGGTGGACTTGGCCTCCGTGGCAGAAGGTACGTGGGGCGCTTGGATGCAGCACTCGGTAGCAGATTGGGATTGGTTCCCCGGCAAGGCTCTCATTGAGGCCGCCGGTGGTGCGGCCCGCAAGATAGAAGCCGGTGGCGTCGAGTGGTGCTTGGCCGGAAATAAACAAGTAGTTCAACAAATGGAGGAATGGCTCCGTGGGTAAATTCAAAGAAGACTTAGGTCTCGCGCTCGAGTTAGCCGGTCACGCCGATGTGGTCACGATGCACCGTTTCGAAGCCACCGACCTTTCCGTGAAGGAAAAGCCGGACCTGACCCCGGTTTCGGATGCGGATCTGAACTGCGAGAAGCACATCCGCGATTCGCTGAAGCGTTCCCGCCCGCGTGATGAGGTTTTGGGCGAAGAATTCGGCGGCCAGGCCTGCTACGAAGGCCGCCAGTGGGTTATCGATCCCATCGATGGTACCAAGAACTTCGTGCGCGGCGTGCCGGTATGGGCCACGCTTATTTCCCTGCTTGAGGACGGCGAACCGGTCGTCTCCGTGGTCTCCGCCCCTGCCCTGCGCCGGCGCTGGTATGCGGCTAAGGGCGCCGGTGCCTACCGTGTCTTTGGCGGCGAGCCAAAGCGCCTACACGTCTCCCAGATCGAAAAACTTGGGGACGCTTCCCTAGCCATGAGCTCGTTGACCGGCTGGTCCGAGCGAGGGTTGCGCGATAAATTCCTCAACCTCACGGATAAGACGTGGCGCCTGCGCGGCTACGGCGATTTCTGGTCCTACTGCCTCGTGGCAGAAGGCGCCGTCGATATCGCCACCGAGCCGGAGGTCTCCCTCTGGGATCTCGCCGCCCCTTCCCTGCTGGTTACCGAAGCCGGCGGCACGTTTACCGATCTTTCCGGCAATCCTGGGCCGCACGGCGGATCGGCCATTGCCTCCAATGGCCGCCTGCACAAGGCCGCATTGGAGATGCTGCAGGATTAAGGGTGGGCCGAAAGCTTCAATAACACCGGTTCACGGCGCCCGCCTTCGGCGCCAGAGCAGCCATCACTGTGCGAGCAGCTTCCGCAGCCGCCCGTGGGGCACGAGGACAGCGATTCGCGCACGAGCTGCGCGCTGTGTTCCAAGTGGGCGAGGATGACCTCCACGGTCCCCTGCCCTAATCCCGTTGCCCGGGCGATATCCGCGGGCGTGGAGTGACCGCCGCGGATCGCTTCTTTTACCTTGTCTGTAGGGCTCATAGGAATAACCTCAGCACTTGGAAGACGCCAACGGCCAAAACCCATGCCGTGACGAGCTGCAGCACAAAGCCGATGAGCGTCCACTTCCAGCCAATTTCGCGCCGCTGCGCGGCCACCGTGGCTACGCACGGCGTATAGGCCAAGAGGAAGACCATATACGCCCACACCGCGGCCAGCCCGTGCCCACCGGAGGCGGCGTCGAAGTCGCTGCGGATGTGATCGGCCAGCGAAGACTCGGCTTGTTCCTCAGGATCCGCATCCGTGACGTCATCGACGGCGTAGGTCTGCGCCCAGGTGGAAATCAGCGTTTCCTTCGCCACGAAGCCGGTAACCAGCGGGCCGGTCAGGGACCATGAATCGAAGCCTGCCGGCGCGAAGGCCGGGGATATCGCCTTTGAAACCGCGCCATACGCCGAGTCCTCCGGCGGGACGGCTTCCTCGTCAAAGGAATGCCCACCGGTAACTGGGATGGACATGAGCAGCCAAATGACCACCACCGTGGCCACGATGATGCCGCCTGCGGTGTGAAGAAATCCCTTCAAGCGCACCCACATAACCGAGACCGATAGTTTGAGCGTGGGCAGCTGATACGAAGGAAGGTCAATTACGAGCGCCTCGGACGGCATGGCGCGCCAGACCGTTTTCCGCAGCGTCAGGCCCACGGCAACCACCAAGGCGATGGATAAGACGTACATGCCAAAGACGGCCGATCCGGCGTGATCGGGGAAGAAGACCTGCGCCAGCATCATAAAGACGATGAGCCGCGCCGAGCACGAAGTAAACGGGATGAGCAGGCAGGTAAGGATGCGGTGGCGGACATCGCCAAGCACGCGCGTGGCCGAAATCGCTGGCACGTTGCAGCCATAGCCCACCACGATGGGGATAAAGGCCTTGCCGGGCAGGCCAATCGAGCGCATCACCCTATCGGTGACCACCGCCGCGCGGGCCATGTAGCCGGAATCCTCCAGCACGGCCAGGCACAGAAACATCAGCGCCAGCAGCGGGGCGAAGGTCAGGACCATGCCGACGCCGCCAATGAGGCCATCGACAAGCAGGCCCGTAATCAGCCAATGGTCGAGGCCAATGGCTTCCAGCCCGGCGCGGGCCGCGTCCGAGACCGGACCGGTAATAAGGTCCTCGAGCCCGTCCTGCATGGGCCCTGCCACCGTGGTGGTGATGAAGAAGACCGCCCACATCACCGCGAGGAAGAGCAGTGGGCCCACCACCGGGTGCAGCACCACGCGGTCGACGCGTTGGGTGAGGGTCTCACCTACCTCTACGCGGTGGACCGCGGCTTTTTCGGCGGCATCGAGATCCGCAAAGCGCTGGTCCAGGCCGGAATCCTGGCGGATGATGGTTGGCTCGGCGCGCATGGCCTGCGCCACGGTGGTTTCCAACCCGTCGAGGTTGCGCCGGCGCCGTCCATTAACGCTGACCACTGGCATGCCGGTAGCGCGGGAGAGCGCATCAGTATCGATGCTAATGCCCTGCTGCTCGGCCATATCTTCCTTGGTCACGCCGAGGATGACGCGGTACGGCTCGGCGGCGATTTGCAGCGCCAGGTTGAGCCCGCGGGCCGGGGCCGTTGCGTCCACGAGGACCACGACGACATCGGGGCGCTCGTCCGCTGGGCAGTCAATGAGCATCTGCTTGGTAAAGGCCTCGTCCGGGCTCATGGGGTCCAGGGAATAGGCGCCGGGCAGGTCGATGATGTCGAAAGCCTCTGGCTGCGCATTCCAGAGCCCGCGGCTAACCTCGACGGAGGTGCCCGGCCAGTTGCCGGTCTGGACCTTCGCACCGGTCAATGCGTTAAAGAGGGTGGATTTTCCGGAGTTGGGCGCGCCCACCAGCGCGAGCACCGGCGTGCCTTCCGCCGCTATCCGCATACTAGAGGTACTGTGGCAGCTTGCTGGGGCCGTGGAGTTATGTGCCATGGCTTATGCCTCCACCGGAATGACTTCGAGTTGGCGCAGCGTGTGCGCATCCACCGCGTAGCGGGCCGTGCCCACGGTGACTACGCGCGCACCGCCGGCGACGGTGCGGCCAATCTGCACGCGGGTGCCTGGGCGAAAGCCCAGCTCGCGCAGCCGTACGGCCAGTGCTGGTTGGGTCTCTATCGCGTTGTGCAGGCACTCAGCGGACAGTTCTACCACGGCATCGGTGGGTGCCTGATCCGCGCGCATGGACCCAGATTCTGGTGGGGTGGGATGGGATGAGGAAAAAGGTTTGTGCATGGGGGTAACCTCGGTTCAAACTTCGCGGTGAAAGCGTTATCCACAGCAGATATTGACTAACCCTAAGTGGGTAATAGGTAAGTCTCAGTTTAGTTTAGGCCGCTGGCTGCGAACAAGGATAGCCTGGGCTTTCCCCCACTTTGGCGGGGCGGATGCGCGTTATATAGCTATAGAAATAGCACATGAAAAAGCGCCCCGTGCGGCTCTCAAAGCCAAACGGGGCGCTATCTTCTTCGCACTTAAGCCTCAGGCAAGGTGAAGCCTGCGCCAACGCCACCGCGGCGGTTCATATCCGCCAGGACGGTATCCATGTTGGTAGCGGCGGTGGGGTTATGAACTGGGCCCTGCAGCGGGGTGCGGCACGGGAAGTTCACCGGGAGGAAGCCGCCGGAGATAGAACCAATGAGGCGGTCACCGGCAAGCAGCGGCGCGCCGGAATCGCCCATCATGGCGCAGACCTGGTTGACCTGGACGCTTTGCGCCTGCTGGTAGGTCATGCCGCAGGTCTTGCCGGTGGCAACGCCCTGCTTGCACACGGTCTCACCGGGGTTGACGGTCCCGCCCAGGGAGTTGACGGTAACCCCGTTGTAGGTGCGGGTGACCTCAGCGTTGGAGCCGAATTCGATCACCGAGTAATCCAGCGCAGCGTTCTTGGACACGATGGTGCCCGTCGGGCCAATGTGATCAGAATCGGCCGAGGTAATGGCATCGCCCTCGTTGCCGCAGTGCCCTGCGGTCAGGCCCACCTTGCGCCCGGCGGCGTCATTGCCGGCAACGCTCAAGGTGCACATGGTCTCACCATTGACGTAGATGGGGGTGCCAGGACCGTAGAGGGATTTGCCTTGGTTCATGGCCGCATCGGCTTCCTCAGGGATGCGCGGGGCATCGAACAAGGAGCCCGGCACGCGGTGCAAAACAAAGTCCGCATCGGGCTTGCCCGCAGCTACCTTGGAAAAACCATCATTTTTCCACTGGTAGTTGGGGTTATTGCCGAGGGGCTTTTGCTCTACCTGGGTAGCTTGTTCCAGCAGCCCGAAGGGATTCGGGTTCGTGGCCGGCTCCGCATACTGAGCCCCCTGCTGGACCTTATTCGCCACCGTATCGTGCGCGTTCTGCACCGCGGAATCTACGGTATCGGTGACCTGCTTATCCACCTCTGGGGTCTCAATGCCAAAGTCCGCGAGACCTTCGCGCACGTGGTTGATTAACCCTGCCGAGTCAATATCCGGTTGGGGCAACTCTTGGGCGCCTGCTGCCGGGGAGCCCAAGAAAAACGCACCAGCGAAAGCCGAGCCCACCAGGACTTTCTTTAGGTGCGGAATGCGAAGCATCAAAGTACCTTCTTTCAGTTGTCAAGATCGTGCTAGCTAAATCCTGACATGAATCTCGTGTGAAAGCAGCTCAGTCCTGTGACTGTTTCCAAGCCGTTACCGTTCTTTCAGGTTTCGGGGGTGATCACACTATTAATCCGTACCCAAAAACTTTTCGATGCCCTATTCTTCACCCCATGAGGTCCCCACAGATTAGCGCTGAGACTTAAGATGCCAGAGCCGTTTTCTTATTCCGATACCGCCGGATTTCCGCAGCTGCACATGAGCAGGGTCATCGACGCCGATTTCGATACCGCAGCCCACCGGCTCTTTCGCTGGGGCATCCAGCGCAGCGGCCTATTCCGCGTGAGCCCCACCCACCCAGTCGTACAAGAAGGCGCCGAGGTCACCATGGGCCTTGGCCCGTTTGATTTCCGCTGCCGCGTGGTCGAGACCTTCGCCGACGATGGCCGCTGCGGCTTTACCTACGGCACCTTGCCCGGACACCTCGAGCGCGGCGAGGAAACCTTTACCCTAGAGCGCCTGCGCGATGGGCGGACGCTGCTGCTTATCGATGCCACCTCCGAGCCCTTCCTCCCCTTCTTGCGCCCGCTTGTCGATATCCCCCGCCACCTCCTCATCCGCCGGTTCTACCTGCACGCGCTGGACTAGCACGACAGCACAAAAGGCCGCTGCCCCTCCCCCTACCGGAAAAGCAGCGGCCTACGCGTAGTTAACTACTTATGCTTCTCATCGAGGTTATCGCGAGCCTCGCGCACAACGTCTTTCACGCGGTCAAAGAAACCGCCCTTCTTACCGGAACCTTCCTGGTACTCCTGGGCCTTGTCTTCTACAAAGTCCTTCGCGCGGTTGATAGCCTCTTCAACGACATTGCCAGCCTCGGTGACCTTGTCCTTGAAGTCATCGAAATCGCCATCGGCATCCTGGGCTGCTCCGCCGCGGCACCGGCTCCGACAGCAGTAGCAGCTGCAGAGCCTGCTTTAATCTCATTGCCGTTCGCAACAGTGGGGGCAAGGTAAGTGAACTCATCGCGATCCACATCTACTTCGTACCCTAACGGGCGGGCAGTATTTTTAGCCATTGTTGTGTACTCCTTAATTAGATCTATTCTCTCCTATCCTGGCGTTCCAGAAAGTTAAGGTGCGTGCACGGGAGCCGGAATGGGAAATACCCAGCCACAATCCGGCTTCACCATTTCCAAACAATCTACTTGGAATGGTTCACACCAGCCCCGGCTGGTCATAGCTTCGTCGATCGGGCCCTTGGCCACAATGGTGCCATCCCTCATTCTCTCAATGCGGTCAACGTAACGCACGGCGTGAATCCTGCCCTAGTCGGCCATGAACACCGTCGGCACCCTCCGGCACAGCCGAATGCTGGGGCAAAAGGGCATTCCTTGGCAAACGAGCGCGCAGAAATACCCCTAGGGTCCTCCTGCCCATCGTTGCTGCTTTGGTCGGCGACAGAAAACCACGTTGGAAGGCCAGCTTGGACAACTAATCGCTGCAAAATTTTCCAAAGCGACCGCGTTTCTTCAAAAATCAGGCCCGAAAATGGACAAACGCGGTTGCTTTTAGACATTTCAGCGAACTAGGTATGCAGGGACACAAAACCAATTAATTGGTTGCATCCTCTAGCTTTACGCACCCGTGCCCAATGGCCGTTCTTGCACCGGAATAGATAAAGTCTGCAATCGCGATCTTCTTCGGAGCGCCCCTTAACTAAAGAGTGTGTCAGTCCCTTAGCGCGTTGGAAGGCATCTCCTACGGCACCCGTTGCAGGTGCGCTCACAGCTGCAGGCGGCTCGGAAGCTTGTCCGACCTAGCAGTTGAAGATACGGAGTTGTCAAAAGTTAAGTGTGCGGTTCGAGTCGACCTCGTGGCCTAGATCGTTTTCCATTACTACGTGTTCCTTTAAAGAGATTTATCTTCTTCCTTCTGGGGGTCCAAAAAGTTCAGGAGCATGAACGGAAATGGGTATAGGGAAGCGTCGACCGGTAGATGGATCAGTCATCTCTAGGCACTCAACATGGAAGGTTTCGCGTACGAGTTCAGCGGTCATAACTTCCTCGGTGGGCCCTTCGGCCACAATGCGCCCCTCACGCATGGCTACGATTCGATCGGCGTAGCGCGCGGCATGGACCATATCGTGGACCACCATGACCACCGTAGTCTCGGCACGGTTAAGATCTCGGATGAGGTCCAAGATGGACAATTGGTGCGCGGGGTCGAGGTAAGTAGTTGGCTCATCAAGCAAGGTAATTGGTGTTTCTTGTGCCAACGTCATAGCGAGGAAAACGCGCTGGCGCTGGCCGCCCGAAAGGTCTGCGGCGGGGGTATCAAGAAGCTCGCTCACCCCAGCACGTCTGGCTGCACGCTCTACCGCTTCATGATCTCCGGCCCGCATCGTTGCTAGCGCCCCCGTATAGGGATAGCGGCCGTAGCCGATGACGTCGCGCACTACTACACCTTCCGGGGCCACGGGGTGTTGTGGCAGGAAAGAAACCTCCCGGGCAAAAGCGCGCGAGGAATACTCGCTGATATCTTTTCCTGAGAGGTAGGCTGCGCCTGAGCTAGGTGTAAGTTGGCGGCCCAAGGTCTTGAGAAGCGTCGACTTACCGCAGCCATTTGGCCCGATAAGGGCAGTTACTTGACCGCTGGCTAAGTGGAGATTTACATTCTTGACCACATCTGGACCACCGTAGCCCACGGTTAATGCGCTACACGTCAGTGTCATGTCTAGCCTCCGTTTCGCACTCGGGTGAGCCGAGTCAATAAGAAAATGAAGTAAGGTGCGCCAATCAACGCGATGAGCGCACCGACGGGAATTTCCGTGGGCGCAAAGGCCCACCGGCCTACCGAATCGCATGCGGTGACAAGGACCGCGCCGCCGAGCGCCGCCACGGGTATTTGCCGGCGCAGATTCGTACCGACCACCAAACGGGCAGCATGTGGGACGATAAGCCCAGCGAACCCCAAGACCCCGGCCGCGGCGACCCCTGCGGCGCCGAGGATGACGGCCAAGGCGATGGCTACGAGGCGCCACGTCCGAGTCCTAACACCGATACCGGCCATGGTGGAATCATCCAGCGCCAGCATATCCAGGTGTTTTGCCACCACCATCGCAACGGTTAGGGCGAAAAGGATAAAGGGGGCGACAATAATGGCATCGCCAAGCGAGCGGGCGTAAAGCGAACCTTTCAGCCATGTCATGGCCGCGCCCGCTTCTGGGGCGGCACGCACCAGCAACAGTTCGGTGATTGCGCCCAGCCCAAAAGATACCGCTACCCCGGTAAGCGGCAGGCGTACCGGATCACTCGCCCCACGTCCAGCGAGGAGGAGAACCAGCGCAGTTCCCGCCAACGCGCCGATAAAGACAATAAAAGTCAACAAGTGGGCCGGCAGGGCACCTGCTCCCATGAGTACCGCAACGGCCGCGAGTCCACCGCCGGAGGTAATACCCACCGTATCTGGTGCAGCCAAGGGGTTGCGCAGCGCAGATTGCAATAGGCAGCCGGACACGGCCATGGCGACGCCTGCGCATATACCCACCAAGATCCGCGGGGCGCGGTACTTCCAGATGAGCGGCTCTCCGGTAACGAAGGCGGTGATCACCTCGCCCGGCGGTTTCATCACCGCACCGACGCCCATGCCGATGATTGCGCTCAACGCCAACGCCAGGATAAGTACTACTAGCACCCCAACAAATCTCTTATGCCGCATGCTTCCTCCTCCCCAGCGCATGGACGGACCACAACACTAATGGCATGCCAGCCAAAGAAGTCACGATGCCCACTGGGGTCTCGGCCGGCGCCCAGATTGCCTGGCCAATCAAATCGGCTACTAGGAGCACCGCCCCTCCAACAATTCCAGCCACGCACAGCCCCGTGCGGTGATGCGGACCACATACGCGCCACGCAACTGCTGCGGCCATTAACCCCAAGAACCCAATCGGCCCAGTCGCGGCCACCGCCGGAGCAATGAGCACTACCGCCGCCACAATGGCAGCCAACCGAATTCGCTCCGGCTTCGCGCCTACAGCACCGGCCACGGCATCACCAGCTACGAGTAAGTCCAATCTTTTCGCGCTGACTAAGGTCAAGGGCACCACGACCAGCACGGAAACCAGCACGGGGGTAATATCAACCAGGCGCACTCCGGCAAGCCGCCCAGAAAGCCATGACATCACCGTCGCCAGTTGAGCCTCATCGATCACTAGGAAAATGGAGGTCAAAGCGCTACACAGCGTGGAAACAGCAACGCCAACGAGCACCATGCGCTGGATCGCACCGCTCTTACCGACGCCCACAGTCACCCCCACAGCAATCCCTGCTCCCAACAGCGCACCGGGCAGCTGATCGACGCTCGAGGTTTCGCTTCCTATAAACATTGCGGTTGCGACTGCACCGAGTGCCGCACCGGAGTTCACACCAGTAATGGACGGATCGGCAAGCGGGTTCGCGGTGGCCGTGCGCAGCAATAGCCCACCCACGCCTAACGCGATACCAACCACCGTGGTAGCAAGGAGGCGGTCAAAAGCCACGCTATGTAGCTCTTCTTCCAGCCACGGGGCATCAACTGGCACCTGAACATGGCGAAGCCGCCACCACCACACGAACACGGCGGCAGCGGTGGCAAGGACCAAGCAGGAACCGGTTTTAGTTCGTAGTGCCACTACTTTTCAGCTGCAATAATGTCATCGAGCATGTGCTCGGCAGAAAGCGGCCCGCGGGCGCGTGACCAGATATCTTGGTCTACTTCTACGATGTCACCGCTCCCTTTGGCATAGGGTGTCTTCTTAAACGCATCGACGTCCTTGTACATAAAGACCCGGTCAGCCTTCATACCGGGGAGCTTATCGCCAGTCAGCTCCGCTACATCGGTCTTAGATTCGATGGATGACTTCTCACCTTCAAAGGCATAGTCATAGCCCACCTCACTCAGCAGGGACTGGGGGAAGGAAGGATTGACCCAAGTATAGAGCAGCTCGCTGGACCAACCGGCCACAACAGCACGGCTGCCTGGCTTTACCTTGTCCTTAGTCTGAGCGATCTTGTCCTCGATGCGCAGACGGACCTCTTTAGCCTTTTCCTCTTTGCCAAGCTTGGACGCGATCTCGTCCATCGAGTTCAGCACGTCCGAGTAAGTCTCATCTGAGTAGGATTCGGTATCCGCAATCTCTTCTAGCTGTGGCATAATATTTCCCTGACGGGTAGGGCTAGCCAGAATAAGATCTGGCTCCAAGGACTGGATAACCTCTAAGTTCGGTTGCTTGGCTTGGCCGACTGAGGTGGCCTGCTCCAGCTGACCCTTCAAGGTGGTCGGCGCATCCGACTTACCGATTTCCACGATTCCCACTGGGGCCACATCGAGAGCCTTGAGAATTTCCTCGTAGCGCCAATCGAGCGCTACAACTCGCTCGATCTTCTTATCTCCGTTCTCTTCCGTAGAAGAAGAATCAGAAGAACACGCTACAAGTCCTGCCCCTACAGCTAAGACGGATACGAACGCAAGAACTACACGCACTTTCGTGAAATATTTTAGCATAGCTTTACCTTAAGTTAATAAGGGTTTGCTGTCTAGGATTGATTACTTGTCTCGCCAATACCGACGATATAGCCACGTTATGAGCGCCATGAGACACCGAAGTGGCAGTGGCGTGGTGCACGTACGCATCCCCTTGTTTCTTCAACCCCTCGGCGCCGGAAAAGTTCATCGTTTGATGGAGGCACGCGAAAAGCATTCATATATGCATTGCTACCACTGTCATCGGACGTCACTACCTAGACCAAAACCAGCACTACTCAGCAGGGACGTAAATCCCTACAACGCTCTGATCTACCGCAGCTTCCAATTCCTGACGGCTAATCACGTATTTGCGGCCCAATTTTCCCCTCCAATGTAGAACTCGTCACCCTTGATAGCATTCAGATCCGCCACAACAGGAAGGGTTTAAGGAACCCCAATCGGGCCGATACGGTTGCGCGATGGGCGGACGCTGCTGCTTATCGATGCCGCCTCCGAGCCCTTCCTGCCCTTCTTGCGCCCGCTTGTCGATATCCCCCGTCGCCTGCTCATCCGCCGGTTCTACCTGCACGCGCTGGACTAGCACGACAGCACAAAAGGCCGCTGCCTCTCCCCCTACGGGAAAAGCAGCGGCCTACGCGTAGTTAATTACTTGCGCTTCTCATCGAGGTTATCGCGAGCCTCGCGCACAACGTCTTTCACGCGGTCAAAGAAACCGCCCTTCTTACCAGATCCTTCCTGGTACTCCTGGGCCTTGTCTTCCACGAAGTCCTTGGCGCGGTTGATGGCCTCTTCAACGACGTTGCCGGCCTCGGTGACCTTATTCTTCAGGTCATCAAAGTCATCGCGCTCATCATCTGCTACATCCTCTTCCGGCTGCTCCGGCGCGGTGCCGATGTGCTCTTGCTCGGCCTCGCCCACCACATGCTGTAAGGGCTCATAGTCCGCGTTATCCTCGTCCAACTGTTCTTGCAGATCAGGCTGCTCCGCCGCAGCGCCGACGTGTTCCTCATCCGCACCCGCGACGACGTGGTTCTTCGGCTCGTAATCGCTCTGGGTCGCGGCATCATTCTGCTCATCTGTGTTCGCCGTTACGGCGGCACCGGTAGCAGCAGTTCCAGCAGCTGCAACTCCTGCGGCGCCAGCTCCCGCTGCCGCAGCCTTGCCGGATTCAATCTTGTTGCCCTCGGCATCAGTGGATGCCAGGTAGGTAAACTTCTCGCGGTCCACGTCTACTTCGTGGCCAAGGGCGCGTGCAGTTTCTTTAGCCATTGCTTTGTACTCCTTAACTAGATCTATTTTCTCCTATCCTAGCGTTCCAGAAAGTTAAGGTGCGTGCACGGGGAACCGGAATTGGAAAACCGGAAGGCTCTTTTGTGATTTCGGTGTCCCTCCCTTCAGTGAGAGATACGGCTGAGCCTCGGGTTGTTCAAAACAACCGCGTTTCGCCAAAAATCGAGCCGAAAAGTGGACAAACGCGGTTGTTTTGGGCATTCCGCCGCCGCGCCAACACAACGTCGCGGTCGAAAAGGCTCTCACCCACGGAGTCGGCTGAACAACATTCGCTTACTTCACCGTGTCCACCACGCTTATGGCAACCACAGCCACCCGGCTCCCGCGCGGGACCGTGGTCCGCAAATGAAAGGTTAAGCTTGGGGATTTTGGCCTACCGAGGTTCTTCTTTAGGAATTCGCTTCTGCTTCCAGGACGAAAAGGTGTTTGCCCCAGCCAACAGCCGTGGCTGAAGAAATTAAAGTGCCGCTATCAGCGGTAGCAGCGCTGACATCGTCCTGAGTCGGCACCTTGGTGCCGAACATCGAAAGCCTCACCATGTCCTCTTCATAGGAATGCTCATCGCCGCCGGTTTCCTCGAGAACCTCAGAAAGGATATAGGCCCGACGGAACGCATCCCCGTGAGTTGCCCGACCTAATTGGGCAGCCACCTCATTGCCACCAAAGACGCTCCAGGGATCAATGAAAATTACATCAGTTGCCCACGCATAGTCCGCCTCGGTGGGGTTGAAGCCGCTTCCGTCGCCACTCGTTTCACATCGTTCACGAGAAGCTCCTGCGATTTCCCCTAGTACTGTTTCCGAGGGCGCATCGGTAATAATCCGGCTCTGGGCCTGCTCACATCGCCGGAGAATTTCATCCGCATATACTGCACCTCCCTGGCCAATGATGAGAACACGAGCGGTGTCATCCAAGTGCTGCTGCAGCGCCTGTGCAGCGGATGGAGCAGTCCACCCAGCGCTCACATTCTTTTGCTCAAAGCGCTCGGCGGCGAGTTGTGGGTCACGGCTCACATATTCTGACCATGGCAAACCCCTTTCGCCTTGCGGTGCCGACTCACCGGTACGAAGACTGTGTTCAAGGCGCATCAGCGCCATCGCCTCAAGATGCGCGGGCCCGCTTAGCCAACGCACCACATTTGAATCTGGGTCCGCCAGTTCCGTTCCCATTGCGGTCAAGGCGAGGGTGGTTTCGCTAACTTCGACAAGTTCAAGAGCCGCCAGGTAACGGATAAACCTCCGCAACGCCTCCTCGTGAAGATCTTTTGCAGCAGCGAGGGCAGGAACAGTATTGGCACCCGCATCGATCTCTTGGAATAGGCCTAAACGTACGGCAGTGCGGAGCGCAAAGGCTGAATTCAGCTCAGCCAAATCGTGGATATTGTGCAAGACACTATTGCTACTGCTCGTTGCGCTTTCTTTGCCGTCTTTCCGGCTAGTGCGCCGCCAGTATCCTGTAATCTCCTGATGCTCAGGGGCAATTCCGGAAACCTTGAACAAACGTCGCAGTGTTTTCAGCCGGGAGGCCTCCCCCGCCGCCCACACGTATGCTTCGCCACTAGGCAATTGTGAATCAGCGCTCTCTTCAAAGAGCGCACTAGACTTTTCTACGAAGCCCTCGCCCTGGTCACGTATCGCCCAGTGGATCTGTACTGAATCCGGAATATCTAAGTCTTGAATATCAGCGCTTGTCGGAACCTCTACCACCGCAATCGCATCATGCCCAGACGGGAGCGATTCCAGGCAGCGGCCGATGGCTGGGAGCGCAGTCTCGTCTCCTGCCAAGAAAAGCCAATCGGTGTGCGTGGGTAACTGTGCACACGACTTCGGGCCTGCCACAAAAATGGGGTCACCGATGCGGACACTCTGTGACCAGTTTTCGGCCAAGCCCTCACCATGGCGCGCAAAATCAATTGCTAATCGCCCGTTTACAGCGTCAAAGTAGCGAACCGTGTATGTGCGGAATAGATTTTTAACGGCTTCTGGCCACAGGAGGTTGCCATCGTTTTGGGCGATTGGGTGCGGCCGCTCTCCAGTTTCCGGATCTGGGAAGATGAGCCGAACGTCGTCATCAAAACCATGGCTTAACAATGAAGGGACGGAAATACCATCGCGTTCGTGCTCCTGGAGCTGTTCCCCGCTAAGCGTAATACGCCGCATGGCTGGCGATATATCTTCGATGTTTTCCACATATAATTCCCGGTAAGAAATCGGATAGATTTCCCTGCTCCGACTGTTCCTTGGCATATTTGAGACCATTCCCCTCTCGGTCTAGATGGCTTTTAATTCACTTTGTTCGATGGCCTATTTTCTTATTAAGTTTTGCCGATACTGTGCACGCCTTTCCCAGCCCTAAGCATTTTCCGGCCCACCTACACACCTTTTAGTGCAGTCATCGTGCTGCGCCGGTGAGCGAAGATGCGGAAAGCCTGACGCTGGTTTTCCGTGCCGGAAAGGCAAGAACGGACGCACCACTACCTTTGATGCAGTCCATTGAAGAGAACGCCTTCCGATAAATCGGAAGGCGTTCATGACAACCTGCTGCAAAGGAGCGGGCCCTATCTAGCAAGTATCGGAGCCGTGCGGACCTTGACTACTTTCCAACTTTTTCCAGCGTCGGCATTGTCTTGTCCAGCACCCAAGCTCGGCTCAGGCTCGTCGGGTTGTTGAGTCCAGCGACGACCGCCTCGTCACCAGCGAGAGTCGCACCGGAATTCACCTGCGGCAAATCTTTGTATCCCGGAGTATTTTCAACTTCTTCGATTGAGCCGGTGCGGTTATAAATAACCATAAAATCAGCGGCCAGGTAGGATACGTTTTCCGGAGAAAGCGTGACGCGGCCTTTATCAACTGGAACCGTACCGTCAGTCAGCTTATCCGGGAACTTCATGCCCAAATCGTAGATGAAGGATGCACCCGGATCCTCAGGGTCTGCAACGGCACCAAAGGATCCCTGGGCGAATTGAGAAACAATGCCGATTTTACCCGCGAGGTTCGGCAATTTTTCCTTCACGTCAGCGAAACGCTTCTGATCCTCATCGATGGCTTTCTTCGCTTCGGATTCCTTATTAAAGATCTTACCCAAAGCTTCTAACTGTGCCTCCCAGCCAATCCCCTCGCCCTTATCGGAGATGCCGCCGAGAGTCGGTGCGATTGCAGACAATTCTTTGTAATTATCCTCAGATATTGTCCAGTAATCCCCAACGATAAAGTCGGGTTCGATTGCCGCAATTTGTTCCTGGGGCAAAGTCTTGAAGTCTGCCTGATCGATCACCTTGACACCATCGAGCTTCCCCTCGCGCCAGGGTGAGTTCTTATCTTTTGCATTCTGCACGACGGCTGCTGGTTTAACTCCAAGTTCCAGCAGGTTATCAACAGCCGGCCCCACGGCAACCACGTTCTGCGGGTTGACCGGATACGTATCCGTTCCCCGTGCGTGCTCAATGGTCACGTCTTCTGCAACCTCGGAGGTTGTTGCTGCTTCATCGGTTGAATCGTTCGACGAGCATCCTGACAAAACCAATCCAGCACAGATAGCGGCTGCGATAACTGACTGTACTCTCCTCTTTACTGCCATCCCTTTTCCTTAAGTCGGTTTCCTGAAGTTGTCCTCGACGTTTTTCACTGGATTTCCCACAGACCCGCAGGCAACTTTTAGATTAGGTTAGCTTTACCTACATCAAACTGCAATAGTGTTCCACCACAAATCAGCACAATATGCCATTAACCAGCCTTATCTAGGCGGAAAATTATTCCCGTAAAGAATGCGCCTTTATCTGCGGCCCGAAGACGAAATGTGCTTCTACAACCACTTCTCCACCCCTAAAGCGTTCGACATCAATCTATCCAACAGTATTAGGGTTGACTAACCTAACCTGCGGCGCATATATTTGTGTCACACCTAACACTTCCCGGATTGTCAATGACGCTTAACCGCGCAAATTCAGTCGCTAGCTCAGCGTGAGCCACAAGTGGGAACAGGAACTTTTCTACTGATCACCATGAGTATTCATTCCAGTTTCAGCATTAACAGCGCCCATGTGCCTCGAAGCCGCACCTATTCGCGACGCGTTGCGGGACTCATACTATGTTTGGCGCTGCTCGTCCTTGGAGTTTGCTTGAGTATCGCTGTCGGAGCTAGAAGTATTCCACTAACCGATGTCATATCTGCTCTCAGAGAAGTTCCTTCGCACCGTGAAACTGCTCTGAACTTTGAACAGCGCGTACTCTTCGAGCTCCGTGTACCGAGAACATTGATCGCAATCGTAGTGGGCGCATCTCTCGGAGTAGCTGGTGCATTGATTCAAGGCCACACACGAAACCCGCTCGCAGATCCAGGCATTCTTGGGGTCAACGCTGGTGCCGCTTTGGCCGTGGTTTCCAGCTTCGCACTCTTTGGCTCAATCAGTATGTTTGCAACAACTGTGGCTGCATTCTTGGGCGCGATAAGTGCAACCATCATTGTCTTCGGCCTGGGACGCATCAATGGAGGCAATGCTAGTCCGCTCACTCTTACGCTTAGTGGCGCAGCCTTGTCTGCCGTGTTGAATTCGATCACTACAGGCCTCATTCTGGCAGAAGAAGCCAACCTGGACCGCATGCGTTTTTGGACCGTAGGTTCGGTAGCGGGTCGAGGTCTAGACATCTTTTGGGGAGTACTTCCATTTGCAGTCTTGGGCATCGTCTTAGCCCTTGCTTCTGCGCCGTCTCTAAATCTACTCAGCCTCGGAGACGATGTGGCTCAAAGTCTCGGTGTTCGAACCGATCGGACTCGTCTCTTAGGTATGGTCCTAATCTCTTTGCTTGCGGGGGCTGCGACCGCTATGGCAGGACCAGTTGGGTTCATTGGCTTGATAGTGCCGCACTTGGTACGTGCTATCACGGGTCCTGACTATCGGTGGATTTTGCCGTATTCTGCCCTATTAGGTGCCACGCTACTGGTGCTAGCTGACGTCATTGGCCGAATCATCACACGTCCAGGCGAGTTACCAGTAGGAATCGTCGTCGCTTTTATTGGCGCTCCATTATTCTTCGTGCTTGTCTTCCGGCGGAAGGAGGTAGCGCTATGAATAGTCACCGCAATTCCGTCCCCGGCCGCCCTGCCTTCCGCATTGGCACAAAACTATTAGAGCTCTCAGTTGTTTGGCGCCCGTGGCAGTTATCTACCACTTTCATTCTCGCTGTGCTGGCTCTACTTCTTGTGCCTTTTTCTATCATGCTGGGAGATTATCCAATTTCTTTCGGCCGAATACTGGAAGTTATTGTCAGCGGCCAAGGCACTCGACTGGAGAAACTAGTAGTCTTCGAATGGCGAATGCCGCGTGCTCTCACTGCGCTTACAGTAGGTTGTGCTCTTGGTCTCGCTGGAGCTTTAACACAATCGGTAACCAGAAATCCGCTCGCCAGTCCTGACATTTTAGGCATAACCGCCGGCGCCTCAGCAATGGCGGTTACGGTTATCGTCTTCGGCTCGGGTACCGGCATCATAGGCTGGTTGGCCGGCATCGGAGTCCCATTGGCCGCTTTTATCGGAGCAGTCAGTACAAGCGTCGTCGTGTGGATTCTTTCCTGGAAAGGAGACGCAAACCCATTCAGGCTCGTGCTCTCGGGCATAATCATTACCTCGCTGTTGTCTGGTTACATCAGCTTCGCCATGATTCGTGCCCAATTGCACGATGCCTCCGTCGCTCAATTTTGGCTGACTGGCTCACTAGAACGAGCAAATTGGACGACTACTTTTCCAGTAGCCATTGCAATAATAATGTCTGCGCCATTGCTCGGATGGGTTAGTTACCAACTACTGCCCACGGCGCTCGGCACAGACATGGCACAGGCACTCGGTTCTCGTGTCAATGCGGTGCAATTCTCCGTACTTATACTCGCCGTAGCATTAACTGCCGTTGCGGTCTCCGCAGCAGGCCCCATTGGCTTTGTAGCCTTTGTCGCTCCCCAATTAGCACTTCGTATCTGCCGTACCGCAACACCACCGCTGCTAGCCTCCGCCTTTACTGGAGCGATTCTTTTACTCGGCGCAGACGTCGTCATTCATGCTCTGTTGGGGATCGAGCTTCCTGTTGGAATCGTTACTTCGATAATTGGGGGCCTGTTTTTACTCTATTTACTCGTCCAGCAAAATCGGAAGGTCCAATCAGTTTAATGTCTGACCCATTAATCACTTCGCGCACAGCAATTACGGCATCAAACCTCACTGTAGGATACGCGCGCAACACTCCGATCCTTGAAAATATTGATGTAGAGCTCCCCAAAGGCAAAGTTACTACGATTGTTGGTCCCAACGGGTGCGGAAAATCAACCCTCTTACGCAGCCTCGCAAGGCTGTTACCCATAGAAAGTGGCACCGTAATGTTAGGTGAGCGCGATATCACTGAGCTTCGCCGAAAGGATGTGGCCACAAAAATTAGTGTGCTGCCACAGGCTCCCATTGCGCCAGAGGGTTTACTTGTATCCGATCTTGTCGCTCGCGGGCGCCATCCACATCAATCATGGCTGCGCCAATGGTCAGCATCGGATGAGCAGGAGGTTTATTCCGCGCTCACACAAACCGGCTCCCTGCAATTTGCTGAACGCTCCATTAATGAGCTTTCCGGTGGCCAACGCCAACGAGTGTGGATTTCCATGGTTCTAGCTCAAGACACAGAGATTATGTTCCTCGACGAGCCCACAACATACTTAGATTTGGCGACGTCCATCGAAATTCTCGAGCTCATTCGTTCGCTGCGAACTAAGCTGGGGCGCAGCATCGTTATGGTTTTGCATGACCTCAACTTGGCTATTCGATATAGCGACCATTTGATTGCAATGAACCAAGGTAAGATTCTTATAACTGGGACCCCCAAGGAGATCATTTCTCCTCAATTACTTCTCACCGCATTCAACTTAAACGCCTTAGTTATTGAAGATCCGGTTACAGGAGGCCCACTCGTTGTCCCCTCTGGCGCTAATATCTAGCTACGCCGCACCCCCATGCACGCCTACAATTCGCGGCGGGCTTAGATCGAAAATATAAAAAGACCTTCACCCGTGCTTTCCACTGGTGAAGGTCTAAAAATTGGAGACAAAAGCTGAGTTGGAAACCACTGCCTCCAATTAAAGGAGCTTCGAATACTTATACGTGAGCCAAAAGAGTGTTAGCAATGTACTCGGAGCCTGCATCCGACGGATGAATACTCATGTTGTAGTTCGGCGTCGTGGTATCAATCAAGCCAGCGACCCAACGCTCGGCATCTGGAGCACACGTATCATGGCCGCGAGCGCCATCAATCATGTCAACGTAGGTTGCCCCAATTGAATTAGCTGCCTCAATTTGGTTATCACGGTTCCAATTTTCGACATCCCGCAGGATTGGGACGTAAATACCGCCCGGGCGGTTCGGGATCACATTGACCGCGCAGAGCGTTGCGTGTTCACGATCCACGGTAGGTAGTGCGCCCGATACAACGATCTTTGCTCCCGGTGCTGCGCGGTGAATCTTATCGCCAGCTTCCCGCAGACGGTTCACATAGTTATCGTGGACGTTTTTCGGGACATCCGGAGACCTCTTCAACACATCGAAGTTATACGGACCGTAGTCATTCATTCCTACAGCGATGACGACGGTGGAGTCATTGCGGATGTCGCCATTGGCAATAGCCCGGTCCAAGCGTTGATTCATGGTATTGGACGTCTGAGCGGTGCAGGACCAATCAGCCAGTGGTCGATTCGTCTTTGCGGCTAGCTTCCGCGGCCAGTTATTAGGCGCCTGAAGGCACCCCTCGCGCTGGGGGTAATTATCGGTTGCGCCAGGAACCCCGCGGAAGGTATTTCGGACTTGGTCAGGGTTGGCGGAGTAGGAGTCTCCGAGCGTAACGAGATTACCGGTCGGTGCGGCTGACGCGACACCGGAAAGACCTGTAGCGAGCATGACTGCTCCGCAAGCTGCAGCAATGTATTTGCTCACAAGGCGCATATTTGCGTTCCCTTTCAATCAAAAAATGAGTTACTTTTCTAGCCGTCCGATAGATAACTGCTCGTATTAAGAGTGTCATTGGCATCGATATACACAATTTATAAATAGCACCCATCGGCGAACATGTTTACGGCTATAACTATAGCGAACCCGCCCAGTGGATGCATACTTTCATACTTTTATCTCAATCCATTAGTATTTTCACTCGCGCTTCTCACGAAACTCCAGAATAAATAATTTATTTTCAATATAAGTGCGATCTATCACTACTGGAGACTGCAACATTACAATTTGGGAGTTTCTGGTAGGAAGTTACCGCACTTTTACTCTCATTTTAATTCCCAAATCCAGTCGCGAGATCCAAATCATATGCATCGGTCCCACATGTACCTGTAGCCCGCCAAAACGGCTGATGTAGTTTCGGTAGCTTCTGAGGAATCTGCAGACCCGCCCTCGGTCCACCAGCCTTCTTTGGCAACGGTTTCCCAACCGAATACTCACACTTCATAGGAATCAGAAAAGGACCCATGAAATGACAAAAGGTGCCCAGCCGATGACACAACACCAAACAACACGTTTTCTCGTTTAACCCTGTCGTCTAGGCCGCATTCAGCTCCACAAGGCATAAATAAAAGCCCTGACCAGAACTTAATCTGGTCAGGGCCTGGAAGTTGGTAGCGGGGGCAGGATTCGAACCTACGACCTCTGGGTTATGAGCCCAGCGAGCTACCGAGCTGCTCCACCCCGCGTCGAGATGACTTCCATCATCTACGCTTGAACAGTTCATTAATACTTAATGTATTCGCTCTGTCCCGGCGACTTCTGTAACTATACAGACAGGAAGGCACCTACCCAAATCCCCTGGGTAGGTGCCTTATTTCCTGAGTTTCGAGTGTAAGAAGTTGGAGGTTTTAGCCTTCGGACTTCTGGTAGGACTCGACGGCCTTATCCAACTCATCTAGGGCGCGGCCATACTCTTCGAAGGAACCGTCGCGGGCATCTTCTAGGCCCTTCAGAGCCTTGTTGATGTCATCGATAGCGCCTGCTTCATCGGAGGAGCGAGGGGCCGAAGCCGGAGTCGATTCCTCAGAAGACTCCTTCTTCTCGTCCTTCTTATCCGCAGAAGAGCTGTCTTTGTCGGCATCGTCGTCGCCGGAATCGCCCTCAATCTCTTCGATGTCCTGGGCGGACTTGGCATCGATTCCCACCTGCTCAAGGGCATCACCGATAGTCGGTGCATACCCCACGCGGCCCTTGTAGGACACGAGCACGCGCAGCAGCTTCGGGAAGGCAGAAGCCTGATCCTTGCGCTGCGAGTAAATCGGCTCGAGGTAGAGGATCTCGCCACCGCCAACAGGCAAGGCCAGCAGGTTGCCGTTGTGCAGATCGTTGGTGCCCTCCCACAGGGTACGGTCGCGGGCGACCTGGTCAGAAGACATCATGGCGTCCTGCGCCTGCTTCGGACCCTGCGTCTGCGTATTGGTTGGCAGCACGCGCACGGTGATATCGCCGTAGGTATCCGGATCGGAAGATACCGCCATGTGCGCGGACAGGAACTCACGGTTCAGGCCACGGTACGAGGTAGTCAGCTGGAAGCTCGGGTCGCCCGTTTCCGGATCGGCAGCCATCACGTAGTACGGCGGCTGGTTCAGGTCGCGGGATTCCTCCGCGGTCGGGTCATTCGGCACGGACCAGAAGGCGTCGTTATTGAAGAAGACGTTCGGGTCATCAACGTGGTAGCGGGCCAAGAGGTCACGCTGCACCTTGAACATGTCCTCTGGGTAGCGGAAGTGCTCGCGCAGCTCATCGGAGATCTCGGATTCCGGCTTCACCACATCCGGGAAGACACCTTCCCAGGCCTTAAGCACGGGGTCTTCCTTGTCGAACTCGTAGAGGTCCACGCTGCCGTCATAGGCATCCACGGTTGCCTTCACGGAGTTGCGGATATAGCCCACCCGGTCATTGACCAAGCGCTGGGTGGTGCCATCGGGGTTGAGGGCGTCCTGGGTGGCATCGGAAAGCGAAGCGCGCTGCGAGTACGGCAGGGAGTCCAGGGTGGTGTAGCCATCAACGATCCACTTCAGGTGGCCATCAATAACGGCCGGGTAGGTAGCGGAATCGGTGGTCAACCATGGGGCAACCTTCTCCACGCGCTCGCGGGGGTCGCGGTCATAGAGCAGCTTGGATTCGCTGCCCACGCGGTCCGAAAGCAGGAAGTTCAGCTCGCGGTATTTGGCAGCATACATGGTGCGGTCAAACAGATTGCCAATCTCAACGCCGCCCTCACCGTCATAGGTGTAGTTGGTGCTATCGGTGTCGTACTCCACCGGGTTCTCGCCGGTGGTACCGGTAATGGCGTAGTCCAAATTATCTGCGGCACTAGCGATGACCGGGCCGTAGTAAATGCGGGGCTGGTCTACCTTGATGCCCAAGGACTTCTCGGCATCTTGGGTCTCGCCCTCACCCTCGGACTCGCCGGCCTGGGTCTGTAGGTCAGAGACGGTGAAGATGGGGTAACCACCGCGAGCAGAACCGGCATCGCGGGCAACCTCATCGACGGTATTGGCCTGCGCGGCTACGAAGCCATTGCCGTGAGTATATACGGTGTGGCGGTTGATCCAGTCGGACTGGTTTTCGCGCAGCTCATTCGGGTCCAGCTCGCGGGCTGCAACGACGAAGTCGCGCATCTTGCCATCGGTTTCATAGCGGTCCATGGACAGCGTTTCTGGGAACCCATAGAAGTTCTTCAGCTGCTGCATCTGGGTAAACGTCGGCGACAAAATCTCTGGATCCAGCAAGCGCAGGTTATTGATGGTGGCGTTATCGGAGGCAACCTTGTCATCCGATACGTTGTCGCCGCCCCAGTTTTCCTTGTAGGTCACGTGGTCATCGGTAAGCCCATAGGCATACCGCGTGGCCTCGATATTGCGGGCAATGGACTCGTTTTCCTTCGCCTGGCGGTTTGGCTGTACCGAGAAGCGCTCCATGAGCAGCGGCCATGCCTGGCCGATGATGAGCGAGGACGCGAGCATCAGCACGACGGCGAGGCCAGGGATGCGCAGGTCCTTGATGACGATGGCCATAAAGAGCGCAATAGCGACGAAGACGCCGATGATCATCAAAATGATCTTGGCGGGCAGGTAGGCGTGGATATCCGTGTAGGAACCACCGGTAAACAGGTCGTGCTCGGAATACAGCAGCCCGTAGCGCTCCAGCCAGTATCCGGCGACCTGGGCCACCATCCACAGCCCGGCCGTAATGGCAAGCTGCAGGCGCGCCGAGCGGGAGATAGAGCCGCGCACGCCCGCGGCCTTATTGCCAATGCGGATTCCGCCCAAGATGTAGTGGCCGAATAGGGCAATGAGGAAGGCGAGTACAAGCAGGATGGACAGGGTGCTGACCACCATCTGCAGCACGGGCAGGCTAAAGGCATAAAAGCCCAAGTCGTGGTGGAATTGGGGGTCTTGTACGCCGAAGTCCTGACCATTGAGGAATAGCATCACATCGCGCCAGTGGGACTGGCCGATGAAACCGGCGATGATGCCCACGATGGCCGGGATGACCTTGAACAGCACGCCCATGGACTTCTCAATGGACTGGCGGTACTGATAGACCGGCGAATTCAAATCCCCCATATCCAGGGAATCGGGGCGGCCGCGCCAGGCAAAGAACCCGGCTGCCCACACCACTGCGGCAGCAACGAGCCCGAAGATGATAAAGAGGACTATGCGCGCAATAATCGCGGTGGTGAAAACACTGCGGTAATCAATGGAGCCAAACCACCTCCAATCCGTGTACATGCCCACGAGCATGGGGCCGAAGAATAAGAGGACGGCAATGATGGCCGCAATAATTGCCGCGACCTTAGGTGGCCGCTTCAATGGGGCGGCTGGTGTGGATGACCCTAGGGACAACGCCAGCTCCAATCAAATAGTGCGAATATTAAACATGTAGACTTTTTCCAGTTTAAGGAATCAATACCCAGATAACGAATAAGGATGCCTATGAGTTCCCCCGAATTATCACAGCCAGCTTTAAACCGCGCTATGACGGAGGCCGTGGATTTCGTCCATGCTGAAGGTTGGGACGCCCGCCCCACCATCTTCGCCCTTGTTCCCACCCATCTGGTGGCGGACCAGCTAGCGGCCATGGATGAGGAAACCGCGTCCCCGCTGACCCTTATCGTGCAAGACAATGTCCCGGAAAACATTGAGCCGGGTTCCGAGGAATTGGCCGATTACGTCTCCCGCTTGGCCTGGCCGCGCGAGGTCGCAGGCGCCATCTTGGCCCAGGAGATCAAGTTCCGGGATACCTCTAGCGAGGACCCCTCCCCTCGCCCGGCGCGCCTGTATTCGGGTGCCCTGCGCGAGGAAGGAATTGAGACCACCTTGCTGCAGCTGCGGCCCACTGAAGAAGAGCTTGAGGCGGCCGGCCCCTTTGCTGAGGACGATATTCAGCTCCGCGGCGGCCCGCAGGTGGCCCCTGGCGTAATCGCCGCGCTGCGCTATGGCCTCAACCAGGATCCGGATGAACTAGACTAAGTGGCAATTAAGCCCGCAACCAAGGAGTTCTATACAGTGCGACGCCTTTCCTTCACCCGCCGTTCTTCTGCCCGCACCGCTACCGCGGCGGCGTTACTAGGGCTCAGCGTGGCTGCGGCAGGTTGTTCTTCCGATGCTGATGCGCCTGACGATGCCCCCGTAGAGACCACCTCTGCGGCCACCACCACGACCTCTGAGAACGACAAGGAGTCCGCGGCATCAAGCACCGAATCCTCCACGTCTTCCACGGAGTCAGAATCGGCAGACAAGGACGAGGACGAGGCTTCCGAGGAAAGCACCACCAGCGAGCCGAGTGCTAGCGGCGAGCTGGATAAATCGGTGGCCAAGGTCTATGACACATATAAGTCGCTGGCACCCAAGGACCTATTCGCCCAGTTTGAGCGCTGCGATTCCACTGGCGGGGATTCTTCCTACAATTGCTCCGGTCCTAAGGTGGGGCAATTCCAGTTCTTTAAGTCGCACTCCAAGGCCTCCCAGACCACCCAGGTACTTACAGAGCTGCGCAGCTCCCATGCCATCGAGGACGATGGCGATCGCGTCGTCGGCTGGTCCACGTTGGGCACCACGGCGGTTATCACCGTGGTGGATAATAAGGAAGGCCTGGTCATGCAGCAGATGATCTCTTCTGACCAGGTGGACCCGGAAGAAAAAATTAAGGAATTGGGCCTAGTAAAGAACTAGGCCTCGGCCGCACAAGCTCTTTTTAGCTGCATTCCTTGACGTCTTTGCCCGCCGCAAAGTCCTTCATGGCCGCCACGGCATCGTCGAGGTTTTCTACCTGCGCAATGGTCATATCGCCGTGGTCGCTGCCGGCCGCCGCTGAACAGTTGTCCTTGGGCGCCAAGAAAAGCTCGGCGCCTGCCTCGTGCGCGGCGGCGATTTTATGCTCAATGCCGCCAATCGGCCCGACCTTGCTATCGGCCTGAATGGTGCCGGTGCCGGCCACGAAGGTGCCACCGGTTAGGTCTTCATCGCTGAGCTTGTCGATGACCGCCAGGGTAAACATCATTCCCGCTGACGGCCCGCCGATATCCTGCAGGTTGTAGTTCACCGAGATATCGTCCTTGGGCTGGGATAGCATGGCGATTCCGAGCAACGCCTTGCCCTTATCGTGCGGGTTTTCGCCCAATTCGATTTCTTCGCTGAGCTCTTTATCCCCGCGCGTCACGCTGACTTTCACCTTATCGCCGGGGCTTTTGTCCTTGATGATGTCTTGGACCTCGCTTGGCTCGGTGACCTCGGTGTCATCGACTGCGGTGATGACATCGTCTTTTTTGAGGTGCTCCGAAGCGGCGCCGTCCTCGATGACCTCGGCCACGGTGATTTTGACCGGCAGGTGCAAATAGTCCATCGCCGCGATGGTGGCCGCGGACTCCGATTGGGTAAAGGCCTGCTTATTGGATTCTTGGACCTCTTCATCGGTCATGTTTTGCGGAATGACGGTATCGATGGGCACCAGGGTGTCATCGGTAAGCGCCCAGCGCCCCAACGCCTGCGCCAAGGTCATATTGGTGCGCACGGATACGGTGGTCATATTGAGGTGCCCACTGGGCTCATAGGTCTTTGGCGCCTGCACATCAACGACTTGGGTGCCATCGACCTCGCCCAGCGTATCCACGGTGGGGCCAGGGCCTTCGGCGGCATAGGGAACGGTCAGCGAGACATCGGTGCCCGGGATATGGTCAAGCGATACCAACGCACCGGTAAGCACAACGGGGATGGCACCCCAGGCGATGGTGCGGACGCGACGGCTAGCAGGAGAATTCACGAAGCAATAGCCTACAACCTTTGGCGTACTGTTCGCTGTCAGCGTTGCTGTGATCATGGAAACTTTCCGCACGGTGCCGGTAGATTGGAGCGCATGAGCAACGGATTCGGTTTTTCTTTCCCAAATAACGATGACGACGATAATGACGGCCGTCGTGACCAGAACCCGTTCGGCGCATTCGGCGGCGGTAATGGTGGCGGCCTCGGAGACATGCTGAACCAGTTCGGTCAGATGCTATCCGGCATGGGCTCGTCCATGAACTCGCTCCAGAACTCCGGGCCGGTCAATTACGACATGGCCAAGCGCATCGCCCTGCAGCAGATCCCCAAGTCAAAGAGCATCAGCGCGGAAGATTCCAAGGCAGTAGAGGAATCGGTGCGCTTGGCGGAGCTGTGGCTTGACGATGCCTCCATTCTCCCCACCGCTTCCGGCGCCACGCAGGCATGGGATTCCAAGCAGTGGTTGGAAGAAACCATGCCCGCTTGGGAGCGCATGGTCACCCCGGTGGCCCAGCACATGAACGATGCCCAGCTGGAGTCCATGCCGGAAGAGGCCCGCGAAATGATGGGTCCAATGACCAAAATGATGGGCCAAATGTCTAGCATGAATTTCGGCATGCAGCTAGGCCACGCCTTGGGCGATCTGGCCAGCCAGGCACTAACCGGCTCCGACTTTGGCCTGCCCATCGCCCCGGCCAATACGGTGGCGCTTTTGCCGCATACCATTCAGAAAGTCGCGCGCGAGCTCAACGTTCCTGGCCAAGAAGTACTAGTGTACATTGCCGCGCGCGAGGCCGCCCGCCAGCGCTTGTTCAAGCACGTGCCGTGGTTGGTAGAGCGCATCGTCTCCTCCGTGGAGGAATACGCCATCGGTTTGGTCATTGATACCTCCCACATTGAAGAGCTTGCCCGCGAGCTCAACCTAGAATCCGGTGATCCGCAGGCCATTCAAGAGGCAATGAGCAAGCTGCAGGGAATGGACCTCTCCCCGCGCATTACCTCCAAGAACACCGCTGCCGCCTCAAGGCTAGAAACCCTGCTGGCCTTGGTTGAGGGCTGGGCCGAGCACGTCGTAAGCGAGGCCTTGGGCGATCGCATTCCCTCCACCTCCAAGCTCACTGAAGCGTGGGCGCACCGCCGCAGCACCGGCGGGTCTGCCGAGCAGGCTTTCAGCAAGGTCGTGGGCATCGAGCTCAACGCCCCCAAGGTGACCGAGGCCGCCGAGCTGTGGCGCCGCGCCACCGTTGCCGTGGGTGCAGAGAAGCGCGATAAGGCCTGGGACCACCCAGACTTCCTGCCCACCGCAGAGCACCTCGATAACCCGGCCGCCTTCATCGATTCCCTCTTGGATGACGAGACGGATGAGGGCTTCGAGGAAGAATTTGCAAAGCTCGAGGAGATGCTCAAAAACGGCGAGGACTCCGAAAAGAATTCCGAAGAGCACAAAGATTCTGCAGAGGACCAGGATTCCAAGGGCAGCGACGACGGTGCCGACAGCGACGAGAGCACCGATAAGGACAACGGCAGCGAGGATAAGTAGCTCGCGCTAACCGCCCCAGCGCTGGTAGGCCTCGAGGTAGCCCTTGGCCCGCTCGGCGTGGGGTGCTCTATCGGCCCACTGCCAGAAATCGCGCCCATGGCGCGGGATGAAGGTATGGGTCAGCTCATGGATGATGACCGAATCCAAAACATAATCCGGCACCTGCTGTAGCCGGTTGCTCAGCCGGATATCCGCGGTGGAGGTAGTACAACTACCCCACCGCGTATTTTGATTGCTCACCCAACGGATAGAGCCAATCCAAGCACGCCCTTCCAGGTACTGCGCGTTGAGCTGTTCGGCGCGCTGGAGGAGCGCCGCATCGGTCTTCGCCGCACCACCGGTTTTCTTTTCTAAGCGCGCGAGCATGTCCTGTACCGCCTCGTTTTCCTCACGGGCGGACATCCAGGCAGGAATGCGCACTTCCAATACCCCGGCCACCATGCGCGCCTGCACCGACTTTCGCCGCCGCGCAGAACGGATAACCTTGACCTCAGGGTGGTTACTTCCTGGTGGTTGCGTGCTCGACATGACAGGCCATTGTACCTGTGGTGCAATGGACGCACATGCGGCACTTTGCCGTATTCGGGGTGCTCGAGGGGATTCGGGGGAAGCAATGACTGCCTCACAAGGCACCACTCAACTTGTGACATTAGCTCCAGGGTGTGGCGTATTTTGCCGCGAGGATTCCGTGGTGCAATTCGGAATGGATGCCACCCGGGTGGCGGTGGCGGATACGGGCAGTGCGCCGGGCGTGGCCCGCGCTTTTGCCACGGCCCATCAGCCGGTCGACTCTTCCGACTTGGCGGCGCGGTTGGAAGCGGCCGGCTTGGATAGCGCTGCCGCCAGTAGCCTTATCGATGATGCCCTAGCCTATGGCATCCTCTGGCCCCTGCCGCCACATCCCAAGAAGCCTGAAACCATCATCATGCTGGGTGAATCCCCGCTCGCTGCGGAGCTGCGCGCCCGCTTGACGGCAGATGGATACACGGTGCGCATCCCCCTTGATGAAGACAATATCTTTTCCTATATCCACGACCTCGATGGGCTTTTTACGGTACTTGGCATCGACCAGCTCCACTGCCCCATCGATTGCGCCAATGCGCTTGCCGGCACCCAGACGACCTGGTTGCCCATTTCCTTACTAGATAACCGCGGCGTCATCGGGCCCCTGCGCGTAGAAGGGCAAGGCCCCTGCCCGCTGTGCATTCACTTATTCCGTGTGGATGCGGATCCGCAGTGGAGCGCCATTGCTTCCCAGCTCGCCAGCGTGCGCAGGCAGCCAGAAAAACTAGTCATCGATGCCGTAGCGGCCCAAGCACAGGTGGTGATCCGCCGCTTAAGCAAGCGCCCCTTACCACCAGGCGCGCCCACGGCCTTCCCACGGCCGGGGCAGCAATGGGAGGTAGACGTCTACGGCCGCCACCAGCAACGCACGGCCATCGCCCATCCGCGATGCCCGGTGTGCTTTGGCGGCAAGGTCAACCTGGCTACAGCCGCACCGAGCGAATGACCTCCAGGATTTGCTCGCCGTAGCGCTCCAACTTATTGGGCCCTATTCCGGAAATGGACAGCAGCTCCGCCTCATCTGCCGGCAGCTCTTCCGAGATGGCCTGCAGCGTGGCATCCGTAAAGATGACATAGGCCGGAACCTTTTCCTCACGGGCCACCTGCGCGCGCCACGAGCGCAGGGCGGAAAAGACCTCGTCATCGCCATTGCCCTCACAGTCTTCATGCCGGCCAATGACCTTTTCCGCCGGGGTCTCTAAAACCCCGCTGCATACGCGGCAGCGCTTCGGGCGGCCGGAGCGGCCACTCCCTGCAGAAGATTCCACGCCGGGCGCGATGCCGTCGAGAAAGCGGGTGCGTTCCCGGGAGGCTCGCGAACCGGCGGTCTTCGCCAATGCCCACGACAGGGCCAGGTGCTCGCGGGCGCGGGTAATGCCTACATAAAACAGGCGGCGTTCTTCCTCAATCTGCTCATCGCCCGCCTTAATGGCGTGGTTGATGGGCATGAGTTTTTCGCTCAGCCCGACGAGGAAGACGGCGTCCCATTCCAAGCCCTTCGCCGCGTGCACCGTAGCGAGGGTCACGCCCTCCATGGCGGGGGCTTGCTTATCGGTGGAGCGGCGCCGCAGCTCACCCAGCACCCCATTGAGATCGATACCCGGGGTGGATTCCACGATCTTTTCGATCAAGCCCACCAGCGCGTTCAGCGATTGCCACCGCTCGCGGGCCTGCGCGCCCTGCGGTTCGGTGGCGCTGAGCCCAAGCTCCACGAAGGCGGCCCGCGCAATCGCCACGGGGTCCTCCGGCAAATCATCGCGGCGCGTTGCGGCGATGAGCACGCGAATGGCCTCCAGAATCTCCGGGCGGCGGAAGAAACCTTCACCGCCGCGGACTTGGTAGACCACTCCGGCATCGGCAAGCGCCTGCTCGAACTGTTCCGACTGGGCGTTAATGCGGTACAAGATAGCAATTTCTGAAGCCGGCACACCCTGATTGAGCAGTGTCAGCACCTGCCCAGCCACCTCCTGTGCCTCATTTTCCTCGGACTCGTAGGCCTTGAACGTCGGCTCCGGCCCGGGCTCGCGCATGCCCTGCAGCTCCAAGCGGGTGCCCGCCGCGCGCCCCGTAGCCTTGCCGATGACCCGGTTCGCCAAATCCGTTACCTGCGGCGTGGAACGATAGTCGCGCTGCAGCTTGACAATGGTCCCGTCCGGATAGCTGCGCGAAAAATTCAGCAGGTACTCCGGAGATGCGCCATTGAAGGAATAGATGGTCTGGTTGGCATCGCCCACCACGGTGAGATCATCGCGATCACCCAGCCAGGCGTTCAGCACGCGCTGCTGCAGGGGCGTGACGTCCTGGTACTCGTCAACGACGAAGGTGCGGTATTGCTCGCGGAAGGTCTCCGCAATGGCTGGGACGTTTTCGATGGCGCCCGCGATGTGCATGAGCAGGTCATCGAAGTCCAGATGCATCATATCCGGCGTGGCTTTGGCCTTTTCGTAACGCCGGAAGGCCTCGGCCACCTTGGCGGCATCAGCCGGGGCGGTGCGATCCGTTTCCGCGATGACGCTCTCATAGTCCTCCGCGCTGACCAGTGCGGATTTCGCCCATTCGATTTCCGCCAGCACGTCACGGATCATGTCTTTGGAATTATCCAGCCCCACCGAGCGCACCGCGCGGGCTACCAACGGGAATTTATTATCCAAAAGCGTCCATGGCAGATCGCCTGCGACCTGCGGCCAGAAATACTTCAGCTGCCGCCGCGCGGCCGCGTGAAAGGTTTGGGCCTGCACGCCAGCAACACCCATCATGCGCAGGCGATCCCGCATTTCTCCCGCCGCACGCGCGGTAAAGGTCACGGCCAAAACTCGCTGGGGGTTTACGAACCCTTGATCCACCATGTTGGCGATGCGATAGGTAATGGTGCGGGTCTTACCGGTACCCGCGCCCGCCAAAATGCACACCGGTCCGCGCGGGGCGGTGGCCGCGCGGCGCTGATCCTCATCCAGCAGGGACAAATCCGGCTTACTCACCGTGATACCACTCCATAATCATCGTGTGTGCGATAGAACCCGCGGTGGCCAGCGGAAGCTTAGGCAGCTCGGCGCGGGTCACCCAACGAATTTCTTCCAGTTCCCCATCAGTATGGCAGGTGGCCTGGACATCCGATGTCTCTGCGTGAAAGCCCAGCATAAGCGAGCCGCTCGGCGGCCACGGCTGGGATCCCCAGTAACGAAGATTCTCAATGCGCCGCCCAGTTTCCTCCATGGTTTCGCGGGCAAAGGCGGCCTCAATGGTCTCGCCCGGCTCCACGTATCCAGCGATCAAGGAAAAGAAGTTATTGCGCCCGCGATTGCGCGCCAGCAAAATCTTCTCCTCGCCCTTGAGCTCAATAAGCCCAATGACCGCGGGGTCCAAGCGCGGGAATACCATACGGCGCGAATCCTGCGGATCGCGGCCAACGATACCCGGCGTTGGATAATCCAACGGCTGGCCTGTGCGTGGATCGAAGCGTTGCTCCAACCTGTTGCGGATCAAAGCAATCGCCTGCATGATAAGGGAATTATCGGCGAAAAAGGTCGCAGGTTGCAGCTGCCCTATCCCCCGTGCAATTGCTTCCGGGCAGGCAAAAACGTGCAGCGTGCCGATGTCCACCATCTCCGGAGTTCCCACACCTTCCGGCAATTCCTCCACCAACGCCGCGTCCCCACTCGCGGTGGCGGGCACTAGTCCCGTGTGCGTTACGGGCAAATACAATTAATCCTCCTCGTCATCATCTTGCACTTCCACGGGTTGTTCCAGATCGTGCTTGATATACAGCAGGCGGTCGCCCGGTTTCAGTGCGGAGGCATCAGCAGTATCGACGCGGTGGAGTTCGTTATTGCGCAGCACCGCGAGCACGATATCCGCCAGGTGGCGCGGGTTGGACCCGACCTCGAACTCGCGCACGGCGCGCTCAGATACCGAAAAGCCCTCATTAGGAGAAAGCAGGTCTTCCATCATTTCCACCACGGTGGGGGTCACGGTGGCAAGCCCCAGCAGGCGGCCGGCGGTCTCTGCAGACGTCACCACGGAATCGGCACCGGATTGGCGCAAGAGGTGGCGGTTTTCGGACTCGCGCACCGAGGCCACAATCTTGGCCTTGGGGGCAAGCTCGCGCACCGATAGGCAGCACAGCACCGCGGTATCGTCCGAGGACGGGGTGACCACTATGGAGCTCGCGTGCTCCACCCCGGCCACCTTAAGCACGTCCTGCTTGGTTCCCGAACCAAAGATGGTGACCAGACCGTGGTGCTCCGCATGCGCCAGCGACGCGCGGTTATTATCGATGACCACGATCTGGGAGGTGGGTACGTCATCTGCCAAGAGCGCGGCGACCGCCCCGGCACCCTTCGTTCCATAGCCAATAACGACGGTGTGGTTACGCAATTGCTTTCTCCAGTTCTGGATTTCAAAGGTGCGGCGGGCCTTGTCCGTGAGCACGGATAGCGTCGCACCAACCAACAGCACAAGGAAGACGAGGCGGGCCGGGGTGATAAGTACGAGGTTAATAAACCGCGATTGCTCCGTAACGGGAACGATATCGCCATAACCCACGGTGGTCAGCGTGACGGCGGCATAGTAGGAGGAATCCAAAAGCGACATGTCCTCGCTATAGCCCTCGCCGTCCAAGTACACCACGACGGTGACGAAGATGAGTATGCCAAATGCCCACAGCGCGCGTTTGGCCAACTGGCGCCACGGGCTGGCATTTTGATCCTTGGGCACAGTGATGACATCAAGGAGCGCGTGATCAGGTTGCGAGGACAACTCGACCTGCGGCAAAAAGCGCTGTTTGATACGCCCTTTGAGCACCTTCGCATGTTTTTTGGCCACTGGCCCAGCCTTCTTTTCTGGATCGATTTTTGATTCCGCCGGTTATACGGGGACGCAACTATCCATTCATCGTCCGCGTTCCGTCCCCATACCTTAGCCCTAGTGGCCTGCTACTGACGATTCAAGCAGGCTACGCAGCTGCTCACCTTGGGCTAAAGTATCTGGCTCAAAAGTATAACCATCGTGAACATAATGGAAAGCGGCGCGGATTTTATCGCCGCCGTGGATGCGCCGCCAGGCTTCGACGTAGACCGCCAACTGAATCTTCGCCGCTTCCATGGCAGTACCCTTCGGCGGCCGCCCGGTCTTCCAATCCACCACCATCCAGGTGCCATCTGCCAAGCGGAAGACGGCATCCATTCGCCCGCGCACCACCGCGCTGCCGATGGTGATTTCAAACGGCGCCTCCACAAAGTCCGGCTGGCGCTCCGCCCATTCGGAGTTCAGGAAGGATTCCTTGAGTTTTTCCAGGTCGAAGTCCTCCGGCTCATCGATGCCCGGCAATTCCTCTTCTCCTAGCAGCGCGGGGCTGCCAAAGCGCTCTTCCAGCCATGCGTGGAAGGCGGTGCCCCGCTTGGCATAAGAATTGGGCTTAAACGGCACCGGCCGGCGCTGCCGGCGCGCAAACTGTAGCGGATCACTGCCCAAGGCCACCATGTCAGAGGCGGTAAGCTCGCTGGGAAGTTCCACATCCACTACCGGTTGTTGCAGAGACTTGTATTCCTCAATGAGCGCGCCCGCATCCTGTTCCCACAACTCGAAGGTCTCGCCGTGGCTTAACTCAGGAAGCTCCTCCATGGCCGCTAGCACCGCATCCGCGCCAGCCAGGGAATCCGGATCGGCTTCAAGGGCGGGGAAGAGCCCGCTTTCTGCCGCATTAGCCGAGGTTTCCACCGGCTCTTCGGGCACAGTCCACTCCCCAACGTACTGGGAGAAAGATTCTTTTAGCCTTTCGAGGTATTCATACGGGCCCTTCTTAGCCTTGCCCGACCGGTTATTAGTACCGGAGCCGGTAACGGTCAACGTGGACTCGGTTCTGGTCAAGGCCACATAAAACAGGCGAGCCGCTTCCTCCGCGTTATGCGCGCGGTCATCATCCAAGAATGCCTTGCAGGCCTTTTCGAATTCGGAACGGGTGACCGCATCGGGTGAGACCTCGATGTAGTCATTGTCACCGGGCACCTTTTCAATCTTGGACAAAAAGGTCTCTGCCTGTGCCTTATAACTCGAAGAGTCAGCGTGCACGACATAGACGTGCTCCCACTCCAGGCCCTTGGCCTTATGCACGGTCATGATTTGTACGCGATCCGTGGAAGCAGGCACCTCCCCAAGCCCGAGGCCATCTTCATGTTCGCGGGCGAGCTCCAAATAATCTAGGAGCGCATACAGGGAATCCCCGTGGAATCCCGCGACGATATCGGCGAATTTATCTAGGTGGGTGGCTCCCCCGGCGCTGCCGCGGGCAAGAACCTCGGTACGGATATTGAAGATGGCCTCGATGTCAGCGAAGAGATCGCTTAAAGGCTTGGACAGCGAGTAAGTGCGCAGGTAGCGCAGCTTGGCAGATACCTCTTCCATGCGCGCTAAGCCCTCCGGGGTATAGCGATCGCACTCGCCGAGGTCTGCCAGGGCATCGGCAAGCCCCACCGTCTGATCAGGGCCCTCGGCCGTAAGCTGCGCCAATTGGGCGCGCAGATACTCCTCTGGATCCACGCCCTCTTCCCACTGCAGGCGCTCTTGCTTTGCCCCTGCCAAATTCTTTTGCCGCACGGCAAGGGCTTGGATATCGCCCATGCCCAGCCCGCAAATGGGCCCGGCGAAAATGCGGAGGGCCGCTTGAGCATCTTCCGGCCGCACCAACATGGTTGCCAGCGCTACGAGGTCCTGGATTTCCGGTTGCCACAGCAATCCACCTAGACCATTGATTTCATTGGGCACATCGACGGCATCCAGGGCAGCTGCAATGGCTGCGGTTTGCCGGTTGGTGCGCACCAATACCGCTGCGCGAAAACCATCTCCCTCGCGCGCTTCCCACTGCTGCCTTACTTTCTGGGCAATAAAATCGTGTTCCTCGTCCTCGCTGGCGAAATAGGCCAGTTCAATCTCGCCTTCACCCTTGTGCGGGGCCGCATGCAGCTCATCGACGGGGCGCGGGCCGCCCGCAAAGACCCCGGCCGCCACCGAGTTGGCCAGCTCCAAGGCACCCGACGGGTTGCGCCACGAAGTAGTGAGCTGATCCTTGGGAGCAGGGGCGCCATCTTCCTGCGGGAAATCCTCCACGAATGCGGTGAGGTTTTCTGAGGTAGCCCCTCGCCAGCCGTAGATGGCCTGCATGGGATCGCCCACCGCTGTCACGGAAATGTCTTTCTGCTCCCCGCCAAAAAGGCTGCGCAATAATACTCGCTGGGCATAAGACGTGTCCTGATATTCATCCAGCATGACCACGCGGTAGCGCTGCGCCTGTTGCTTGCCCACCGCTGGGTGCGATTGCGCGAGGCGCGCTGCCACAGACATCTGCTCGCCAAAAGTGATGACCTGCTGTTCTGCCTGCGCGCGCTTGAGTTCCTCGATCAATGGCACGTACTGCACGCGCAGATCCTGGACATTGATGTAGTCCTGCAGTTTCTTGGAATACTCGCCCTTCGTCCTCGGCGCCTTTTCCAGGTTGTCAATATCGGCGCGGAAATCCCGTGCGAACTCGGCAATATCATCCGGATCCTTCAAGGAATTGTCCATATCGGAAGTGATCTTGAGCAGGGTTTCCGTGATGGAACCCAAGGTCTTTTCATCCGATAATTTACCGCCGTAGTTTTTCACCACGTCATAGGCAATGGCAAAGCGCTCCGCCTCCGTGATAATTCGCGCCGAGGGCTCGACCGGGACCAAGAGGCCGTATTCGCGCACGAGCTCGCCGGCATACGAGTCATAGGTGGCCACGGTGGGTGCGATATTGTTAAGCGCCTCCGCGGCGGGGCTACCGGGGACGATGAGGCCGGAATCGCGCAGCTGAATGAGCTGGCGGCGAATGCGCTGTTCTAGTTGCTGGGCCGCCTTGCGCGTAAAGGTTAGCCCCAATACCTCTTCAGGGCGCACGTAGCCATTGGCCACCAAATAGACCACGCGGGAGGCCATGGTTTCCGTCTTACCTGCACCCGCGCCGGCCACCACGAGCTTGGGGCCAAAAGGACCCTCGATGACGTGGGCTTGTTCCTCAGTAGGTGGGTAATCCTTGCCCAGTGCTTGGGCTATTTCTTCCGGGGAAAAATTCTGCTTAGGCATGGATGGTCATCTTTCCTTCCTCCTGCACCGGGCAGATGGTACGAATGGGGCACTTATCGCAATCTTTATTGGTGCGCGCGGTAAGTTGCGGACCACGCAGTTCCGCTGCCAGTGGTGGCAAAAGTGCGGAAAATTCTTCCAGCGCCTCTGCGGTGAGCTGGCTTTGTGTGCGCGTGGTGATTTTGCTGGAATCTTTTCCGGGATAGACAAGCACCCCGCCTGCGCGCGGCATCCCTTCGCCATCGCGCACGCGCTGCCCGTCAAAGCTTCCCCGGGACAAGGCCAATTGGTAGGTCATTAGCTGGCGGTTTTCTTCCGCCTCTGCCTGCGTCGCTGCAGATTTACCGGTCTTGAGATCCACGACCAAGTAATTTCCGTCTCCATCCTGCATCAAGCGGTCCATGAAGCCGCCAACCCGGATATCCGGGGCGACCTCGACGTAGACGGGTACTTCTACCCCGGCGAGTTCATTTTTGACCTCGGATTGCTGCGCCCATTGCTGCGTGCGCTCCAGCAGGCGGGAGAATTCTTCCAACTTGCTCTGTAGCTGCCACTGCGGAACATCCAGGATGAGCTCATAGGCTTCCATGACGAGCAGGCGGGCCTTTTCCGCATCCATGCCGCGGCCGATGGCCTCCAAGAAGGCGTGGGCCATGGTGCCGCGCAGGAGGTGCTCGGCGCCGCTGGGATCTTCGGTAAGGTTGCCCACAATCGCCTTGAGCGGGCAGTTGAGCAGGGCTTCGACCCGGGATGGCGATAGACTCTTGCTACCGCGCAGCTGCGTATGCGAGGCTACAGAGCGCGCGGAAAACCACTGGTCTGGATGGGCGCCTGGGATTCCCGCCTGCGCTAAGCGCGCCAGCTGCCGGGCCGCTTGGCGCCGCTCCGCCTCGCCAGAATCTGGATTCGTGACCACGCGGCGCAATTGCGCCACAAAGGAAGGAACGGAAAGCACCGATATATCGAGGGGATCGACCTCGAGCCCATCGCGCAGGGACACCGGTGCCGGCTCGGGAACATCTAAGCCCAGCTCGCGGGAAAATTGGGTGGCGCGCAAGGCACGGCTGGCTTCCCGGCGCGCCATAGTCCCGGGCACATCGACCCCGCGCCCGGTAAATTCCGCGATGAAGCGGGAAGGTTCTGCAAAGGCATCCTCATTGGGGTTTTCCACCGCAGCGATGAGTAACCGGCTCCGGTGGCGCGTGGTGGCGACGTGGAAGAGCCGTCGCTCTTCGGCCGGGCGGGAGGCGATGTGGCTAACAGGGGTATCAGGCTCAATATCGCGGTCCAGGAGATCGATGAGATCTTCTTGGCCAAAAATAGATCCGGTCTCCCCCAGCGAGGGCCACGCGCCTTCTTGGGCTCCGGCGACGATGACGGTATCCCATTCGCGGCCAACGGCACCGTGGGCGGTGATGATCTCTACGGCCTGCGGGATGGCGGTGCGGCGGTCGCGGACGCCGGTGGGCAGTTCTTGTTCGGTGATGTGGGTTAAAAAGGACTGCAGCGAGGAGCCGGGGCGGCGCTCGGAGTAATCACCGGCGGCATCAAAGAGCGCCATCATGGCATCGAGGTCGCGGTCTGCTTGCGAGCCGGTGGCGCCGCCGCGCAAGGCGGATGCCTGCAAGCGCATATCCAACTCGGTGGCGCTCCATACCTCCCATAGGATTTCTTCCACAGAAGCCTGGGCTTGTACGGCCTGCCTGCCCGCCGAAAGTACCGCGCGCACGCGCTCTAGGATGGAAAATTCGCGTTCCGTGAGTTGCCCGTTAAAGTCCGGCAGCTCGCCCTGCAAGAGCTCGCGCAGGCTGTCCATGCCGCGCGTATCAGGAGCCCAGCGGCGCAGACCGCGAATCAGGCGGCGCAGGGTGACGGGATCCGCCCCGCCCACCGGACCGGTCAGCAATTCCTCGAGCTCCGCATTGCTGAGGTCTTCTTCCAAGGCGCGCAGGGCAAGAAGCATGGCAGATACTAAGCGCTGTTCTGCCAAAATTACGTCGGTCGGGCTGATATGCACGGGTACACCGGCGGCCAGCAAGGTGCGGCGCATCTGGCCGATATCCGCCGTCGAGCGGACGATGATGGCGATATCGCGCCACTGCACGCCATCGTCCAAATGGCGGCGGCGCACGGTATCGGCCACCACATCGCGCAGGCGTCCCTCAGAATCCACGATGGAAACGCAGGCCGGGGATCCGCTGCGGTGCGGCTGCGAAAGCTCCACGGAGTGTTCCGCGGGAAATTCCTCAAGGAACTGCGAATTAGCACCGCGGAAGGCAAAGACGGATTGGTCCGCATCACCGCCGATGACCAGCAATTGTGCATCGGGGGCCAGGCGAGAGATGAGCTTGCCCGCGGTGGGATCCAATAGCTGGGCGTCATCGACCACGATGGTGTGCCACGGGTGCGAACTCGTAAGTTCTGGGCGCAGCAAGACTTGGTTGACTAGCTCGGCCGCGGAATAAGAATGCGCACCGGAAAGTGCTTGGACGCGTTCGTATTCGCGCAGGAACGTACCGGCGGCAACCCACATTCCACGGCCGTACTTAGCCCCGAGGCTCTCCAAATCCGCGGGGCTTAAGCCACGTTCGATGGAGCGCAAAAGAAAATCGCGCAATTGGCGGGCAAAGCCTACATACTCTAGGGCGGGGCGAACTTCCTCCGGCCATTCGCCGTGGCCGGATTCAGCGTGGCCTTCGAGCAATTCCCGGATAACGGCATCTTGTTCCGCGCCGGTGATAAGGCGCAATTCCTCGTCGCTTGCACTGCGCAGAAGGGCAAAGGCCAAGGAGTGGATGGAGCGGACCATGGAGGATTGCGCCGCATAATCTTCGAGGCGCTCTGAAAGCTCACGGCGCAGGCGGGCACCGGATTCCTTGGAGGCGGCAACAACGAGGATGCCGGAGGGATCTGCCCCCGTCTCCTGGGCGCGGTCGAGGGCATGAATGACGGTATCGATAAGAAAACTGGATACGCCTGTTCCGGCGGTGCCGGTTACCTTCCAGGTACCGGTTTCCGGCAGCTCAACGGGCCAGGAACGGGCGTGTGCGGACGGGGTGCGGGCGATGAGTCGTACCTCGGGCGACGGCGGTAGGACCACTCCCGCGCGGGCGGTGGAATGGGGATTGTAAGTCACCGCTCCAGTATCGCAGATGCCCTAGACACAAGAAACTGTTCCACCCGCTCAATATTAGAACGCACATTCGAGCGTGACCGCGGATTCAAATCATTGATATGCCGGCGATAGGACACAGCCCGCAGCAAAAGCTCCTGCATACCCGGCACGTGGCCAAACCGCTGGCAAATGTCATCATCTACCACTTGCGCGATCAACCCATCCACGATCACGAGCGCAGCGCTCCATCCGGCGGGGCGCGCGGATTGGCTCGGCACGAGATCCACGATTCCCGGTGGGTGCGCACCATAAAAGACCGTGGTGGTCAGCAGGGCGGTATGGGCGGTGACCAAGGGGACATCGGCAAGCGCGGCCTTATCGTAGGCCTCCCCCGTCTCCGCCCAGGCGGTGCGCTCCGCGCGGGCGAAGGCATCATCGCGGTGCGTACCCGGAGGTGCTGGCGCATTAGCCATGGCATCGTCCAAGCGCAAGGCCGTCTGCGCCGCTTCATCGATACGCCCGGTGACCTCGCCGGGAAGGAACTGCGTCGCCTTCCACCCGGCCGCGGTATGGCGCCCGTCGCTCGCGAGAACCGGCCGCGATACCCGCGCGCCCGGCACGCTGAGCTTTTCGCGCACCTTGGCAGACCACGCCGCGAAGGGGCCGGCCTGGGAGTAGACCACATCGCCCACCTTGATGCCGTTATCCCATACTGGGCCCAGCTGATCGCCTTGGGCCCGGCGCGACCCTGTCGCACCGGTTTCTGCGTGGAAGGCGCTTAATACATGTTCTGGGGGAAGCGGCATCCAGTACTCCTTATTGGGGTTGGTGGGGATCCTTTTGCTCCGGATTGGGATATGGCCACGGGTTAGGCTCGCAGGTCACATCCTCATCAGGATAGACCTCCTTGGGATTGCGGTCATGCAATTTTTTATTGTTCAAACTCAGCGTCTGCTGCATCATTACCGGGGCCAATTTGCCCTCGCCGCCGCACTGCTGGTGGGAGGCATAGCCAATGGCGTGGCCCAATTCGTGGTTGATGACGTACTGGCGGTAATTGCCCAAATCGCCCTCAAAGGGCGTGGCTCCGCGCACCCACCGCGCCTCATTAATGATGGTGGTGGATTCTCCGGTAAACATGGTGTGGCAGGAGGTTTCCGTTTCGATCTTCTCTCCACACCGCTCCGCGGCCGTGCCCAGAGAGGTCAGCTGGATGCGGGTATCGGGATCGTCTGCGGAGGCAACGTGCTCGAATTCGAAATCACCTTGGGCGGTCCACCCGCGTGGATCCGCAAGGGTTGCCTCCACCATTGCGGCAAAGGCATCATCACCGCCGTAGGGGGCGGTATTAAGTCCGTCTTCTACCTCGATGGAATAGCGCACCTTCTTCTCGCCGCCCTCACCGGCTACAGCGCCGGGGCGGCCGATTCCGTGGAAAGTGCCCTTGCCCTTTTTAGTGAAGTCACTTCCAGGGGGCATCTCACTAATCTCGCGCTCTACCGCCTCCGCGTTTGCGGGGTCCGGACCTGTGAGATCCTCGTGAGTAGGGGTGGCGGCAGCGGTGGTCTCCGCGCTGGATGCATCGCCGTTGTCATCGGCCGAAGAGCCGGACGCGATATCCACAACCACCCAGACGGTAAGCAGCACCATCACTGGGATAGCCACCACACGCCACCAGCCGTAGCGGCGGGCGAACCGAACCACCGGGTTCGGGTGATCCGGAATTCGCCCATGGCTCTGCTGAGCCTTGCGATTCTGCCTACTTTCCATAGGCATTGAGGGTACCCGGTTGCCTATTCAAAACTGAATTAGCAAACCTTTAAAAGGCCCCAGGCTTAAGCGCCGGCGAATCCGACGGACTGCTTCTTAGCGGCGCCAACCTCGACGTACACCACGCGGTCCGTGCGCACGAGATACTTGCGACCCTTGTCATCTTCTAGCTCCAACGTGGAGTTTTCCGCCAGGGCGCTATTAATCTTTTGCGTCAGCTCCGCCTGCTCGCCACTGGTGCTAATAATCAGCTCGCGCGGGGTATCTGCAAAACCAAACTTGATATCCATAAAAATTATCCTCCTTTAACGAGAGTTTTACATGCCAATGGCCCCACTATAACCATCCCGGCTACTATCAAGGTGTGTCTGTCATAAAACCCCAGCCACCGACCTTCGCGGAACTCGGCGTCGCCGCCGAAATCTGCGATGGGCTCGCTGACCGTGGCATCGCGCGAACCTTTGCAATCCAGGAATTAACCCTGCCCATTGCGCTCAATGGCCAAGACCTCATTGGCCAGGCGCGCACCGGCATGGGCAAGACCTTTGGCTTTGGTGTGCCGCTGCTCGATCGCGTTTTTGATGACGCGGATATTGCTCCACTGGATGGGACGCCGCGGGCACTTATCGTCGTGCCCACCCGCGAGCTCGCCCAACAGGTCACCGCGGATTTGCAGGACGCGGCCGGGCACTTGCCGGTACGCCTCGCCTCCATCTACGGCGGGCGCCCCTACGAGGAACAAATTAAGCTCCTCCAGCGCGGCGTTGATGTGGTCATCGGCACGCCAGGCCGCCTGCTCGATCTGCACGAGCGCGGCGATCTGGTTCTGCACCACGTCGCCATCGTGGTGCTCGATGAGGCCGATGAGATGCTGGACCTAGGCTTTTTGCCCTCCATAGAGGCCATTTTGGAAGCGCTCGATGGCAATGCGCACCAAACAATGCTGTTTTCTGCCACCATGCCGGGCGCCATTTTGAACTTATCGCGGCAGTTCATGAATAAGCCCGTACACATCCGGGCCGAATCGGAGGCGGATGAGGTCACGCACGAAACCACCCGCAAGGTCACCTTCCAGGCCCACCGCATGGACAAGGTGCCGGTCATCGCACATATCCTGCAGGCCCAGGGCCGGGGTCGCAGCATCATCTTTACCCGCACCAAACGCTCGGCGGCGCAATTGGCCGATGACCTTGCTGAGCGCGGCTTCCGCGTCGGCGCCGTGCATGGTGACTTGGGGCAAAAGTCCCGGGAAAAGTCCCTGCAGGCCTTCCGCTCGGGCGAGGTGGACATCCTCGTCGCCACCGATATCGCCGCGCGCGGCATCGACGTCGACGATGTCACCCACGTCATCAACTACCAGGTTCCCGATGATCCCATGACGTTTATCCACCGCATCGGGCGCACCGGCCGCGCTGGGCATACCGGCACCGCCGTCACCTTGGTGGGCTACGATGAGCTGGCGAAATGGCAGGTCATCAACGATGAGCTAGGCCTAGATTCGGCCACGCCGCCACATTGGTTTTCTACCTCCCCGGAGCTTGCCCAGGCGCTTTCCATCCCCACAGGTGTGCAGGAAAAGGTGGGGCCTGCCACCAGCGTGATTGGTCAGCTTCCGGCGCATAAGCGGTCCGCGGGACAGACCCAATCCCGGTCCCAGTCGCGGTCTCGATCCGGGGCTCGGCGCGATAATGGCGCGCCCCGAGGAGGGCGCCGATGACTAAGGCCCCCATCTTGCGGGCTACCGCGGCGGATTGGAAGGCCACCGGCATCATCGGCGCTATCTGCGCCATCGCGGTGGGCGGCGCGGTCGCCACCGCCAATATCCACCAGGCTGACCTGCACCAAGAGGCGGTTCCTGGGGAAGGCGATGCCGCTGTGCTTGCCGATGTCCCCTCCTCCCTCACCACCGCCTACAGCCTGCCCAACCAGCCCGTACCCGGCCAATACCGCGCCATTTCCGTTCACGGCTTGAGCATTAGCCACGATGGCGATGTGCTCACTGCCACCCATGCCGATGGCTCCACGGCCTGGACCTATACCCGCAGCGATGCCGATCTCTGCTCGCTATCGACCGCCTGGGGCAAGGTGGTTGCCACCTATCGCACGGGCGTGGGCTGCGGGGATACGGTTGCCATCAACGCCGCGACGGGTGAATATGACTCCACCCGCAGCGCTATCAATTCCCCGGACGTTGTACCTGTGCAGTCCAATGACCGGGTAGGGACCGTTTCTGCCGGGCGAATCGATCTATGGCGCTCAGATCTCGTGCGCACCGTGGAATACGGCGAAGTGGAGGCCAAGCAGGAGGCACAGAAGCAACCGCACGAGGAGTGCACCATTTCTTCGGCGCTGACGCGTACCGAGAATCTCGCGCTGACGGAATCGTGCCCGGAGGAACTTCACACCACGTGGTTAAGGTTTCAAAACACCACCCCGGAGGACTCCCGGGAACCAGAAATGGATGCCGATGTCTCCGTCGATCGCGATGGAGCGCGGCTTATCGCGGTGGGCCAAGACGCCGCCGCGGTCTATATCCCCGGCCCAGAACCCCGCATTGAGTCCTATAACAACGAGGGCGAAAAGCTTTCTTCTACCCCCGTAAAGCCTTCCGACGCCATCGATTCCGGCACAAGCCCTTTCGCCCCGGCCGTTGCGGATCTCCCGCACCATATGACGTGGTTTGATGGGCAGCGCCTCTACCTTTTAACCCCCAGTGATTTGCGGATCGATCACGTCATTGACGGCGCCATCGGCACCCCAATTTCAGTGGCTGGGCGCATGCTGATGCCCACCGAAAAGGGCATAGCTGTCGTGGACTGGTCTACCGGTAAGGTACTGCGCGAAATTGCCGTCGACCGCGGAGATTACCGCGGTCCTGTCCACCTCACGTTAGCGGGCGAGACCATTGTAGAAACCCGCGGCGATACCATCGTTGGCCTCAGCAGCGACTAAGCGAGTGCCACTCGTGGCCCCTGCGCGAGTGGCCCCTTAGAAATTCGAGGCGGCCCACTCTGAGGACTCGCGTCTAAACATCAAGAGATAAAGCACCGCAACCGCGCTTAACAGGGTGATAGTCCCCAGTACCGGGGATCCACCGCTATACATTTGAAACGCGCTCGCGCCCAAAATGAGCTCTACGAGGACTACGGCACCTCTTCCCCATCGCTTTCCTTTCACCATGGCCCAGGCGCCTGCGATGACAAAGCCAAAGACAATGAAGATAAAGATGGCGGTGCCAAGCCCCACAAAGCTTCCCGATCCGGAATCAGAAACCATCGAGTCATTTTCCGCGCCCATCGCTTCGCGCACGATGAGGAATATGCCAAAACAAATAACCGCGATGGATTGCACCGTGGCAATGCCTGCGCCTATAAGCACCGACTGCGGGGCACTATCCGGTGCTGCCGCTGGCGCTGCCGACTTATCTCGCTGCTGCTTATTTACGTGGCGTTTGTTCTGCTTAGACACAAATCCCCAGTCTACTAATGCGGCGCGGATTTTTTTCTGTGCCACCCACGGCGGGGCCTCGATGTTGCCTGCAGTAGCGCGGGGGCAGGGGGATGAACTGGGAGATTTGACGGTCTCTTCCTCACCACACTCACCACATAGCACCTATAGCTGCAGCTCACAGCGATTCTCACAGGATTCTTTAAAATTTGATTTTGGCATTTATGGCCCCCACACCGCGCCTATTTACGTGATGTTAACCACAATTTAGCCTGTACCCCTAGCGGCGATCGGGTAAACATGTCATGATTCTCTAGTAGCAAAAAGAAAGAGGGCGTAAACCTCTTCTTAACCTGGAGGAAACTTCAGGTAACAACACCGTGAACCATAGGCGGCGGCGACGCTGGCCCGACCTCGAGACCGGGCCCCACTGCTAGCAGACCAGTTCACACACCACCTAAAAATCAAGGTGCTTTCCTGTCCCGCACGGATTGCGCTCGTATTTACTGCTGTCAAAAATTTGTTAGGAGATATCAATCATGGATTGGCGCCACGAAGCCGTTTGCCGCGACGAAGACCCAGAGCTGTTCTTCCCAGTAGGCAACTCCGGCCCTGCCCTTACCCAGATCGCTAAGGCCAAGCTGGTCTGCAACCGCTGCCCCGTCGCTTCTTCCTGCCTCAACTGGGCACTCGAGTCTGGCCTCGACGCCGGCGTCTGGGGCGGCCTGTCTGAAGAGGAGCGCCGCGCCCTCAAGCGTCGCCGCAACCGCGGCCGCGGCCGTTCCCGCGTTTCCGCCTAAAAGCGCGGACCCGGGGAACCTAACCCCCCGCCCCAATTTTCGTTTCGGCGCCCTTAGCCGCTACAGTTGAATAAAGTTCAGAAACCCTCAACGAAGGAGTGCGCAATGAGCAAGCGTGGTCGCAAGCGCAAGGATCGCCGCAAGAAGGCCGCTAATCACGGCAAGCGTCCTGGCGCATAACGTACAGCACATATTAAAAGCCCGGTTTCGTACCAGTTCACCTTAAGAACTCGTACGGCCGGGTTTTTAATCTTTCTATTAGAAATCCGACTCTCGGAGCAGTAGCGACCAGGGCGCTCATTTGGGTTGGTACTACTGGTCCATATCGGGACATCGGTCATAGCTTCCCCGAAGTGCACTAATTGAACTCATTTCGTGGTTTCCTTTTGCCGGCTTCCGTTAGCAGGTATAGCGATCGGCGATGGTGGCCCCTGTTACATATGGGTGCCCATCGTCCGTAAGCTGTTCGCCTCAACTACCTCCTCAAGGCGAAAGACACTTGACGACGACGAGTATGCAGGACTAGCCCGAGACTCACCGTGCAAACTGGTAGTAGCCGGAACCCGCACAAACATCGCTCCTCACTACGCCCAAATTGATGGAGTAGAGACATACTAAATCTTGCTGACACCAGAAACCGATTTAGGCGCATAATTATCCTCGGGGCAGCGATTCTCGCCTTCTTCACTTCGACAACGTCTCTGCTGCACCCCACAGAGCCGAATCTTGAATCCTCAGGACACAACAGCCAAATCTTCGTTGTAGAAAAGTGAATGCTGGAATACACTCGATCGTCTAAAAAGACAGCAAAACTGGGTACTGGGCTATATCCGCAACCTGTTTTCGACAAGACTTTAAATCAATATTGAGGGGCTTGGGTTATACGCCCTGCATAGCCCGAAAGGAATCTCATGTGGCTTGACGGATACCATCAGCAATTCGGAAATAGGCTGGAAGACTTCCTTTCAACAACAGTCCCCACGACACTTGCAGAGTTGACGCCTCTTCAGCGCAAGCAGGTCACCGATAGCACAAAAGAGTTTCCCTTCGAGATCGTACTCGAAATCTTAAACTCTAAACACAGCTATGAAGAGAAAGTATCCCGCATCCTCGCCATCAACGGCACATGGATGAATGCGATGTCAGGGAGTCAGTGGGCACTTGGCCCTTTAAGTAGCACGGCCTACTCCGAAAGAGTAGGTATAGGCATCAGATGGGGCGAGATCGCTTTTTCACCGTTGCTAAACATCGCAGAAAACCTTATCGATACGTATCCCATCTGGCCGGGCGTACTCATGGAATTTGCTCACATGCAAGAAGACAATCGTGATTACTACCGCCAGCGAATTCAGAAAAACTAGCGCTGGTACCACCAGAGAGGTACCAGCCCCAAAAACAGAACCCGTTCTTCAACTATTCGCAGGATGCGTATTTACCAGTCGGGGCCGGACATAACCCCAGAAAATGGACACGTCAGGGCTAGGCCCCTACTATTTGCCTATCCACTCGCATTACGCCCCAGGGCGTGTGGGTAGGGTTTGACTCGCGGGTTGACCGCTGCGAGTGCGATCCTATGGAAAATTTTTTCTACAGCACCGCTTCGGCAGAGGGCGCCTGACGGTAAGTATGCTTGCTTCTGAACTGGATGAGGAAACACGGCAGTACGAACTGTCCCGACTCTTGTTGCGAGACGTTCGCAGCTCTGAAGGGCGCTTCTTACCAGCGGGATTCGATCTCCGTAATTTCTATCGAGATGCGGCGGCGCAGCGATTGCGGTGCCTTAGCTTGGCCGGCACAGCAATTGCGCACGAGGGAGCGGACGAGCTCTTCGCGCTCTAGTCGTTGCTGGCAAAAATCACATTGGGCGATGTGCTCGCGGATGGCTAAAGCGCGGGCGTAGGTCGTGGATTCATCGAGAAGCTCGCAAAATAGGTTGTGTACCTCAGTGGAGCTACACGCACCACAGTTCTTTCCGGTTGCGCCTTCCATTACTTCTCCTCCATGTCCGGGTGTTCTAATCCAATTCCTTGTTCACGTGCTACGTCCTTCAACGCCTTCCGGAGCATTTTTCTTCCACGGTGCAGGCGAGACATCACCGTTCCCAATGGAGTATCCATGATTTCGGCGATTTCCTTGTACGCTAAGCCCTCCACATCGGAGTAGTAGACCACCATCCGGTAATCCTCCGGCAGGTCATTAATGGCCTGCGAGATAGACCTATCTGGCATCTCTTTAAGCGCTGCCACCTCAGCGGATTCCAACCCGGTGGAATCGTGCCCTGCGGTGGTATAGAGCTGAAAATCACTCAGATCATCGGCAGAAGACTCGGTAGGACGCCGCTTCGCCTTGCGATAGGAGTTGATGTAGTTATTGGTCATGATGCGATAAAGCCATGCCTTCAGATTCGTTCCCTGCTTAAAGGAATGGAAGGACTTATAGGCCTTCAGATAGGTCTCTTGCACCAAGTCTTCCGCATCTTGCGGGTTTCGCGTCATGCGCAGCGCGCCGCCATAGAGCTGATCGAGCAGCGGGAGCGCTTCCTTTTCAAAGCGGCGCTGCAGCTCCTTCTCGCTCACTGTTTCTTTAACCACACAATCTATCCTAACGTCTCACGCTAAAATTCCTATATGGCCAAAAAGTCCCCGCATGCCGCTACCCCGGCGCTGAAAGTCATCGAAGATGCCGGAGTCAAACACTCCATATCCACCTTTGAAGCGGGCAAGGACCACTTCGGTGACCACGCCGCGGCGGCCTTAGACGTAGAACCCGAGCGCGTGCTGAAAACGCTCATTATTGATCTCACCGCGGGCAAAGGCCCGCGCCGCGAGCTGGCGGTGTGCGTGATTCCCACCACGCACCATTTAAGCCTCAAGAAGGCGGCGGCCGCCCTTGGCGTATCTAAGGCCGCCATGGCGCAGGTGCACGATGCCGAGAAATCCTCAGGCTACGTGCACGGCGGCATTTCCCCGCTCGGACAAAAGAATCCGCTGCCCACGGTGATCGAGGAATCCGCGGTGCTCTTCGATACTGTCTTTATCTCCGGCGGCCGCCGCGGCTTAGATATTGAGCTCAACGCAGAAGACCTCGCGCGCTTGTGCGGGGCTAACTTTGCCGATCTACTGGCTGAGTAGCTCCGGGTAGTCATTTGAGACAGTCCCCACAGCCTTATCCACAGCGTGGTACTCAAATCCCCGCAGGCTAGTGGGCACTAGCAGCTCCTTGGCCTCGTCGGCGCTACCCTCGAGCCAGGTGCGCATCTCCTCCGGCGCCAAAAATCACGGCAACCTGTGGTGCAGCCACTCCATCTCTTCGGTAGCCGCGGTAGTCACAATGGTGGCAGAGAGCCGGTCCAACCCGGTATCCCAGAGCCCCGCGGCCCACAGCAGGCCCTGGTCTGGATGGACGTAATACGGCGTCTTGGTGGAGCCATCCTTGTGCCACTCGTAATAGCCGTTCATGGGGATAAGGCAGCGCTGGGATTTAAAGGCGGCGCGAAAAGATGGCTTGCTCGCCAACGTTTCTGCCCGGGCATTAAAAAGCGGCGGGCCATCCAAGTCTTTCTTCCACTGCGGCAAGAGTGCCCACCGCGCGGGATCGACTTCCGCTAGCTCCTCGCGCACGCGCACGATGGGAATGGGCTGGGTGGGGGCAATATTATATCGGGGCCCGGGCGTGCCCTGTGGGGCGTGGACTTCCTGGATTCCCGGGAGATTGCCCACCTCATCGAGGAGGGACTCGGTAAAAAGAACGAATCTTCCGCACATGCCCTCTATTATGGACACTATGTCTCAACCTTGGACCGCCCCGCTGGCTACCAGCCCCGTTACGGGGGAGCACCAGGTGCCAGGATCGAAATCTATTACCAATCGGGCCTTCATCCTGGCCGCGCTGGCTGATTCCCCGTCTATCCTGCACGCCCCGCTGGTATCGCGCGATACGCAGCTGATGGAGGATGCACTCAGTGCCATGGGGGTTCGCTTTACCCATGACGGCTCCGATATCCACGTCCAGCCTGGGAAGCTGCACGGTGCCACGGTGGATTGCGGGCTTGCCGGCACGGTGATGCGTTTTGTGCCGCCGGTCGCAGCATTGGCAAATGGCCCAGTGCGCGTCGATGGCGATAAACAGGCCTACAGCCGCCCCATGTCCACGACGCTAGATGCGCTGCGCAGCCTCGGCGTTGATGTGGAAGGAAGTAGCCTGCCCTTTACGGTGTCCTCCAACGGCGTACCAGAAGGCGGCAAGGTCACCATCGATGCTTCTGGTTCTTCCCAGTTCGTCTCCGGCCTGCTGCTCAGCGGGGCGCGCTTTTCCCAGGGCATTCAACTCACCCACGAGGGCGGCCAGCTGCCGTCCATGCCGCACGTGGAAATGACGGTGGGCATGCTGCGCCAGGCGGGCGTGCGCGTGGATTCTGACGGCACGACGTGGACGGTGCACCCCGGCCCCATTGCCGGGCGCGAATGGTTCATCGAGCCGGATCTCTCCAATACCACGCCATTCCTCGCCGCCGCGGCGGTCACCGGCGGGCGCCTGACCATCAAGAATTGGCCGGCGAATACCACCCAGCCGGGCGATGCCATCCGCCAGATCCTGCTGGATATGGGCGTGATGGTAACCCAGGAGCACAACAGCGTCACGGCAGAGGGCAACCCGGCAGGCAAGCTGCAGGGCATCGAGCGCAATATGGGCGATATCGGGGAGCTTACCCCCACCGTTGCGGCCCTGTGCGCGCTCGCGGAAACGCCGTCGCGGCTCACGGGCATTGCCCACCTGCGCGGCCACGAGACCGACCGTTTGCAGGCGCTCGCGGCGAATATCAATGCGCTGGGCGGCAGGGTCACCGAGCTTGACGATGGCCTAGTGATCGAACCCGCCGAACTCCACGGCGGCGATTGGCCGTGCTACGCCGATCACCGCATGGCCACCGCCGGTGCCATTCTGGGTTTGAAAGTCCCTGATATCCAGATTGAGGATATTTCCACCACTTCCAAGACCCTGCCCGGTTTCGCCCGCATGTGGGAGACGATGTTGCACCCCGACCAACAGGATTTACATGGCTAGACGTTTCGGTTCCTTTGATGAATCTGATGTGCGCGTGCGCCCCGGAAAGGGCTCGCGCCCGCGCACCAAGGATCGTCCCAAGCACAAAAATGCCAAATACGGCATGGTAATCACCAAGGACCGCGGGCGGTGGGGCGTCGCGCTTGACGATGGCCCCCACGTCACCGCCATGCGCGCCCGCGAGCTGGGCCGCACCGCCATCGAAGTCGGTGACCGCGTCGGCGTGGTTGGTGATACCTCTGGTGCCAAGGACACGCTGGCGCGCATCGTCAAGCTGGCGGATCGCACCTCCGTGCTGCGTCGCACCGCCGATGACACGGATCCGTATGAGCGCATCGTGGTGGCCAATGCCGATCAATTGCTGATCGTTTCTGCCGTGGCCGACCCTCCCCCGCGGTCCGGCTTTGTCGAGCGCGCCTTGATTGCCGCGTTCGTGGGCAACCTGCACCCCATTTTGTGCCTTACCAAGACCGATCTCGCGGACCCGACGCCGTTTGCAGAAGAGTTCGCCGATTTGGATGTCACGGTGGTCGAGGCCGGGGTCGAGGATGGCTTGGAAGCCGTGCGCGCGCAGGTAGATGGCCATATTACCGCGCTCATCGGGCATTCCGGGGTGGGCAAGTCCACGCTGGTCAACCGGCTAGTTCCAGATGCAGAAAGGGAAACGGGGGAAGTATCGGGCATCGGCAAGGGCCGGCATACCTCGACGCAATCGGTGGCCCTCCCCTTGCCCACCGACGCCCCAGGAACCGAATCTCAGGGCGGCTGGATCATCGATACGCCGGGCATTCGCTCCTTCGGGCTGGCGCATGTGGACGCGGATACCGTCCTTGGCGTTTTCGAGGACCTCGCCGCGGCTATTGAGGAGTGCCCGCGCGGCTGTACGCACGCTGGGCCACCGGCGGATCCTGAATGCGGGCTCGATGATCCAGAGGTCATTCCCGAGGGCACCGCTACCGCCCGCCGCCGCGATGCGGTACGCGGGCTACTACAAGCCCTGCGCACCAACGTGGAGTGGGAAAATTAGCGCGGCTTAGAGCAATTCCACGAGGAACGGCAGCTCCGTTGGGTGGTAGAAGGCCATGAAGTTATCCAGGGCATCACCCACCGCGAGCTCCGCATCCTCATCGCCCAGGTCCGCGGAATCGATGGCTTCGATGGCCTTGGCGGTTGCCTCTTCGGATTCTTCAATATCCACGTGAATGGCGGCGAGGTTATCGGTGCCAAACTGCGCTGGCTGGAGCTCTACCACCGGCTCACCCATATCTGGGCGCGGGGTGACTGCAGTGTCATCAACGTCGATGGAAATGACCACGCGCCGGTGCGGGAACTTCTCCTCGTCCCCAATGGTCAACAGGCGCAGCGAGGCCATAGAGGCCTCAAGGAAGGCGGAGTAGGCGATCTCTTCTTCATCGCCTGCGGTATAAAAATCCCGCAGGGCCGGGGTAACCATGAAACCCCAACCGGAACGCGCCGCGAGCGTTCCGGTTTCTGCGAGCTCCGCCAGCATGGCATAGGTCGCCGGAATATAGACGCGGGCTTCAGCCACTAAAATTCCCCTTCAATATCGAATACGGCTTGAATTTCTACAGAAACGCGGTCGAAGCTGGTGTACAAGAAACCGATCATTCCGGCATCGACGGCGGCGCGCACGTTAAGGATCGAATCATCGACCATGACGCAATCGCTCAAGGGCAGCTCGAGGGCATCGGCAGCCGCTTGGAAGGCCGCAACCTCCGGCTTTTCCGCCCCGATTTCTCCAGACAACACCACGGCATCAACGTTGCCGCGATATTCCCACTCGCGAATGTGCTCGGCTCCGGAACCACCCGGGTCATTAGACAGAATAGCGGTTGCGGCACCATTTGCCTTCGCCGCAGACAGCAGAGCCTTCCAGCGGCGATTGTCCTCTTCAGCGCCATCGAGGACGCCGACATAGTCAATGATGAGACCACGCATAATTTTTAATCCTTCAGTACACGAATACTTTGTAACTCCCGAAAGTATAGCGAACTGCGCTTATATTCTCGCCCGCCTCATACAGGAAACTGCCAGAAATAGCGCGCGCAGCGCCCCCATGAGATAATTATCACGCGTTCGCCTCCCTGCCCTTTTTGCAGGAGCACTCATTTCACCATGTATGAGCCCATTCCCGGCTACTCTCATCTCAAGCTATACATCGCCCCGCACCGCATCCATTACGGCCGTCTGCCCACGACGGCAGAGGTAGCCGCCCAGCACCATATCCAAGCCTGGGTCGTCTTTATCCTTGAGGTCGCCGCCGGCTACCGCCCGCTGGCACACCTTAATTCTCCGCGCTTTTCGGATTCCATCCGCCTGCATATCGGCTCTTGGGTACACCGGCGAAAAAGCCCCTACGACACCGATACCCTGCGCCTTACCAGCCTGCACGCGCGGCCTAATGGCGAATACTTCGGTTCCGCGGTCATCGGCACGCACCGTCACGCCTTTACCGGCTCCGCCACGGACCAAGGGCTACGCTCGTTTCGGCTGCTCTAAAACTAACAGCGCCCCTCCCGCTTCCCCACCGCGCGAGGGCGGGGAGGAAGAGGAAGGGGTGCAAAAGAGCGCGGAGATTTTATGCCTCTACGGTTTCTTGGCCTGCAGGACCAGAGCCCGAGTCACCGCCGGATTCTTGGTTTTCTTCCTGCTGCTTGAACTGCTTGCGCAGCATGAACAACTGGCGCACGGTTTCTTCCTTCACGCCTTCATTCATGGCAGTGAACATATCGCCACCCTCCTTCTGGTATTCCACCAGCGGGTCGCGCTGCGCCATCGCGCGCAGGCCGATGCCCTCCTTGAGGTAGTCCATCTCATAGAGGTGCTCGCGCCACTTCTGGTCAATAATCGGCAGGATCACCATGCGCTCGGTATTGCGCATCTGCTTGTCGCCGCCGATGGCAGAAACGGCTTCCTCCAACTTGTCGTACTCCCGGTTCGCGTCGGTAACGAGGGCATCGCGCAGCTGATCCGCAGTGAGCTCGCCTGGGGAACCGTACTCGGAGCCTTCCACGAGTTCCTCCGGGGACATCGTGGGGCCGTAGAGCGCCTCAAGGGCGTTCCAGAGTTCCTCGAGGTTCCAGTCTTCGACATAACCGGTGGCGGTAGCACCCGCGACGTAGGCAGAAACCGTGTCATCGATCATGGTGCGGATATCGTCCTTGATGTCATCTGCATCGAGGATGGAATAGCGCGTGGAGTAGACCACCTTGCGCTGCTCATTGAGCACCTCATCGTACTTCAACACGTTCTTGCGCATCTCGAAGTTTTGATTCTCCACCTGCGCCTGGGCGCCCTTAATGGAGTTCGAGACCATCTTAGCCTCGATGGGGACATCATCAGGCACGTTGAGACGGTTCATCATGTGCTCCATGGACTGGCCCACAAAGCGCACCATCAATTCATCGCGCATGGACAGGTAGAAGCGGGTCTCGCCCGGGTCACCCTGACGGCCGGTACGGCCGCGCAGCTGGTTATCGATGCGGCGCGACTCGTGGCGCTCGGTGCCCAAAACATAGAGCCCGCCCGATTCGCGCACTTCATCGCCCAAGCGCTTCGAGCGCTCTTTCTCGCTGTCGATCTCGGCTTCCCAGGCCTCCTGGTACTTTTCCTCATCCTCAAAGGGGTCGAGGCCGCGTTCGCGCAGCTTCTCATCGAGAATGACTTCCGGGTTACCGCCGAGCACGATATCGGTACCACGACCGGCCATGTTGGTTGCCACGGTCACGGTGCCGGGGCGGCCCGCACGGGCAATGATCTGGCCCTCTTCTTCGTGGTGCTTGGCGTTGAGCACGTTGTGCTGCACGCCGCGCTTGCTAAGCAACTGCGACAAGTATTCGGAGCGCTCCACAGAGGTGGTACCAACCAAGACCGGCTGGCCGTTTTCGACATGCTCTGCAATATCATCAACCACCGCGGCAAATTTTGCCTCTTGTGTCTTGTAAATGCGGTCCGAGTGGTCGGTGCGCTGGTTCGGCTTATTGGTAGGAATGGGAACCACATCCAGCCCATAGATGGAATGCAGCTCCGCGGCTTCCGTTTCCGCGGTACCGGTCATGCCGGAAATTTTTTCATAGAGACGGAAGAAGTTCTGAAGGGTAACCGTCGCCAGCGTCTGGTTTTCGTTTTTGATCTCCACCTGCTCCTTGGCCTCAATGGCCTGGTGCATGCCTTCGTTATAGCGACGTCCTGCCAAAACGCGGCCGGTAAAGCCATCCACGATCATCACTTCGCCGTTGCGAACGATGTAGTCCTTATCGCGGGTAAAGAGCTCCTTGGCCTTCAACGCGTTATTGAGGTAGGAAACCAACTGGGAGTGCTCCGGCGCGTAGAGGTTATCAATGCCGAGCTGATCTTCGACGTATTCTACGCCCTCTTCCAAGACGCCGATGGTGCGCTTTTTGTGGTCCACTTCGTAGTGGATGCCTTCGCGCATGCGCGGCGCCAGCTGGGCAAAGACGCCGTAGAACTGGGAGGAGCCATCAACCGGGCCGGAGATGATGAGTGGGGTACGGGCTTCATCGATAAGAATCGAGTCCACCTCATCCACGATGCAGAAATTGTGTCCGCGCTGAACTACATCATTAAGGGTGCGCACCATGTTATCGCGTAGGTAATCAAAGCCCAGCTCATTATTGGTGCCGTAGGTGATGTCGCAGTCATAGGCTTCCTTGCGCTCTTGCGGGCGCATTTCTGCCAAGATTACGCCCACGGAAAGGCCCAACCAGCGGTGCACACGACCCATCATCTCGGCGTCGCGCTTGGCCAAGTAGTCATTGACCGTGACAATGTGTACGCCCTCGCCCTCCAAAGCGTTGAGGTAAGCGGGCAACAGAGAGGTTAGGGTCTTGCCCTCACCGGTGCGCATCTCTGCAACATTGCCAAAGTGCAGGGCGGCGCCGCCCATGATCTGCACGGGGTAGTGCTTTTGCCCTAGGACGCGCCAAGCGGCTTCGCGGACGGTAGCAAAAGCATCGAGCAAGATGTCGTTCTTTTTTTCGCCATCCTTGAGGCGAGTTTTGAACTCGTCAGTCTTGGCCTTTAGCTCATCGTCCGAAAGCTCCGCGTACTGATCCTCGAGTGCAATTACATCGTCTGCAATCTTGCCCAGACGCTTGACCGTACGGCCCTCGCCCGCGCGCAGCAGCTTGGAAAGTCCAAACACTATTCGTTAGTCCTTCTTATCGCGACACATTCGTTAACTTCCCGCAATTGTACTCACACCGCTGGCCTTGTCGCGTTCTACCCGCCCTTAAACGCTAGTGATTTCACACTAAGGACACTAAGAAAACAGATAACTCACAGCATGACAAATCCCCCTTCCCCACCTCATCGAGCAATAGCCCGATTGGCAGGAAGGGGGAATAAAGAGGTTTAGCGCTCCAGGCGGGCGCCGGAGGCTCTAGCCCTCTGCATCCTCAGACAAGGAGATGATGCCGTAGTCGAAAGCGTGGCGGCGGTAGACCACGGATGGCTTGTTGTTTTCCTCATTGACAAAGAGGAAGAAATCGTGGCCAACCAGCTCCATTTCACTCAGGGCATCGTCCACGCTCATCGGGGTGGCCGGGTGTTCCTTGGTGCGCACGATCTGGCCGGGGCGAACGTCCTCGACAGTCTCGGCATAAGGATCAACCAAGCGCTCTTCCTTGGCGCGCTGTGCTTCTGCCTCAGCAACCATCTCAGCGGCGATTTCGCCGGTGCCCTTCTGTGCGCGGTGGCCGCCCTTGACGTATTCACGGCGCACCTTCACCTTACGAAGGGAGCGTTCCATCTTCCCCATCGCGGTCTCCAGCGCTGCGTAGAAGGAGTCTTCCTTAGCCTCTGCGCGGGCGATGTGGCCCTTGCCGGTCGCAGTGATCTGGATGCGGTCGGACTCTGCTTCGCGGCGTGGGTTTGGCTCGTGCTGCAACTCCACGTGGAAGAAGGTCAATGTGGGATCAAGGCGTTCAATCTTTGCCAGCTTTTCATTGACGCGCTCTTGGAAGTGTTCCGGTACTTCAACGTTACGGCCCGTAATCGTTACCTGAGCATTATTTGGCTGGGACATTGAGATGCCTCCCTTTGGTAGTGGGGACTAGAAACAATCACAGTTACTGTTCCTCTGTGACACCTTTAATAGTACCAGTGGTTATGACCTGATGGCATTAGGGGGTAGCACCGTGCACCCTACTCTGTGATGTATCTTAAGCATCTGCGAAGGCCAATGCCCCATAGACCGTGGCGCCGGCGGCGCGTAGCGCCGCCATACTGGCCGCAAGGGTGGCGCCGGTGGTTATAACGTCATCGACAAGCAGCGCCGGCTTACCGTTCACTGGGACGCAAACCCCCACGCGCCCCTGTAGGTTCGCCCATCTATCCTGCGCATTGAGCTCAGATTGATCCTCGATATTCGCGCCCATGATAAGCGCCTCGCTCACCTGCAGGGACCGTTGCCGGCGCGCCGCACCCTGGCACATGACCGTCACGGGATCGCCGCCGCGCATGCGCGCAGAACGGCGACGAGTAGGTGCCGGCACTAGGCACAGCTCGCGGGGAATCTCGCCGCGGGCAGCCAAGTGCGCCACGCCCGCGGCCACCACCGCACCGATATAATCGCGCACCTCCCTATTGCCCTGTTCCTTCATGCTGATGATGATATTTCGGCGAATGTCCGAATAGGACCCCAGGGCAAATACCGGTGCCCCGAGCAGCCGCGGGCGGCTTACCAGGTAAGGAGGCTGGCGCAGGTGCTCCCGGCACTGCGCGCACAAGACATGTCCCGGCGCGCGGCACCCCGCACACGCACGCGGAAAAATCAGTTCTCGCACGCTCACTGCGCACCACCGCCCCATCCCCCCCGAAAGGCCTTTGCGGCGGCGCCACCTAGAGCGCAACCGCCTTCTAATCGGACACGATAGGCGAAGAACGCCGGCCCTGCAGGCCAGGCACCTCGCGCCAGTTCACCTCATCGACCACCGTGGCGGGAAGTTCCAACATGGCATGGGAATCCGTTATATAAAGCTTTGACGGCGAGGTCGCCACCGCGACTACCGGGGCGGTGATATTACCCGTCGGCATGGTAGAAGCCGAAGAACCATCCTGCTCGATGCGCCATACCGGCGACTGCCCAGACGACGTACCCACGATGAGCGAGCCATCGTTATTCCAATCCAGAGATAATGCCGATCCGGAAACCTCTGGACCCACCTCGCGGGCATTAACAATGCGCTTATCGCCGCTGCTGGATTGGGCCACCGCGGCGATATAGACGTGTCCATCAATGATCATCGCCGCGCGTGCACCGCTATGGGAGAGGCGAATAACGGAGATTTCGCCTTCGATCTCGTCAATGCTGCGGGCATCGACCTCGGATTCCGAAATCCGCCCGGTAGTCTTGGAGCGCACGACGCGCACGATGCGATCACCATCGACCACAGTCCAGGCTGCTTGCCCGTTGAATTCAAAGGTGGGCCGCGCCAACGTCTTGCCGTCGACCGAGTCCTGCATGCCCGAGCCGATTTCGCCCATCTGCAGCTTGAAGTCACCACTAGACTTCCGGCTGACCGCCGCAATCATGCCGGATTCGGTGACATCGACTGACTGCACATTGCCGCTCGAGCCCAAGGCACCAGTGATCGGCTCGGCCACCCCACTATCAACTTCCAGCACGTTGCCCTCGTTCAATGCGTACAGCGTGGACAGGGAATTGCTATTGATCTTGGGGTTATAGTCAGCAAAATCATCCACGCTGACTGTATCCATGCCTTCTACCAAGTTGCTGCCATCGGCCTTGACCTTAAAGGGGCCGATATGCCCGGCATCGGAAAGCGTCCAGACCAATTGCGCGGCAAAACGCGTGCGGTCATTTTCATCCAGATCTGACAAGCCCTCGAATTGGTAGCCGTTTTCATTGTCGTAGCCAGCAAAGGTGACCTTTTCATCCGCTGCTCGGCGGGTAGCCGGGGCGATGCTGCTGGACGGGCCTTCCATCAAGAGGGTAATCAGCGTGGACTCGGATTCTTCGCTGTCTTTATAGAGCCACCGGCGATCCGGGACGAGGACGTCATCGGTTTGTTTATAAAAATAGAGCGATTGCGGGGTGTAATGATTGCGCAGCTCATTGCGCTCAATAACCAATCCTGTCGGCAGCCCATTAATAAGCCACTGGTCATCCACCATTTTCATATCGATGGTAGCTTCGTAGCCTTCATTTTCCGGCACATACGCCCCACCGGATTTAAGCCGTCCAATGATGGTGCCCCGCACATTAAATGAGCGCACATCCTCCGCTGTGTTTTGTTTCTTATCAGACGCGGTCACGATATCCAGGCTATCGACCACGATGACATCGCCCGAGGCATCCCACGCCCCGCGGGCGGTATCCGTGAGGAATCTACGGGCCGCATCGTGATCATTGGTGGGAACGGCCGCAGCGCGGTAAAAATCGCGCAGGGTAAGGTCCGGGTCTGCCCCCTCCTCTGGGGCAATGACTTCTTCCGGGCCATCGGGCTGTTTGTGGTAGGTTCCTACGACCTGGGGGCTCGTATCGTGCGGCAAGGTTGAGCAACCGGTAACAAAGCACAGCACCGCCACCGCGCCCACTGCGGTGCTCCGCCGCCACAATCCGTTGCGTACGACCGAATTCATTTATATATCCCCCTTAAAATCTGGCGCCTTATAGGAGCGCCTCTCTGGCGACGCGGCCCCGCGATTGTGCTCGCGTTCGGAGGGCCACAGGATGCCGTCACCATCTGACTCAGCTGCGTCAGCGGAGTCATCGTCGATGCCAATTCCACGACCTACCACTGAGCTATTGCTTGGCGATGCCCCACCAGCGGACACTCCGCCCTTATCTTCTGCTGCACCATCCTCCGTTGCATCAGCTTCCGCTTCCCCAGCTTCCTCGGTACTAATATCCGCGTTACTAGCATTCGCGGCGCCAGTTGCGCCGCTGGGGTCGGCGGTAGCAGGGGCATCGGCAAGCGCAGCGTGCCCAGAGTCCGAACCCGTGCCTGGGGCACCTGGAATCTCGCGGGAGATGGGCTCATCACCAATCTCGGTATTCGGCTCGCGCGGGATGATGAGGCGGAAGCGGGAACCGTAGCCGAATACGCCAAAGGCATCGAGCGTGCCGCCATGCAGGGCTGCATCCTCGCGGGCGATGGCAAGGCCTAGCCCGGTGCCGCCGGAGTGGCGCTTGCGGGAAGAATCCGCGCGCCAGAAGCGGTTGAATACTAGTTCTTCTTGTCCAGGTTTCAGGCCCACGCCGTGGTCCGTAACGGCCACGCCGACGGCCTTATCTGTGGTGGCAATATCGATCACCACAGGTTTGCCCTCGGAATGGTCGATGGCATTGGCCAAAAGGTTGCGCAAAATACGCTCGATGCGGCGCGAATCGGCCTGGATGGTAATCCGCTCGTCCGGCATATTGCGAACGACCTCCACGTCGAGCTTCTGCGCCAAGTGCTCGACCTGGCGGTAGGCAGCATCCACGCAAGAGCGCAGGTCAATGGCCGTGGTGGACAAGTCCGCCACGCCGGCATCGTGGCGGGAAATCTCCAACAGATCCGCCAGCAGCTCCTCGAAGCGGTCCAGTTCCCTGGACATGAGCTTGGAGGCGCGCTGGGCGCCCGCGGGCAGACTATCGGCCTCGGATTCAATGAGGTCTGCGGCCATGCGCACGGTGGTAATGGGTGTGCGCAGCTCATGGGAGACATCGGACGTAAATTGCCGCTGCAAATCGCCGTATTCCTCTAGCTGTGCAATCTGGGAGGACAATTTATCCGCCATATTATTAAAGGAAGCGGCAAGGCGGCCCATCTCATCGTCCCGGTCCACGGCCATGCGCTCCTTGAGGTGACCCGCGGCTAGGCGCTGGGCAATGCGGGACGCGGACTTAATCGGGGTAATGACCTGCTGGGTAGCCAACCAGGCAATGCCCACCAGCAAGACCACGACCACCACACCGGCAGCAGAGAGCAACCCGCGCATAAGCGCCATCGTGGATTCTTCCGACTCCATGGAAAGGGCCAGGTAAACCTGCAAATTCGGAATCTCTGCATCAGTGGGCGTGCCCACCATGAGCGCGTTATAGTAATCGCCATTGCCGCGCGGGACAGGGTAATACTGCTGCGCAATCTGGTCCTGGCCCACCATCTGCCGCATTTGTTCCGGCACCGGGAAATCCTCCGGCGAGGTGGTAATGGATCCATCCTGGTTTTCCACCACGATGACGGGTTCATACACCGCCTGCGCATCGCCTTGTTGCGCAGAAAGCTGATCCAAAGAGGCGCGCGCGGAATTGATGCGCACCTGCACCGAGTTGGCGGAACTGGTGGCATCGATTTGCTGCTCTACCGCCGTACGGGCGCGCTCGAGTTCCTGCAGCGCCACGTCTTCTTTTTGGGATACCAACCGCTGGGTCAGCACGGAGACCAAGGCGTAGGCCAAGATAATCATGACCACCGAGGAGGCGACCACAATCATGCCGATAACGCGCGCCTGCAATGAGGTGCGCAGCGTATCTACTATGGCGTCACGAATGCGCCGCACGCGGTCTAGAATTCTGATGATTCCTTACTCCCCGGCACCGGCCTTGCCGGTCTTATACCCCACACCGCGCACCGTCAGCACGATCTGCGGATCCTCCGGATCGTGCTCGATCTTGGCGCGCAGGCGCTGCACGTGCACGTTGACCAAACGAGTATCGGAGGCATTGCGGTAGCCCCAGACGGATTCCAGTAGCGATTCGCGGGTGTGCACCTGCCCTGGGTGGCGCGCCATTTCCAGCAGGAGATCGAACTCCAACGGGGTCAGGTTTAATTCGGTGCCATCGGTACGACGCACCGTGTGTTCCGGCACGTCGATGACCAGATCGGCAACCTCAAGGGTTTCCGGTTCCGCGGAGTCAGTGCGGCGCAGGCGCGCCCGAATGCGGGCGATGAGCTCTTTCGGCTTAAAGGGCTTGGTGATGTAGTCATCCGCGCCAGATTCAAGGCCTAAGACCACATCCACGGTATCGGTTTTAGCGGTAAGCATGACAATAGGCACCGCGGACTCGCGCCGGATGGTGCGGCAGATATCCACACCATTCATGCCCGGCAGCATGAGATCCAAAAGGATGAGATCCGGTTCGTGCTGGCGGAAGGCAGGAACGGCATCGTTGCCATCCATGACGGGGACGGGATTGAGTCCCTCAGATTCAAGGACAATGGTCAGCATTTCCGAGATCGCTGGATCATCATCCACAACCAAAATCGTTGGCGCCACGTTTTAATCTCCTACAAGGTCATCTATTGCTGCCGTAATAGTATCCGCATCGGCGGTGGCGATCCAGCGCCCGCCCCACCCGGACTCGACTAGGCGCCGGTAGGCGGCGGCGGTACGCTCCTGCAATCCCCCATCGCGTTCATAGTGGTCGCGCTCGCGGGTGGAATCGCTGGCGGCTCGGGACTGCGCTCTTGCCGATGCCACCTCCACCGCCGTATCCACATACACCTGCAGGTCTGCTTGTGGCAGGCCCAAGGTGCCAAATTCTAGGTCATAGACCCATTGGAAGAGGCTATCGTCGCGCAACCGGGCCGCGGAATAGGCAGCGTTGGAGGCTACGTAGCGGTCTAAAATCACTACCTCGCGCGTTTGCTTCGCCGCCAGCAATTCCTCTTTTACCCCAAAGCGGTCGAGGGCGAAAAGCGTGGCCATGGCATAGGCCGAATCCGTAAGGTCGCCCATCTTTCCGTAGAGCGCCTCGCGCGCAAGTTGCGCGTGGATGGAGGTCTCATAACGCGGAAAGGAAACGGTTTTTACTGGGACTTGGAGGGCGTCCCGCACTGCGGTCGCAAGTGTATTTTTTCCGGCGCCGTCAATGCCTTCAATGCTTATAAGCATGGTGAGATATGCAGAATCCTTTCTGCTCCTAGGCGGCGCCAGCGGCACCGAGGGAGGTGGTTTTTAAGAAAGTGCCTCGATAAACGGTTCCACGTCGTAGTCTCCTTCGACGGTATCCAGGATCTCAAGGGCATTTTCGGTCAGGGTATCGTCAACGGTTCCCACCAAGTCCCTAATATAGGGGTAGTCTTCAACGGTTTCGCTGGCGCTGAACGGCGCGCCTGCCCAAATGGCGGCGATCGTGGCCGCAGCGTGGGCGTTGAGCTGTTCTTCCTCGGTTAAATCGTTCTTGCTGCGAGCCACCTCGCAGGCATCCTGTACTGCGCGGATTACCCCTTCTTCATCGAGGTTTGCCAATTCATCTAGAAAATCCACGTTGAGATCGGTGCTAAAAATCTCTTCGTCCCAGCTGCTCATTTCTCACTCCTTCGACGGGTTTAGCGCCATTTATACACGCTTTTGCGGCGCAGAAAAATCGGGCATGAAAAGGATTGCATAGAAAATCCACTTTCCCATTTGAGCTTTGTTCACATCTCACGGATTCTAAAGGCTGTCGCGAAAATTCCAATGCATGATACTCTCGTTATCAACTTGTTACCCACCCTATGTAACTAAGAAAGGAGAGCACGATGAAGCCAGATTCACGTCGCGTGTACGTGTTCATCGTGCTCGGCCTTATCGCCGCCGTCGTCGTGGGAGTGGGCGTGTGGCGCATGAGCACGCCGAGCGCCCGTTATTCCAACGCCGCGAATGAGTCTCCTACCTCTAGCGTGGCACCAAAAAATACTTCCGCTGAAGAATCGACGACATCGTCGACGCATAAGAAGCCTTCGCCGGAAAACTCCACCTCCGCAGAGTCTAATTCAGGCGCTGGTGAATCGGACCATCAGCGCCCGCAATCGACGGACCCATACTTGGCGCCCAATGCCGTCACGCATCCCCACGCGGCCACCCGCCCTACCAAGGTGTACCGCCCCGGAAATGTCTACTCTCCAGACGCTTCCGCTAATAACGCCCCGTCCGCCCAGGGCGGCCAGGCTCCGCAGAATGGTAACGGTGCCGGCACCATGCAGGCAGCGCCGGATAATCCCAGCAAGCCGGATAACTTAGCACCGTCTTCTCCGGCACCAAGCTCACCAGCTCCATCTTCTGCCCCAGGCGAGGGGAAGCCTGGTCCGGGAGACCGGGGCAGCGAGTCCCCTAAGCCGGAGGAGCCCGCCGGATCCGATAACCCGGAGTCGCCATCAACGCAGACCCCACAAAAGTCATATACCAACGGGAGCGCGCAGCGCACCCCGTCTGCTCGTAATGCCACCACAGAGGATCACGGTGCGGGAACGAGCGCGCCTTCTAGCGCACCGCAGGCGAAAAATAAATCCCACGCCGAGCCGGAAGCAACCGGGAAGCCTGCCACTACGCAACAGACGGGACACCAAGAGCCCACGGATCTCCCGGCAACGGGAAGCTCTGCCGCGGGATCTTCCGCTGCGCGCTAAGTCCTCTATGCGGCTAGCGCAACTGGTACCAGGGAGTTAGCCTCGGCCCAAATGCGGCCAACACCTAAAAGTGCCCCCTTGCTGGGATTTTCTAGCAAGGGGGCACAGTTATAAGACCTATTAGACTCGGGCGACGAATAATTGCGCCGTGCGGTCCTCAGGACTTGACTCATGTACAGCGTGAGCTTGGGCGGTAACCACACCATCGGAGGCCGGCAGCCATGCGGCTTGGCCCGGAGAAAGGATCAATTCCTCGCCCGCGGCATTGCGAAGGTTGAGGGAACCAGCGGTGCACAAGGCGATGGTGGGGCCGTCATAATCGAGGTCGACAGAAGAATCGGGCCCGAACTCGGCGCGATCAAGCAGAAATTCATCGATGGGCACCGGATAGGACCAAGCCTCGGAACCATGGACGTTATCCTGGTTCCGCTTATCTTTTTGCTGTACCCGCGGCTCATTGGCGGCCGCATAGGTCAGGACCTTCACCAACTCCGGCACATCCACGAATTTCGGGGTCAATCCGCCGCGCAAGACGTTATCGGAATTGGCCATTATTTCTACGCCAAGTCCGGAGACATACGCATGGAGCTGCCCGGCGTCGAGGTAGACGGCCTCACCTGGGGCAAGCTCGATGTGGTTGAGCAAGAGCGCGCCAAGCACGCCAATATCGCCAGGATAGCGGTCATTCAGGTCCACCACCGTAGCCATGACCCGCGCTTTCCAATCCTTCGGGTCGGCGGAAATCAGGCGCTCGCCGGCGGCAATGATGGCCTTAATAAGCTCCTTGCGCTTGGCCGAAGGGATGGTAATCCACGTGGTGAAAAGCACCCGGAGGTTGGCGGATTCGGAGGATTCCGCGGGGTCATCGTCAAGCATGGCAAGATAACGCTCAAGCTCTGGGCACTCCAAGGCGGCAAAGAGCTCGCGGGTTTGTGCCAGGGGACGGAAACCGGCCATGGCGTAGAAATCCGAGAGCGCCACGATAAGTTCCGGCTTGTGGTTATCGTCCTTGTAATTGCGATTTGCGGCCTGCAGGGCAATACCCGCCTCGTTTTCGCGGGAGAAACCCTCTTCGGCCTGCTCCTTGGAGGGGTGGGCCTGCAAAGATAGCGGGTCTTCGGCGGCGAGAATCTTCAACAAAAACGGCAGTTTTTCGCCGTATTCTTTGTAGACTCGCGTACCCAACTGGCCTTCTGGATCCTCCGCAATCACCTCGTTGAGAAGCTGGCCTTCCACCGTGGAAGGATCGCCGGGGTGGGCGCCAAACCAGAGTTCTGCTACCGGCTTTCCTGCGGCTTCTTCGCCCCGCAGCTCAGGGATGAGGGTGCGCGAGCCCCACGAATAGTTGCGGATTGCGCCTTCCAGTAATTGCATTTATTTCTATCCTTTAGAAATCTCGTAGGCGGTCGCGGCAAAACTCCGCGTAATAAGCTGCAGCGAGCGGGCAAGGTGCCCAAGGCCCGGTTCCGGGTCGGTGCTGCGGACTGCAAGCGAGTTGGGCAGGTTCGCCTCTTCCTGCCCCCAGAAAATCACTTTTAAGGGTATCAAAGGTGCATCCGCGCCGGCACCGTCGATGAAGGGATCGTAGAAAAGGTCATCGGCAGGCGTGGACGCCGTGCTGGATTCGGTACCCCGATCGAGTGCGCCACTTAGGTCAGCGGGCTCGACGAAGGTCCCGGGCAGCCCGTGCACGGCCCAGATAGTCGCGGCCATGCGGGCGACCAGGGTATCGATGTGCACGCGCTCGCGACGCTCGGCATATGCATAGGGATCGATAACGCAAGAATGGATAATCCGCGCGCCCTCTGCGTATTCGCGCAGCTGCCGTCCCGGATTGATGGCATCATCGCGCTCTGGAGAAAGCTGCTCGATCTCGCGGTCCACGGCGGCGGCTAGATCCTCTAGTTCCTCGCGCACCGCATGCGGGGAGGTATGCACGATGCTGCACAGCGCGTATAGGGCCGTGATAAATCGCGACGGCGAGCAGCCCTCCGCGGTGGGAAGCGACGGGGCAATGAGGGTGTCTTCCGGGCAATCCTCTACCAAGGGGCCGCTTGCCGGGCCCACCAGAATGGTGGTGGCGCCACGCTGGCTCGCCGCGATGAGCGCGCGGGAGGCCCAATCGCATTCTGCGGGCTCGCCTACCGCTACGACGATATCGAGCGCGCCCACGTACTGCGGCAGCGATTCCGTCACCACCAAGGGAATGCGCAGTGGTTCGGCCAAGCCGACTCCGAGGTGCGCTGCCTCGCGGGCGATGGCGTCGGTGGGCAATATGACCAGGGAGCGCGGGTTGAGCCCGTTTAAGATTTCACCCCAGCGCTCCACTTGTCCGGCGAGCAGACGAATCTGCGCGCCCTCGTGGGCGACATCAAAAAATCGCACCGTTTCGGTGTCATAGGCGGAACCATCAGTGAAACCGTTATCCATATCGCTCTAGCATAGTCTGGCTCCCACTAAGATGGTGCGGCATGACGTCAGTACAGATTCATCCCGTATCCCTTATCGGTGGCGGCCCCGGCGCCTGGGACCTGATTACGGTTCGCGGCATGCGCGCCTTACAGGAGGCCGAGGTCATCTTGACCGATCACCTAGGCCCTGCCCCGCAGTTGGATAAGCTCTGCGATATTTCCGCAAAGGAGCTTATCGATGTCTCCAAGCTGCCCTACAAAAAGTCGATCACCCAGGACAAGATCAACGAGCTGCTCATCGAGCACGCCCAAGCCGGGCGGAAGGTGGCGCGGCTCAAAGGCGGCGATCCTTTCGTGTTCGGCCGCGGCTTTGAAGAGGTACAGGCCCTAACCCAGGCATCAATCCCCACTACCGTCATCCCAGGGGTGACCTCCGCCATTTCCGTGCCCGCAGGCATTGGCATCCCCGTCACCCAGCGCGGCATGGTTCACGGCTTTACCGTCGTATCGGGCCACCTGCCTCCCGGGCACGAGAAGTCCCTCGTGGATTGGCACGCCCTGGCCCAGTCCGGCGCGACCTTATCCATCATCATGGGCGTGAAAAATGCCCCGGCGATTGCAAGGGCATTGCAAGACGGTGGGCTCGCTGGCTCGACACCGTGCGCGATTATCCAGGAGGGCACCCTGAACACGCAGCGGGAATTTCGCTGTGAACTAGCACACCTTGCGCAGACGATGGAGGAGAATAATGTTTCCTCCCCCGCCGTCTATGTCATTGGCGAGGTTGCCGGCCTCGACTCAGCCGGGGATTAGGCCTTATCTGCCTGCGGTGCGGAGTCCTCCACGATGCTCACGTCCTTGGAGGCACCGGCCGCGTTGTGCGCAAAGCCTGCGGCATGAAATTCCGCATGTGCCTTGGTCTCGGCGTTTTCGGCTTCCAGTTCCCTTACGCGAGCAGCCCGGGTAGCCCGCGCGCCGTGTATGGTGGCGGAAATGCCCACGACGAGGATGATGACCATGAGCAGCGGGGAGACGAAGCCCGGCGCCGTCAGCCCGAAGTAGGTTTCTAGCCCGCCTAAGACCTTGCCGATATTCAGCGCCACGATAGCCGTACCCACGAGACCACCGAGGACGACCGGCTCAATCCGGGAAATCACCCATGCCGCAATCGGCGCGGCAATGGAACCGCCGATGAGCAGGGCCAACACGGCGGAGAGGTTGGCGACGATATCCTGCCACAATCCAACGACGAAGCCGAGGGTGGCCCCCAGTGTGACTAGGAATTCGGCGGTATTTACCGTGCCGACGATGCGGCGAGGCTGCTCACGGCCAATTGCCATAAGCGTCGAGGTAGACACCGGACCCCAGCCGCCACCACCGGTGGAGTCGACGAATCCGCCGACGGAACCAAGGCCAATCAAAAATGGGGTGGAATGGCTGCGTTTTTGCACAAACTTCGCCCGGCGCGGGCGGGAAAAGCGCCAGATGAGGTTGCTGCCGATGGCCACCAAGATGAGCGCGGTAATAGGAGCGGCCGCATCGGTGGAGATATTGGAGAGCACAGTGGCGCCGATAAACGCCGCGATAGAACCCGGAACGCCCAGCCGGAAGACGGTTTTCCAATCCACATTGCCAAAGCGGGCGTGGCTGAGACCAGACATTGCAGTCGTCCCAAGTTCCGCGGTGTGGACTACGGCGGAGGCTTGGGCGGGTCCCAGGCCTGCTAGGAGGAGGATGGTGGTTGAGGTGACGCCGAAGCCCATGCCGATGCCGCCATCAACAAGCTGGGCGGCCGCACCGGCCACGGCGATTAAAATAAGGGTTAGCATGGAACACCGACCTCCTGGGCGATGTGATAGTGAGCAGCAACGATGCCAGCTAGGTCGGTACCCAGAACGGGATCGACGGTGACATTGCTGGGGGTAGATGACAGTGGTTTAAGAAGCAGTCCTGCGGTAACAAACAGCGGGATAACCCGCATTCGCGCAGTGCTTCTTGCCAATGCATGAATGTCATTGCTGCCACCGCGGGTGGCAAACGCGGCCGTAGCCGGAACGCCGGTGATTCGGGATACCTGAGCCGCAAGCCGGCGGACGGAGTCATTGGCCGCAGCAGCAGAGGAACCAACGGAGTAGATGACGTGGTGGGTATCCCCAGACCTGGCGCGTGCCGCGAGCACCGCCGCCAATTCGGCTTCAGCGGCTTCCCGCCTGCCCACATCTCGTACGGCACGCCCTCCGCCCAAGCACTCACCTTGCACCAAGCGCAGGCCTGAAGCCTGTTCGGCCGCAGCGATAACGCGGGGAACGTCAACGCGCTGGTGGTAACCCTGCGTAAAGAGCAATGGAATGACTACGGCCGTATACTCCCCGCAACGAGCGAGATCGACCGCAGCGGCGGTGAGATCGGGAGTATTGAACTCCAGGTGCGCCGCACGATAAGCAGGTCGGTCTGGAATCGCGGCGGCAGCGGCCTGGGTGAGCTGTTCAACGCCGGCGGCGGCGCCCGGGTGGCGCGAGCCGTGGGACAAGGTAATGAGTGCGGTCATGGTGCATCCTTAATCCACTGGAGCCGTGGAGTGTCCGCGGCGGGCTAGGGAGCGCTGCAGGGCCTCGGTGGAAGAGACTGCTGGGGCCGGTGCTACGGGGGCATCGTCTTGTCCGTGGAAGCGGACCGAAAATACGCGCAGGCATTCCTGGCAATTCCAGGCAAAGTCGTCTTCTTCATCCGGGAAGAGATCGGTGCCGGCGCAGTAGGGGCAAAAGGTGGGGTGATTGCGATTGGGGTTAGGCTTACGGCGAAAATTCACTGCAGATCTTCCTCCTCGGCGCGCAGTACCCAGTGGCGGAACTGCTCGCCTTCTTCGCGTTGTTCCTTATACTTATTGACCAGCCGTATGACGTAGTCTGGGACCTCATCGGCCACGACCTTGTGTCCGCGGAGCTTGCGGCCCCAGTCAGGGGAAAGGCCTAAGGCGCCACCCAAGTGGACTTGGAAGCCCTCGACGCGGTTGCCATCGGCATCGGTGACGATCTGGCCCTTGAGCCCGATATCGGATACCTGGGAGCGCGCGCAGGCATTGGGGCAGCCGTTTAATGCGATGGAAATGGGCACATCCAAATCCCCCAGGGTGTCTTCGAGGATGTCCACCAATTCGATGGCACGGGCCTTCGTGGTCACGTGCGCCAACTTGCAAAATTCCAGACCAGTGCAGGAAATGACGCCGCGGCGAAACTCCGTGGGCTGGGAATACAGGCCCGTTTCATCCAGCGCGCGCGAGAGCGCCGGAATATCGTCTTCCTCCACATCGAGGAAGAGCAATTCCTTCATCGGGGTGGTACGGATGCGCGAGATGCCGAACTTTTCTGCCACATCAGCAATGGCAATGAGCTGTTCGCCCGTTGCATGGCCCACGGTAGGTTTCACGCCGACGTAGAATTTGCCGTCCTTTTGCTTGTGCACTCCCAAGTGATCGCGGCTGCCGGGATTGACCTCGAGCGGGATGCCATCGGCCAGCGGCTTGTCCAAGTACTCCTCCTCGAGCACTTGGCGGAACTTTTCGATGCCCCATTTAGCCACCAAGAACTTCAGGCGCGCGCGATTGCGGTTGCGGCGGAAGCCATAGTCGCGGAAGATGCTGACCACGCCGGCCCATACTTCCGGCACGCGCTCGAGTGGCACCCACGCGCCTAATGACTGCGAGAGCATGGGGTTGGTGGACAGTCCCCCGCCCACGAAGCAATCGAAGCCGGGCCCATATTCGGGGTGGTTGACGCCTACGAAGGCAACGTCTTGAATTTCGTGCGTAACGTCCTGGCGCGCATTGCCGGAAATAGCGGTTTTGAATTTGCGGGGAAGGTTATGGAACTCCTCGCGCGGTAAGTAATTATTCTTGATTTCCTCGATAGCTGGGGTGGCATCGATAATCTCATCTTCAGCCACTCCCGCGACCGGCGAGCCCAAAATGACGCGGGGCACATCGCCGCACCCCATCAAGGTGCCCAGGCCCACGGATTCGAGTTTGTCCCAGATGGTGGGCACGTCTTCGATCTGAATCCAGTGCAGCTGGATATTCTGCCGGTCTGTAAAGTCCGCGGTAGAGCGAGCATAATCGCGCGAGATTTCTCCCACCGCGCGCAGCTTGGCCGGATCAGCGCGGCCGCCATCGAAGCGCACGCGCATCATGAAGTATTCATCTTGCAATTCTGCATTAGACAGCTTGGCGGTCATCTCCCCGCCCAAGTTCTGATTGCGCTGCGTATACAGCCCCAACCATTTAAAGCGCGGCGCTAAATCCTCCGGTGGGATGGAGGAAAATCCCTGCCTAGAGTAGATGTCTATTACGCGCTGCTTGGCTGAGAGACCACCATCGTCCTGCTTGATGGCCTCATCGTTATTCAACGGTTCCTTACCGTCAATTTTCCACTGGCCCTCGGGCTTATTGGCGCGTGGCTTGCGTTTGGTCGTCGTTGCGGTAGCCATAATGTGGTGTAGACCTCCCTTTCAAAGCGTTGAAGGAAAACCTACCCGTCTACAGATTACAGACAAAGCGGTCTGTTTTATTTTCACTCTCGCCAGCGCTGTGACCAGCGTATTAAAGGTATTTAATAAAGAATCTAATTATCCCACTTGTGCGCAAACAGACCATACGGTTCACTCTGTTAAGAGAAATCCCGTACTCACCTGCTGCAAATAGACCAACCAGTCTATTTGCGCATATCTGTTGAGGACTCCATTTCCTCCTCGCATCGCCGCGGGAGAATACGCATACAAGAAAGGCAGATTTACCGTGTCAGACAAACCCTTAAACGTAGCCGTCATTGGTGCCGGCCCCGCCGGCATTTACGCCTCCGACATTCTGGTGAAAAAGACCGGCGGAAACGTGCGCATCGATCTCATTGAGCAAATGCCCGCCCCCTTTGGTCTCATCCGCTACGGCGTGGCCCCTGACCACCCACGCATTAAAGGCATCATTAAATCTTTGCACCGCGTCTTAGATACGGAGCAAATTCGCCTGCTTACCAACGTGCACATCGGACGCGATATCACGGTTGATGAGCTCCAGCAGCACTACGATGCCGTCATCTTCGCCACTGGCGCCGTAGGCGATCGCCACCGCGATATCCCTGGTGCACAACTGCAGGGAGTGCACGGCGCCGGTGAGTTCGTGGGCTTTTATGACGGAAATCCGCGCTTTGAGCGCGAGTGGGATCTCTCCGCCAGCGAGGTCGCCGTCATCGGCGTGGGCAATGTGGGACTGGATGTCTCACGCATCTTGGCCAAGACGGGCGATGAACTCAAGGTGACCGAAATCGCCGATAATGTCTACGATTCGCTGGCACAAAATAAGGCAGAAACCGTACGCGTCTTCGGGCGCCGCGGGCCCGCCCAAGCCAAGTTCACCCCGCAAGAGCTCAAAGAGCTCGACCATTCGGAGAACATCAATGTGGTCGTCTCCCCGGAAGATATTGATTACGACGAGGCCTCGCTAGAGGCTCGCGCTTCCAGCAAGTCTACGGATTTGGTGTGCCAGGTTCTTGAGCAATATGCCATTCGCGATCCCAAACAGGCCCCGCATACGCTGCAGATCCACCTCTTCGAGCAGCCGGTGGAGATCCTCGGTGAGAACGGCCGAGTCAGCGGGATTAAAACGGAGCGCACAGAGCTGACCGGCGATGGCAGCGTGCGCGGGACGGGTAAATTCACCACGTGGCCAGTGCAAGCGGTCTACTTTGCCACGGGCTATCGCTCAGACGCCGTGGATGGCGTGCCATTTAATAGCGAGAAAAACGTTATCAACAATGACGGCGGCCACGTCATCGACGAAGAGGGCGCCATCGTGCCCGGCCTCTACACCACCGGCTGGGTAAAACGCGGGCCCGTGGGCCTGATTGGCAATACCAAGTCCGATGCCAGTGAAACCATTGGCATGCTGCTTGATGATGCCGCCGCGGGCACCCTACCGTCCCCCACCGCCGGCGATATCACCGAGGCCTTCGCAGATAAGGGCATCGACTACCTCACGTGGCAGGATTGGCAGCGCCTCGATGCCGCTGAGCGCGCTTTGGGCGAGCGCGAAGGCCGCGAGCGAAAGAAGTACGTGGAGTGGGAAGACATGGTCGCCCACTCCCGCGCGCAGTAATTCAGTAATTAGCGCCTGATGATGGCGAGGACCTCGTCTACGATCTGCTGCACCTCTTCGGAGGTCTTCGCCTCAACATTGAGTCGCAGCAGCGGCTCGGTATTGGAAGCGCGCACATTAAACCAAGCATCCGTGCCCTTAAGCTCGACCGTAACGCCATCTAGCTCATCGACGGATTCAATCTTATCCGCCAGCTCATCGAGTACCGCCTGGGTGGCGGCCTGTTGATCCGCCACGGTGGAGTTGATCTCCCCGGAGGCCTCATAGCGGGAGTACTCCGCCATGAGCTCACTAAGCGGCTTATCCGTCTGCCCCAGCGCGGCCAGAACGTGCATGGCGGCCAGCATGCCGGAATCGGCATTCCAGAATTCCTGGAAGTAGTAGTGCGCGGAGTGCTCGCCGCCAAAGGCCGCCTTGTGCTCGGCCATTTGAGCCTTGATGAAGGAGTGACCCACGCGCGTGCGCACTGCGGTACCGCCCTTTTCCGCGATGAGCTCCGGCACCGTCTTGGAGGTAATTAGGTTGTGGATGATGGTCGCGCCCGGGAATTTATCCAAGTAGCGGCTAGCCACCAGCGCGCAGATGGCAGACGGCGATACCGGCTGGCCTTTCTCATCCACCACGAAGCAACGGTCTGCGTCGCCGTCAAAGGCAAGGCCGATATCGGCTTTTTGCTCTACGGTGAATTTCTGCAGATCCTCTAAGTTCTTGGGATCCAGTGGGTTCGCCTCATGGTTGGGGAAGGTACCGTCGAGCTCGAAGTAGAGGTCGCGGACATCAAAGGGAAGGCCATCGAAGACGGCCGGGACGGTGTGTCCGCCCATGCCATTGGCGGCATCGACGGCCACGACCAGCGGCTTGGACTCTTCCAGCGGCACGAGGTGGCGCAAGAAGTCCGCGTATCCGGTCAGGATTTCTTGCTCGGCGATAGCACCATTGGGGCCGTCGTAGTTTGGGGTGCCATCGATAAGCATCTGCTTAATCTCTTCCAGCCCAGTCTGTTGTCCAACGGGGACGGCACCGGCGCGGCAGAGCTTGATGCCGTTGTACTTCGCCGGGTTGTGGGAGGCGGTAAACATCGCGCCCGCGCACTCCATAGAACCCGCGGCATAGTAGAGCTCATCGGTGGAGGTAAGCCCCAGAAGCGTCACGTGGAGGCCTTGGCTCACCACGCCTTCAGCAAAGGCTTGCGCCAGCGCGGGAGAAGACGGGCGCATATCGTGGCCTACGGCCACGGTGTTTTCGCCTTCTTCGCGCAGGATTGCGGCAAAGGCGGCACCAGTATCGCGCACGAAGTCTTCATCGATATCTTCGCCCACCACGCCACGGACGTCATAGGCCTTAATCACTGCATCAAGATGCTCACGAGTTCGCATACCTCGCAATATTACTCCCCGCCTGCGGGCAACTAGGGCAGTGCTCCATCCGTGTCTGCAGCTAGCTAGCGCAAACTTTCACGGGCGCTGTGCCCAGCGCCCGTGGTTTAGTCAGACTCAGAGTCCGTGTCCTGCCTCTCGGCAGAATTATCTTCGCTGTGCGCATCGGGAACTACGGACAGGTGAGCGCGGCGGGCCTTTTTGGCATAGGCCACGCGGCGAGTGCGAAATACCGGGTGATTAGAATTGGCAGGATCAGCGCCATCGAAGGTGGCGGTGTAATCGATGGGATCTGCCCCGGAGCCGGCGCTGCGGTCATCGACAAGCCCCGTGGTTACCCTGCCGTCTTCCTTGACCGCCTGCGCCAGGGCCATAAGGTCATCATCCTCGTCCAGCTCAATGCGGTCTACGCGCACCAGTTCCCACCCCACCGGCGCAGAGATGCGGTCGCGGTGGGTGCTGCACAGATCCCAGCTATGCGGGTTATCCTCTTCTGCCAGCGGACCAACCACTGCGGTTTGATCCGCATATGCATAGGTCAACGTCGCCACGGCGGGTCGGCCGCAGCCTGGGCGGGAGCAATGGCGAGATTCAGTCACGGACAATAGTCTAAACCCTTGGTTGAGATTTAGATAGTACTTCCCCGGCGTGGCTGCACTTATTGCGCCGTCACCGAGCTTTAGAATCAACGCCATGACCGCCGCTCGCCCCCGCCCGCATATTCGTCCCGCCCGCGATTGTCACGGGCGCGGCCTGCACGGGCCCTTGCTACCGCAGCAAACCCCGCGCTACCGCAGCGCCCGCGAGCTCTTCGATGCCGCCGTCCTCGAGGCCTACGCACCCATTCAGCACGCCTTCGCCCCGCAATTGCGCGGGCTCGACCTTGCGGTAGATACCATCCCGCGCATGCGACTTTCGGCGGATATGACGGTGCTGCCAGATGAGATCATTGCTGATGGCCCAGTGCCGCTCGGCCGCATCGTGCCCGCCGGTGTCGACTCTGCTGGCACCCCCACTCGCGCCCGGCTCGTTATCTTCCGCATGCCCATTGAGCAGCGTGCCGTCACCTCCGCCGAGCGCGCGGAACTCCTCGGCACGGTCATTACCGCCCTGGTGGCCAATTACTTAAACCTCGCCCCAGAGGAGGTAGACCCGCGCTATAGCTGGTAGGGAGGTTTTCGCACCACAAAGAAAACTCTAGCCCTTGACCGCACCACTCAGGGGGCGCAGCCAAGGGCTAGAGCACACAACTTAATTAACCAATCTCGCGCTTAAGGCGGCGGCGTTCGCGGTCCGAAAGCCCGCCCCAAATTCCGAAGCGTTCATCGTGCTCCAGCGCGTATTCCAAGCATTCATCGCGCACCGCGCAGGCTTGGCAGATACGCTTTGCCTCACGGGTGGAACCTCCCTTTTCAGGGAAGAATGCCTCTGGATCCGTCTGCGCACACAACGCTTGATCCTGCCACTCCTGCTCGACGGCACCGAAGAGTTCATCGAGCGATACCTCTGCAGCAGCACCGCCACGGAGAATGGCGTTGTTATTAGCCATTTTGTCCACGCCTTTTCCTTTCTCCGAGGTTGGGTAATCCTAATCAGTGCAACCGACTGTACACGAGGCTGAAGTGCGGCTGAATCGCCGTCAATCCGCGAACCAATCCGTGAAAACAAGTGCGTCGGTCGCCGTTTCTTGCACTGATGTAATTTCACACCGGATCACTAAATATCGTCAACCTGAATTAGTGCCTTTTTCGCGCTTTATCGGAAAAACGCTGCACACGATCCCCATCCGTCACATTAGTAACACCCGGTGCCATCCGGGGGTGTAGGTAGGGGGTACTAGATATAGTGGTACCCGGTTTTTCTGTCAACAATTTTCAGGAACTTTCGGCGTGTCTCCCAAATCTCGACCGGGCAGGGATCACAAAGCCCTCCACACCGCGCGGCGTTACCGAGCTGCAGGCGGTGCGGAGGGAAGGCGGCGGGCGCTTTAGGCGTCGGAGCTAAAGCGAATGCCGGCATCCGGGATGGTCACGCCGGGAAAGACTCGCATGCCGTCCACAAGCTCACAGCGGGCACCCACGTGGGCGCCTTCGCCGATGACGCAGTTTTCGATGACCGCATTGGCACCGATGTGGGCGCCAGAGGCAATGATGGAGTTGTGGATGATGGCGCCCGGTTCGATGCGCACGCCATCAAAGACCACCGTTCCCTCCAGGCGGGAGCCCGCACCCACCTCGGATCCGCGGCCCACCGCGGTGCCAGATAGCAGCAGCACGCCGCCGGCAATGCCCGCAGAAGATTCCACGAGGGACTCGCCGGTGCGACCTTCCAACAGCGGCGATGGGGCGATGCCGCGCACCAAGTCGGAGGAGCCGCGGGTGAAGTCATCTGGGCGGCCCATATCGCGCCAGTAGGAGTTATCGACGTGGCCGACGACCAAGCGGCCATCGGCAAGCAAGCCTGGGAAGGTCTCGCGCTCTACCGAGACCACGCGGTCTGCAGGGATGGACTCGATGACGGAGCGGTCAAAGACGTAGCAACCGGCATTGATCTGGTTGGTTGGTGGATCCTCGGTCTTTTCCAAAAAGGCCGTGACCCGGCCCTCAGAATCCGTGGGCACGCAGCCAAAGGCGCGCGGATCCGCCACGTTGAGCAGGTGCATGGTGACATCGGCACCCTTGTTGTGGTGCGTGGTCAAGATGCCCTCTAGATCCATGCCGGAAAGAACATCGCCGTTGAAGACCATGACGGTGTCATTGCGCAGCTTGTCATAGACGTTGCGGATACCGCCGCCGGTGCCCAGCGCGGTTTCTTCTACCACGTATTCGATGTCCAGGCCGAGCTCGGAGCCATCGCCAAAGTATTCCTCAAAAACCTCTGCCTTATACGAGGTAGACATCACCACGTGCTCAATGCCCGCGGCCTTGATGCGGGCGAGCAGGTGCTGCAGGAACGGGTAATTTGCCGTCGGCAGCATGGGCTTGGGCGTACCAATGGTCAGTGGGCGCAGGCGGGTACCGCGCCCGCCCACCAAAATCACCGCATCGGTGGTGGCACCATGAGTGGTGGCTGCTTCAGTCATAGTCATCCTTTGTATGCAGACAATCTTATTCTGAGGTTTTTCGAAGGTCAGTGTATGCGGCCGCGGCCAGAAACCAGGTCAACGGCACGCGCTTCAGGCCTCTGAATCTTTGGCCGTGCTGGCGCGAGCGGCCGTTACCGCGCCCCGCGCCTGCAATCCCAGCCACAGCGCGGCGCGCAGCGGGGCCTGCCACCACGCCGGGTGACGGTCCGCTTGGAAGCGATACGCGGAGCTATGGTGCGCCCGCAGCATCGCCCCGGCGTGCGCCTGGGTGGAATGCCCCTTAGCGTGGCTGATGACGGCTTCCGGGCAGAAAATATTTTGATATCCGGCGCTGGCGAAGCGATCGCCCAAGTCCACATCCTCCAAGTACATGAAGTAGCGCTCATCAAAGCCACCAATGGCATCGAAGGCGTCCCAGCGCACCAAGAGGCAGGACCCAGACAGCCAGCCTGCGGGGCGCTGGACGGACATATCGGCATCATTGCGGTACGTGCGCGTCCAAGGATTAGAGGGCCATAGGTTAGAAAACAGCGCGTGGCCAATCCCGGTGGATATATTCGGCACCGACCGGGCAGACGGATAGTTGCTGCCATCTGGTTCCACGATGCGCGGGCCTACCGCCGCGGCATCCGGCCAGCGGCGTGCGCACGCGATCATCTGGTCAATGGCGCCTTCACTAAAGGTGACATCCGGGTTAGAGATAAGGAAGAACTCATCGTCTACGCGCCGGTTCTCGCGCACCCACCGCGCACCGGCGTTCATGCCGGCGCCGTAGCCGATATTGCCGCCGGTATCGAGGAAGTGCACGTCCTCTTCTTCCGCAGCGGCGGCTTCGGGGATACCGTCGGTCGAACCATTATCCGCCAACACCACCTGGGTACCGTTAGCACCGGCGTCCGGCAGGGAGTCTAAAAAGCGCGCCAAGTACTCACCGGGGTTATAGGTCACGGTGATAACGGCGAGCGGAGCTGTAGTTTCAGTAGTCACAATGGGCCCCAAGCTTAGTCATGCCAGGGGCCACGTCAGGAGACAGACACTGTTTCAAACACGCGAAACTGGTCACGGATCCCTAATTTCGGCGAGATCTCCCCTAAACTATCTCCAGATCCCCGGAAAGTAGAAAGCCTTCACTTGTGACTTCTGAGAACACTCGCCGGGCGCGCAATATCCAACCCGCGCCCTCTGCCGCTAGCGCGGTTAAGCAAAAGGGTTCCACGGCCACCAAAACCATCGTGGCCGTCATTTCTGCCCTCATCCTAGCTGTCTCCGGCGTGGGCTATGCCACGGTGGGGCGCCTGGATACGGGCATGTCCTCCGCCTCGGACCTATCTTTAGGCGAGGATGGTTTATCCGATCCTTCCTTGGACGGCGCCGCCGATATCTTGCTCGTGGGCAAGGACTCGCGTACCGATGCCCAGGGCAATCCGCTCTCCGAAAAGGAGCTGGCGGATCTCCACGCCGGCGTTGCCGAGGGCGAGGAAAATACCGACACCATCATGCTCGTGCGCATTCCAGAAGACGGCTCGCGCGCTACCGCGGTCTCCATTCCGCGCGATACCTATGTCAACGATCCGGACTACGGCAATATGAAGATCAATGCCGTCTACGCCTCGCACAAAAACGACAAGGTGCAACAGCTCCAGCAGGAAAACGCCCAGGCGGAGGCGCAGGGTGAGAAGAAACCGTATTCGGATAAGGACATCGAAAAGCACGGCGTGGAAGCCGGCCGCGAAGGCCTGCTCAAGATGGTGCACTCCCTGACCGGCGTGTCCATTGACCACTACGCCGAGGTGGGCTTGCTGGGCTTTACGCTGCTTACTGATGCCGTCGGCGGCGTCGAGGTGTGCCTCAACGAGGATGTTGAGGACGAGATGTCCGGCGCCAATTTCCATAAGGGCACCCAGACCCTCGATGGCGCGCAGGCGCTGACCTTTGTGCGCCAGCGCTATAACCTGCCGCGCGGTGACCTTGACCGCATCGTGCGCCAGCAGGCGTATATGGCCTCGCTGGTGAATAAGGTGCTCGATAATGACACGCTGACCAGCCCGTCCAAGCTATCCAAGATTGCGAAGGCTGTGGAGCGCTCCGTGGTCATCGATGATGGCTGGGACATCATGGGCTTTGTCACCCAGCTGGCCGGCCTAGCCGGCGGCAATGTCACCTTCACCACTATCCCGGTCACTTCTATCGATGGCCGCGGCGATTACGGCGAATCCATCGTCACCATCGATACCAATGAGGTCCACCGCTTCATGGAGGATCTAGCCATGTCGCACGAGGAAGCCGAAGAGGACGCGGCCAACAAGGAGGAAAACTCCGAAAACGCGCCGGAGCACGATGCCGATATCAACTCCGATAACGAGGTCCACGTCCTCAATGCCGGCAATATCGATGGATTGGCCGCTGGCATTGGCACCTGGCTGGAAAACACCGGCTATACCGTTGAGCGCTCCGCCAACGCCCAGCCCGGTATCTACTCCGAGTCCCAGGTCGTGGCCGCAGACCCGGAGAGCGAAGATGCCAAGAAGCTGGCGGAAAAGCTCGGTGGCCTTCCTGTGGTAGAAAATCCGCAGCTCGATGACAATACCTTGCTCGTCGTGGCCACCGATGATTACCAGGGCCCTTCCGATGAGGAGGCCAGCGCGGAGGAATCCGCAGCCGAAGAAGATACCGACCTAGTAGGAACACCGGGCAATGACTTCGGCGCCAACCAGGTCTCGCCTGAAATCGACGCCGGCGGCCACGGTCCGCGCTGCGTGAACTAAGCAGGCTGGCCTACGATGGGCGGGTATGGAACTACTCGCCCATCTTTTAAACGCCGATGCCGCCACCCCGCGGCTGACTGTTTATAACGAATCCACCGGCGCGCGCATGGATTTTTCCGCCCAGACGCTCGATAACTGGGTGGCCAAGATCGCCAATATGTTGGAAGAAGAGCTCGACTTAGAGCCGGATTCCACCATCGCCATCGACGTGCCCACCTCGTGGCAGGCCGCCGTCATTGCCTTAGGTGCCCTCGCCGCCGGGCCCAGCTTTGATTTCGGTAAATCGGCCGCGCTTGCCGATGTCGTCTTTACCTCCCCCTCCCGCTACCTCGCCGCCCAAGAGCGCCAGCCGCAGGCCGATATCGTGCTCATCAGCGACGACCCCTTTGGCCACGGCATCGTTGAATCCGGCGGGGATCTGCCCACCGGTACCATCGACTTCGGCCCCACCGTCCGTTTTTATGGCGATCAATACTTTGGTGAAACCCAGCCCCTGCCGGAATTGGTGGCCCCGCCCGGCTGCGCCGAGCGGCTGCTATCTACCGGGTGGAGCGATAAATCTTCCTTCACCCGCGCCGTCCTCGAGCCCTTAGCGGCCGGCGGCTCCGCCGTCATCGTCGCTGGACTCTGCCCCGCGTCCCGCCTGGATGAAATTGCAGCGAATGAGAAAGTAACCGCCCGGCTCTAGGCCAAGTGCCCTATACTTGCCTTCCATCATGTTCTTGGGAATCTCTTCAGACGCGTGGGTCTACATCTTTATTGGTGTGCTCATTTTGGTCGGCACTATCACTCAGGGCTCGATCGGCTTTGGGCTCGGCACCATCGCCACCCCCATTGTCGCGCTCCTGCGCCCGGATTTAGTCCCCACGCTCATTTTGCTCCTCGCGCTGTGCATTTCCATCTATACGCTGGCGCGCACGTACCGCGAAACCTCATGGCGCCTAGTTGGCATATCCGTCATAGCCCGCATTCCTGGCTCATTTGCCGGCGCGTGGGCGATCGCTTCTCTCTCGCACGATGGCCTTTCCATCTTCATCGGCTGCGCGGTGCTCTTGGCGATGTCCCTCTCCAGCCTCGGCTGGAGCCCCGAGCCCACCAAGCGCAATACCGTCCTGGCCGGTCTGACCTCCGGGTTCCTGGGAACCTCTACTTCCATCGGTGGCCCGCCGATGGCGCTGATTATGAAGCGCTTTGACCCACAGCGCACCCGCGGCAGCCTCGCCGGAACCTTTGTGATCGGTACCGTCATGTCCCTTTTCATCCTGGGCTATAGCGGCCAGGTCACCCAGCCGCAGGTCTATGCCGCAGCGGCGTACAGCCCCTTGGTGGTCATCGGCCTGTTCATTGCCAACTACCTAAACCACTTCATCGATACCAAGCGCCTTAACCGCATCGTCACGGTGGTAGCTATTACCGCTGCCCTTGCCCTTATCGGCCAAGTGCTGTTTTTCTAGGTCGCCACTAAGACCGGTATTACCTCGTGCTCACTGCCCCCGGTTTTGTGCCCAGCCTGTCACGCTATTGTTTCGCGCGTAAAAAGGCTTGTACGCTAGAAGCACATCATCAGCGCAGAGGAAGGACCAAAGAGCCTGTGCCCCTAATAATTTTCCCTGCGCCCTATTCTCTTTCTTTTAGGTGATGAAATGAACGAATTTATCGCTGCGCGCTGGCAGGATATCCTTTTCCGCAGTTACCAACACGCAAGCCTTGTCATCCAATCAGTCGCCGTGGCCCTGGTCATCGCGTTGGTTATTGCCATCTTTGTGGCCCAGCGCCCGCGCGGTGCGGCTATCGCTAATGCCTTGACCTCCATTGGCCTGACCTTGCCATCGCTGGCGCTCCTTGGTCTTGCCATCCCGCTGTTTGGCATCGGCACCATACCGTCGGTTGCCCTCGTGGTCTTTTATGCCGTCCTTCCCATCCTGCGAAATGCCATCGTCGGCTTGCACAATGTCAGCGACGATGTCATCGAATCCGCCCGCGGGCAGGGCATGAGCTCGACGGCTATCCTCTTCCGCATCCGGCTGCCGCTGGCCTGGCCGGTGATTATGACTGGCATCCGCGTCTCCACCCAGATGTCTATGGGTGTTGCCGCCATCGCCGCCTATGCGCTCGGCCCAGGACTGGGTGGATATATCTACTCAGGACTCAGCCAAATCGGCGGCACCAACGCACTTAATTTCACGCTGGTGGGCACCATCGGCGTCGTCATTATTGCGCTCATCGTGGATGCGATTCTCGCCGGAATCCAAAAATTGACCACCCCGAAAGGTATCTAAGAATGTCTGATTCAACGCACGCTTCGTCCACACGCTCTGCGGACGCGAGCAATAGCGGTGCCAGCATCGTATTTGACCACGTCACCAAGGCTTATTCGGGCCAAGGTTCCCCTGCCGTCGAGGATCTGTCTTTCGAAATTCCGGCGGGCGAGCTGGTCGCGTTCGTCGGGCCGTCTGGTTGCGGTAAGACCACCTCGCTGAAGATGATTAACCGCTTGGTGGAGCCGACCAGCGGCACCATTTATATCGATGGCGAGGACGCCACCAAGAAAAACCCCACGCAGCTGCGTCGCGATATTGGCTATGTCATCCAAGGCGGCGGGCTCATCCCCCACATGTCTGTTGCGGATAATATCGCCCTGGTGCCCAAGCTGAAGAAGTGGAAGGCCGATAAGATTTCTCAGCGCACCGACGAGCTTTTGGAAATGGTGGGACTCGATCCTGCCACCTACCGCGATCGCTTCCCCAGCGAGCTATCCGGCGGCCAGCAACAGCGCGTCGGCGTTGCCCGCGGCCTAGCTGCGGATCCGCCGGTGGTCTTGATGGACGAGCCCTTCGGCGCGGTCGACCCCATTACCCGCACCCGCCTGCAGGATGAATTGGTCAATATCCAATCCGAGCTGAAAAAGACCATCATCTGCGTCACGCACGATATCGATGAGGCCATCAAGCTGGGCCACCGCATCCTCATCTTTGAGCCAGGCGGAAAGATCAGCCAGTACGATACGCCCGAAAATATCCTTGCCGCGCCAGCGAATGACTTCGTGGCTGACTTTATTGGTTCCGGCTCCGCCTTAAAGCAGCTCAACTTACGCCGCGCGGACGAGCTAGAACTTGCGGATCAGGCCACCGCGCGCATCGGTGAATCCACCGAAAAGGCGCTAGCGCGCCTGCGCGAGGCCGGCGAAGAAATGGTGGTTATCGTCGATGACAAGGGCCATCCCCGCGACTGGATTTTTGCCCGCCAGCTCGAGCGCTACGAGACCATCCCGGAGCCACAGTTCGAGCTCAACTCCGTTGTGGATGCGCGCTCTACGCTAAGCGATGCCATGTCTGCCATGCTTGCTTCCTCCCACAGCGGCGCGCTTGTCACCCGCCGCGGCGAATTCATAGGCGTTTTGTACTACGAAACGGTCACGGATTATATCCAGCAGATGAACGCCGCGGCTCAAGAGGCTTTAGATGAAAAGGAGGTGGATTCCGGTGGAGAAATTTAAGCGCCTCACCGGTGAAGACCGCCTCCTTATCATCGGCATCCCCATCCTGGTGGTGCTCACGGTGGGCGGTTGGCTCATCTGGCACGCCACGGCCGAGCTGGATGATATTGAAGAGCGCACCTTGCAAATTAGCTCCGTACTCACCATGACCCGCGAACACTTGGTCCTCGTGGTCATCTCCGCGTTGCTGGTCATCGCCACGGCCGTTCCCCTGGGCATCGTGTTAACGCGTAAGTCCACCAAGTTCATGGCGCCGATTATCACCAGCATCGCGAATATTGGCCAGGCCGCGCCCGTCGTTGGCGTCATCGTCTTATTGGCCATCTGGCTGGGCTTTGGCGAACCGGTGGCCATCCTCGGCCTCTGGTTCTATGCCTTCTTGCCGGTGCTCGCCAACGTAATTGCGGGCTTGCGGGGTGTGGATAAGCAGCTTGTTGAGGCCGCCTACGGCCTCAGCATGTCGCCACTCCAGGTGCTCACCAAGGTCGAGCTGCCTATGGCCCTGCCGGTCATCATGACCGGTATCCGCACCTCCCTGGTGCTTTTGGTCGGCGCTGGTGCCTTCGCCACCTTTATTGATGCCGGCGGCCTCGGCGGGCTGATTACCACCGGAATCACCCTCTACCGCAACCCTATTCTCATCTCCGGCGCGGTCCTCATCGCATCCTTAGCCTTAGCGGTCGAATGGGTGGGCCGCGTTCTTGAGGTTGTCTTCGCCCCGAAGGGAATGATCAAATGAAACGCGTCCTCGCAACGCTTGCCGCCGCTAGCACGTTCTTCCTCGCCGGGTGCGGCCTCGGCACCGCCGGTGGCCTCATCCCGAGTGGGGAATTAAAGGGTGACCTGGCCGATATTGACCTCGACGGCGCCAATATTTCCATCGGTTCCAAGAACTTCACCGAGCAGGTCATCTTGGGCAAGATTGGCGCGATCCTCTTGGAATCTGCAGGTGCCAACGTAAAGGACTTGACCAATATCCCCGGCTCTACCTCGACGCGCCAAGCGCTAGAGGTCGGCGATATGGACTCCATGTTTGAATACACCGGCACCGCCTGGATTACTTACCTGGGCAATGCCGATCCGGTCCCCGGCTCGCAAGAACAATACGAGGCGGTAAAAGAAGCCGATAAGGACCACGGACTTACCTGGCTGCCCCCAGCGCCGATGAATAATACGTACGCGCTAGCCATTAGCGCGCAGTCCCACGCAAAATACGGCCTCGAATCGCTAGCAGATATTAAGGTTATTCCCGCCAACGAACAGACCTATTGCACCGATAGCGAGTTCTTGGCCCGCAATGACGGCCTGCTTACCATGTTGGATAGCTATGGCGTTGAACAACCACCGCGCGACCGCATCCGGATCATGGATTCCGGCGCCGTCTATGCCGCCTTGAAAAAGGGCGAGTGCACCTTCGGTTCGATCTTTGCCACCGATGGCCGCATTAAATCCCTGAACCTCACCGTGCTGGAGGATCCTGAGCTCTTCTTCCCCAAGTACAACCTCGCCCCGGTTGTGCGCACCGAGGTCTTGGAGGAATACCCAGAGATCAAAGATCTCTTCGCTCCCCTCTCGGAGCTCCTGACGGATGAAAAGATGCAGGAACTCAATGCCCGCGTGGACGTCGACGGTGAGGACTATACCGCCGTGGCACAGGATTTCCTCATCGATGAAGGGCTGCTAGAAGGATAATCCTCTGGCCGCTCTACCAGAGCAAATGGATGTACAGAAAACTTTCAGTAATTTTCAGCGACCTATCAGATAGATTCCATGGCTGTTCCAGCCATATGCCCCATACTTAAATCATGCGTTTGAGAGAGCGCATACGAGAGAGATAGAGAGAACCCCTCAGTTTCCAGAGGGCGGTGCAAACCGATACATGGAAACACCCTTGTAGAGAGAGACGTCAGCGGCACTCGGAACCGAAAGGAACCGGGTGCCGCTGGCGTTTTCCTATCCGTATTTTTGGCAGCCGCTTTGCCTGCTGCCTCTGGCTGCCGTTGCTGGTGGCTGCCGCGAGGCCGAGCCACCGGCGCTAGGCGGGCTTCTTTCGCGGGATTTCCTTATCGAAGTCAATAAGGCGCCCCAACGCCCAATCGCGGTCCGTAAGCAGACGGGCAAATACCATCCCTGCGCCGATGGCGCCTACCACCATCAAGCCGGTGGCCACATTTGCCACTGCCTGATCCATCTGGCCGTCGTTAAGGTAATAGACCGCGCGGAACATCGTCACCCCGGGGATCATGATGACGGCGGCTGGCACGGTGGTGGTAATGCGCGGCAATCGTGCCTTTTGGGAGGCCACCGCACCCAAGAGTCCGATAATCAGCCCGCCAATAAAAGCCGCAAAGTAGACGGTCGTGCCCAGCTCCAGGAGGCCTAAGCGCACCGCGTTGGCCACGGTTCCCACGCTTGCGGCCACTAGGACCATGCGGCGCGAGGAATTAAAGAGGAAGGCAAAGCCCGCGATGCCGAAGAAACTGGCGACAGAAGCCAGTAGATACCACCGCGTATCCGGTGCGGGAACCGGCGGATCTGGGCTGAGATCCGTCAGCCAACTGACCATGGAGACGGTAAACGTAGCGGTAAAGATGACCGTAAACGCATACCCCAGCCTGGCGATGCCCGCATCGAAGTCAAAGCGCGCAATATCAATCAGGGCCGAAAACAGTGGGAACCCCGGAATCAAAAAGAGCACCGCCGCTACATAGCCCGAGGAAAGCGAGCTCGGCTCTACCACCCCGGCAAATCCTAGGAGCTCGATGAGGATAAAGAACGTGATGCTAGCTGCCGCGCCACCGGCGATGATCCCGCCAATTTGGTGCACGTGCTGGTGGAGCACCTCATATCGCACGAACTGCCCCACGAATGCGGCCAGCGCCACGAGCCCTACCGCCTGTACCGGAAAGAAGTTCAGGAATGCAAACGCTGCGCACGCGACCGCGGCCACTGTGGATAGGACCCACACGCTCCAGCGCTTTTTCACGTCACTTTCAATGGAATCGAGCATCCCTGAAAGCTCTTCCGCGGTAATTCCGGAATACAGGTGGTTATGGGTGAGATCCTCCAATGCCTCAATGCGGGAGGCATCGACGGCCGGCGAATGCGTGCGCGCAATCACGGTGCGAAAGGAATCGCCCCGGTGAAAGGTACAGGTAATCTGGGTCAGCCCCACGTTGGCATCCAAGTGATCAAACCCCAGCGCTCGGGCGCTGCGCTTCATGCCGCGCAGCACGCGGTACCCCGATGTGCCAGCCCCCATCAGCATCATTCCGACGCGCAAGACGACGTCAGCTTCCACGCCCATCTGCCGGTGAAAATTCGGATCATACTGCGACGACAAATCTTTCACCTCTACCTCGCGGGAAAGCTGCGAGGTAGGCCACTTCCCAGCGACCATTGCCCCAGCTTCCACCCACATTTTGGCTAATTCTTCTACCCTCCAGATTAGCGCACCGCGTACCTACCCCGTGGCCTTCTTAGCCTCCACTAACTTTCAGGAAAATTTCAGCTTTTTTCAATGCCTATAACAGGGTCTAACGCCATACTTTCCTTAGCGTTTGAGAGAACGCAAGAGAGATAGAGAGAACCAGCTCCAGCGCCCTGCGGCCCTTCACTGAGGCCCGGGCGCTGGAGTTGTTTTCCATCGAGTACGCAACAGTCCCCTAGTCTTTACGGGCTCGACGTTTGCAATTCATCAAGAGTTTCCACTATGTGAAACACCCCGTAATCTACGCGGTTTACGCTGGCTGTGTGACTCTCAGGGATGACCACGCCGACGCTAAGAACGGCATCGCGACTGCCACGGCCACCGGTCCGAGCAACGATAATTCATCGGAGCTCGTGCGAAAGGCTACAAAGAGCCGGAATAAGGAATGGTTGCTGGCTGCCGTACTTTTGGCGCCCAACCTCATCTTGTTGGCCATTTTTACCTACCGGCCACTGCTAGATAATATTCGGCTTTCCTTTTTTAACTGGAATATTTCTAGTTCAAGCTCCACTTTTGTTGGTTTTGATAATTACGTGGAGTGGTTCACGCGCGATGATACAAAGACGATCGTCTTAAATACCGTCATTTTCACCTTTTTCGCGGTCATCGGCTCCATGGTAATTGGGCTCGCGCTTGCGCTTCTTCTCAATCAAAAAATCAGAGGCCGCAACTTTGCACGCTCGGTGGTCTTTGCGCCTTATGCCATCTCCGGTGCCGCGATTGGTATCGCCTTCCAATTCGTATTCGACCCCAACTTCGGATTGATTCAAGAAATCCTTGGGTGGTTTGGCATTAGTTCTCCAAACTTTTACGCCGTGCCTAGCTGGGCGTTGTTCATGGTGACATTCACATTCGTGTGGAAGAACTTGGGATACACGTTTGTCATCTACTTGGCTGCCCTACAAGGCTTAGATAAAGAATTAGACGAAGCTGCCGCCATTGATGGAACTGGGCGTTGGCGCAAATTCTGGCGCGTGACAATGCCACAACTGCGCAATACCACCTTCTTCCTTTCCATTACAGTACTGCTCAACTCTGTGCAGGTCTTCGACATCATCAACGTCATGACCCGAGGCGGCCCTCAAGGAAACGGCACCCAGACGCTGGTTTTTCAGATTTATAACGAAACCTTTGTCAACTTCCGTGCTGGTTACGGCGCCACTGCTGCGACAATCCTATTCCTCATCCTGCTCGTCGTTACGTTGATTCAGGTCCGCATCATGGATAAGCGAGGTTAACCCACCCTATGGCTGATTCAAATCTTCACATGATCACAGACTCTTCCCCTGTATCAAGGCGTGCCAAGCTCATCGGTGGCTACGTAGGAATTATCCTCGTCCTCCTGCTCGTGGGACTGCCATTGTTCTGGATCTTAATGACCTCTTTCAAGGCCAGAGGTGATATTTACACCGACCCAGTTAACTGGCTACCGCCGACGTGGGAAACCAAAAACTACGCAGACGCCACAACTCGCGTTCCCTTCTGGACCTACCTGCGAAACTCCGTCGTCATTACCGCGGTCCTATCCGCTATAAAGATTGTGCTTGGTGTCATCTCCGCCTACGCCTTATCTATCCTTCGCTTCCCAGGACGCAATCTAGTCTTCATCGTGGTGATTTCTTCCCTGATGGTCCCTGCAGAAATCACGGTGATTTCCAACTACGCCTTGGTCAATTCCCTGGGATGGCGTAATACCTTTGTCGGCATCATCGTCCCGCTGGCTGGTGTTGCATTCGGCACCTTCCTCATGCGCAATCACTTCCTTTCCTTGCCTTATGAGCTTGTGGAAGCTGCTCGCATGGACGGTGCCGGCCCCATTCGCTTGCTCACCAAGGTGCTGCTTCCCGTTTCTTGGCCAACACTGACAGCATTTTCCGTGATCACACTAGTAAACGAATGGAATACCTACTTGTGGCCATTCCTGATGGCGGATACGGAACGGGTTGCTCCCTTGCAGGTGGGTCTGACCATGCTGCAAAACAATGATGGCGTTACTAACTGGGGACCAGTAATGGCAGCAACCGTTCTCACCATTCTTCCAATGGTCGTCATCTTCCTTGGCCTGCAGAAATACATGATTCAAGGTCTCACCACTGGCGCCGTCAAAGGTTAGAAGGCTTCTATCCCCATCACGCTCGCCGTTATCACCCTATTCTTCTCAATCTGACTTCACTATAAGGAGATACCCATGCTTCGCCGTAATTTTCTCGCGCTAGCTTCCACTGCTTCTACCGCTACATTTCTTGCCGCTTGTGCTGGCACCTCGTCTACTAGTTCCCAAGGCAGGAGCGACGGTGGCGATGGTGGCGAGGTCACGGAATTGACGTGGTGGTCCAACCACCCAGCTTCCTCAAAGGACATCGAAAAAGAAATCATCTCTCGCTTCGAGAAGGAAAACCCTGATATCAAGGTCAACCTTGTTGACGCAGGAAAGAACTACGAGGAAGCAGCACAAAAGTTTAATGCTGCACTCACAGGATCTGATCTTCCAGACATCGTGGTTCTGTCTGATGTGTGGTGGTATAACTTCGCCATCAATGGGCAGATTGCCAATGTTGATGATCTAGCCAAAGAAGCCGATATTGACCTTTCAAGCTATGTCCAACCGCTCTATGAGGACTACAACTACGACGGCGGCCACTTCGCGCTTCCCTTTGCCCGGTCGACTCCCCTGTTCTACTACAACAAGGACGCGTGGAAGAAGGCTGGCTTGCCGGACCGCGGACCGGAGTCTTGGGACGAAATGGATGAGTGGTCTAAAAAGCTCGCCAGCGCTGATTCTAAAATGAAGCCCTTTGGCTGGGGCGATGCCGTCGGCTACTTGGGATGGATTTTCCAAGGCCCCTTGTGGTCTAAGGGCGGCGCCTACTCCGATGAATGGGATTTGAAGTTCACTGATGACAAAACCATCGAGGCTGTGGAATGGCTCAAGGATGTTACCGATAACAAGAATGGCTATTCCTACATGGGCAATGACATGGCCATGGAATTCGGTACCGGACGTGCTGCAGCCACTGTCCTATCCACAGGCGATCTTGCAGGTATCACTGATACCGCTGACTTCGAGTTAGGAACCGCATTCCTTCCCAATCCAAAGGGAGACGGCGCTTGCCCCACCGGAGGTGCCGGCCTCGCCATTCCTTCCGGTATTAGCAAGAACCGCCAGTTGGCAGCCATTAAGCTGATTGATTTCATCACGAACGAGGAAAACACCTCGTACTGGTCCCAAAATGTGGGTTATATGCCAGTCCGCTCTTCTGCTGCCGACAACGAAAATCAGAAGAAATTCATGGAAGAGAACCCGAATTTCGAGACTGCTATCAAGCAGCTTCCAGAAACACGCCCACAGGACAACGCCCGTGTATTCCTCCCCGGTGCAGATCAGGAGATTGGTGGTGCCTTCGAGAAGATCGTCACCAACCGCGACGATGTCACCAAGGTGCTCACGGATCTGGAAAAGACTCTGCAGTCCATTTATGACAACCAGGTAAAGCCCGTCATTAACGGCTAATCTTGCCAATTTTCCTTAGTATCTGAAAGGTAACACCATGGCTACTGTCACATTTGATGGAGCAAGCCGCATCTACTCCAAAGACGCGGAGCGCCCCGCAATTGACCGTCTTAATCTAGATATTTCCGATGGCGAGTTTTTGGTCCTCGTCGGGCCTTCTGGCTGCGGAAAATCCACCAGCCTACGAATGCTCGCGGGCCTTGAGCCGACCGACCGAGGTTCCATTCGGATCGGTGGAAAAGACGTCACTGGAGTCAGCCCATCAGATCGAGACGTAGCCATGGTCTTTCAAAACTACGCCCTGTACCCGAATATGTCGGTCGCGCAGAATATGTCCTTCGCTTTGGAGAACCGGAAAGTACCCAAGGACCAGATTAAGACGCGGGTGCAAGAAGCCGCCAAAATTTTACAGATGGAGGATCTGCTTGACCGAAAGCCCGCAAACCTTTCAGGTGGCCAGCGCCAGCGCGTAGCGATGGGCCGCGCCATCGTGCGCGAACCAGCTGTATTCTGCATGGACGAGCCATTATCCAACTTGGATGCAAAACTGCGCGTATCCACCCGCGCGCAGATTTCAAATTTGCAACGTCGTCTTGGCACGACCACGGTATACGTAACCCACGACCAGACCGAAGCAATGACCATGGGTGACCGCGTCGCGGTGCTTAATGCAGGTGTCCTACAACAAGTAGATACCACTCGTGAAATCTACGACCGCCCCCAGAACGTCTTCGTTGCCGGCTTCATCGGCTCCCCTGCCATGAATATCTACAACCTCGCGCACACCTCTAGTCAGCTTTCACTTGGATCTACTCGCATCAACTTGGCCAATTACGACTTCGATGGTGCGCAATCCGTTACCGTTGGCGTTCGCCCTGAAGATTGGGTGCACACAGAGGAAGGCGCGGAATTTACCGTTAAGCACGTTGAAGAGCTAGGCAATCAAACCTACCTCTATGGCGACTTGGCAGACTCGGGCGAAAATCTCCAGTCGACGACCCGCATGGGCGGACAAACTGGGATGTTGGTAAGTGCTCGCCGTGATTACACGATTGGTGACACTTTCCGCATTTCCCCAGATCCTGACCGTATCCACCTATTTAGCTCTACTACTGGTGAGCGTCTAAATTAGAGTCGACAAAGCGAAGCTAACAATGTAAATTTTTATTTTGCCCGGTGTAGCAAAAATTGATTGTTACTCGCTTGCCTGAGGCATCCACGCAATTCTGTTTCCCGCGGATATTGCTAAGGCCAACTGCACTCCACGAACGATAAAGCCAATCGAAAGGTAACTAACTGCCGATGCGCTCTCTGAAGAAGATATCTGTCACCGCCCTTGCCACCACCGCCATTCTCGGCACTATCGCCGCGCCGGCCGCGAACGCAAAGAGCGACCCAGTACGTTCCATCATCGATCCTGGAACCTGCAAGGCCATCACCAAGCTGGCTAACGAGGGCAAGCCGGTTCCAGATCCTTCCATCCTCCACGATGAGGACTCTGTGAAACCTTATTTCAGCGATGGCGTACTAAAGTACAAAGTGGCGGATAACTTCCCATACCGCAAGCAGCTGGACGCCGCCGTTGCCGAATGGAACGAGGCTCTCGAGGGAAAAGCCTCCCTTAAGGAAGTAAAGCCTTCCGAAGCTGATGATGACACCATTTCCATCATCTACAATCCGGATCCCCGCGGCTACGTCCAAGGCTCGGCTTACCCAGATCACAAGTTGGTGTCCATCAAGATGCCCAACGCCACCTACCCTGAGGCGCTCCAAGGCACCATTGCTCACGAGCTAGGCCACATGATGGGCGCGGGACATTCCTGCGCCGGCGCACTTATGGCAGGTTCCAACCAGAACCCGATCTCCTATCACGTAACCCCGCTCGATGCGGCCGCCATCATCCAAGGTCAGTTCGACTAAGCACGCCTCGACTTCTCCCCTGGTCCTTCACTGGAACCAGGGGATTTTTATCTGCCCAGTTTCGGGGCGGTGGATAAGCCACGTTGGGGAAATGTGGGCATCGGCTAGCAGAGCTACTGCTAACGTTGCCCGTATTCAAAGGTTTGCACATGAAAAGGAGCCTTCTCTATGGAGACGTGGGAACCCACATTGTCCACTGGTCCGCTGCTAGGGATTGCGGTCGCTGCAATCGCTGTGATTTTGGTGCTGGTTATATATTTCAAGCTCCACGCTTTTCTCACTCTGCTGGTGGTCTCCGCGCTGACAGCACTTGCGGCTGGCATACCGCTCGAAGGCATTGTCCCTACGATGACGGAGAGTTTCAGCTCCACTCTGGGCTCGGTGGCGCTTCTGGTGGGACTCGGCGCCATGATCGGCCGGCTCGTGGAAGCTTCCGGCGGTGCTCAGTCGCTTGCCGATGCCATGGTTCGCTGCTTTGGCGAAAATAAAGCACCCCTTGCACTCGGCATTGCCTCACTGATTATGGGCTTTCCTATCTTCTTCGACGCTGGTCTTATCGTGATGCTGCCGGTTATCTTTGCCGTCGCCCGCCGCTTGAATGGCCCAGTCCTTGCTTTTGGCCTGCCAGCCGCCGGCGCATTTTCTGTCATGCATGTCTACCTGCCACCGCACCCCGGTCCTGTCGCCGCCAGTGAATTCTACGGCGCCGATCTCGGCCTGGTGCTGCTCGTCGGCCTGCTGTTGGCCCTGCCTACCTGGTATATCTCCGGCTACCGCTTTGGACTTTTTGCCGGAAAGAAGTTCCCATTCAAGGTCACTGACGCCATCGCCGGGCCTGTCCTTGAAAAGGAAGAACAACCCTTAACACCTGCCTCCGCCACCACAGTGATTTCTATTTTGCTGATCCCGATGGGGCTCATCTTCTTTAATACTGGGCTCAATGCCCTAGCTTCCTATGGCACTATTGATGCCGATGCAACGTGGGTCAGGTTCTTCGTCATGCTCGGCCAAACTCCAATCGCACTGCTGATTACGGTGCTTATCGCGCTGGTAGTCCTCGGCCTGCGCCGCGGCGTGGAAAAGACGGCGCTGGAAAAGCTCGTTGACTCCTCGCTTGGGCCTATCTGTTCCGTCGTGCTCATCACCGGCGCGGGCGGCATGTTCGGCGGCGTGCTTCGCACCTCCGGCATCGGCGATGCGCTTGCCGATTCCCTCTCCGGCCTCGGCATCCCCGTCATCCTGGCCTGCTACCTCATCGCCGTAGCCCTCCGTCTGGCACAGGGTTCAGCCACCGTCGCACTCACTACCGCCGCTGCCCTCATGGTCCCCGCCGTGGAAGCTGGCGGTTTCAACGAACTCCAACTCGCGCTCATCGTTGTGGCCACCGCAGCCGGTTCTGTCTTCGGCTCCCACGTCAACGATTCCGGCTTCTGGCTCGTTGGCCGCCTGATGGGCATGGACACGATGACAACGCTGAAGACATGGACCGTTAATCAGATGCTCATCTCCGCCATTGGCTTCGCACTCGTCCTAGTTCTCTACGGCGCGGCTGCAGTCTTTTAAGCGCCGGTCTTTATCCAAGCAGCAGCGTCTTCTGCAATCTCTTCCGCTGGCCGCGTCACATCGAAGACGCGGCCAGTTTCATCCTCTTCCAACGGTTCCAAGGTGTCGAACTGCGACTGCAACTGACGCGCGACGCTATTTAGTACCGGTAGGGCGGTATCGAGTACCGACCGGTGCGGATATCGGGTACCGGGGGTAGT
>NZ_JBEHFO010000007.1:0-114368 GCF_040225595.1 Corynebacterium sp. KPL2734 | reverse complement strand
GCGAAGGATCCCAACGACTCGACACCACAAACACCACCAATCAAGGTCAGGTGTTTCCACGATCCTTAGAATCCGCCTTTCCATAGAAAAACTGTTAGGTTTATGAAATACTAAGGCATCTAGAACCACGAAAGTTATGCAGTATAGGCGAGCCATGGAGGATCCCCCTTGCCCACCTTAGAGATCGACCATCTCAATAAATCCTTTGGCAGTGTCCGAGCGCTGCGGGATATGACCTTTAGCGTGCAGGAGGGCGAAATCTTCGGCTTCGTCGGTTCCAATGGTGCGGGCAAGTCCACCACCATGCGCATCGCGCTGGGAGTGCTCGCGAAAGACTCCGGCGAAGTTTATTTCGATGGCTCCCCCATTAATGACGATAACCGCCGCCGCATTGGCTATATGCCCGAAGAGCGCGGACTCTACGGCAAGGAACCGCTGCTTAGCCAGCTGACGTTCCTGGGCACCCTGCACGGCATGAGCAAGCAGGCCGCCCAGAAATCCGGCACGGAGCTACTGGAGCAGCTAGGGCTAGGTGAACGCCAGAAAGACAAGCTGGATGACTTGTCCTTGGGCAACCAGCAGCGCGTGCAGCTGGCCGCCTCCCTCATCCATGACCCCGATATGTTGATCCTGGATGAGCCCTTTTCCGGCTTGGACCCCGTTGCGGTCAATGTCATGTCTGACATGCTGCGCGAGCGCGCCGCCCGCGGGGTGCCGGTGGTCTTTTCCTCCCACCAGCTGGACTTGGTGCAGCGCCTGTGCGATCACGTAGGCATCGTCACGCAAGGCCGCATGGTGGCAGAAGGCACGGTAGACGAGCTGCGCACCCAAGGCGCCTCGCGCTATGCGGTGGAAACCCCTGCGCGCGGGTGGTACCCGGAGGGCACTCACTTGGTTGAGGAAACTGACCAGGGCGTGGTGCTCGAGGCCGATGACGGCACCGATGACCAAGCCATCTTGCGCGCTGCCATGGCCGCTGGCCCTGTTCACTCCTTCGGCCTCAAGGTCCCAGACCTTACCGAGCTTTTCCAAGACGTCGTCACCAGCACCACCACCGAGGAGGCCTAGCCCATGCAGTATTCGGCAATGAAGACCATAGGGACCGTCGCCAAGCGCGAAATGGCGGTTGCTCTTAAGACCAAATCCGTTGTCATCATGATGCTGCTGCTTATCATTGGTGCCATCGCCACCCCCATTATCATTGACTTGCTCTCCGGTGGTGACGATGAACCAGATTCCGTCGCCGTGGTGGGCATGGAGGCAGACGCATTCGCTGATTCCGGGCTGGAGGCCCAGGCCGCCGATGACCGGGATGGCGCGGTGCAGCTTATCGATGCCGGCGATGTCGACGCCGCGCTCGTGCCCGCCGGCGACGAGGGGTGGGAGCTTTTGGCCAACGGCACTGCCTCCACCACCATCTCCACCACGGTCAATCAGGTGGTCGCAGCGCAGGCGCAGGCAGAGGCCTTAAATACGCTGAATATTGATGCCCAAGAGCTTGCCGCCGCCACCCCATCAGCCGAAGTGACCGCGGTCGATCTGGAAGCCGATGAGACTTCCGAGGCCCAGATGGGCACCGTTGCCATTGTCCTTATCGCCTCCATGGTGGTGGTCTTTTCCATCATGACCTTCGCCGGGCTCATCGGCGGCCGCGTTACAGAAGAGAAATCCTCGCGCGTGGTCGAAATCATCCTGTCCACGGTGCGCCCGGTGGATTTCTTGGCCGGCAAGGTCATTGGCAATACCATCATCGGGCTACTCGGCACCTTCCTCATCCTGGCCGGCGGCGTAGCCTCCCTGGCATTTACTGGCGCAGCGAGCGAAATCCAGCTCGATTATGGTCTAATCGCTGCCCTCCTCGTCGGGGAAATCCTCGGCCTCTTGTTCTTCGGCAGTCTCTACGCCGCAGCTGGCTCCATGGTGCAGCGCACCGAGGATCTGCAATCGACGCAGATGCCCATCCTGCTCCTCGTCTTTGCCACCATGTATATCACTATGTTTGGCTGGACGAACTTGGATGCCACCTGGATGCAGGTGATGGGCTGGGTGCCGCCGATCTCCATGTTGGTCGCTCCCCTCCAAGTTGCTAGCGGCAATATGAGCTGGCTGGGCTTGGCGGGAAGCTATGCGGTCCTCGCTGTTGTTACCGTGCTGATTCTCATCGTTGTCGCGCGCATCTACCGCCGTGCCATTTTGAATAATGGCAAGAAGATGACCTGGCGCCAGGCGCTCAAGAAATAAAAATAAATCCGGCCTCCCACTTTCCAAGGGGAGGCCGGATTTTTCTACTGCGCAGGATTACTCAACGATGAATTCGTTGGTGATCGGCTGGGTGATATCCAACGTGCCGTGCTCGATGTAGTACATGCCAAAGAACATGGCACCGAGCAGCACTAGGGCCAGCAGCATGCAAGGAATCCACTGGACAAAAACGGAAACCCAGCCCTCGGATTGCTGGCGGGCCGCCGCCTCGCGTTGTTCTTGAGCCTCGCGCTCGTTCATAATGATAAAACCTCTCGCTTCACCGAAGATTAACTAAAAGTATCTTAACAGTTTATGGTCTCCGCGGTGGCATTAGATCCCCGGATCTTCGTTATTTAATAATGCCTCAAGGAATGCCTCGCGGTCCGCGAACATTTTCTCGATATCCTCTTCCGCACCCACAATCCAGGCATCGGCATCCTCATCAAAGGTCACTGCAGAATCGGGATAGGTTTCCAGGGCTTCCTCCATCGCGGCAAGCTGATCGGCATCGGCACGGTCCTCGGCAAAAGCCTCTGGGTCACCAATGCGCTGGCCCAGCTCACCCAAGGCCGTTAAGCCATACGCTTTATGCTGCTTTTTAGGGTGCTCGAAAAGTTCTTGTCCCATCATGGCGGTATTATTTTCCTCCATTTAATAAAGAATCCGGGACGAATCCCGAATAGCCGGGGATATTATTGACCTGCAATACCCCGTGGAAAAAGCGCTTGAGCGCGGGAACGTCATCCTCATGGAGGTGGTCGAAGACCAAGCGGCGGACGGATTCCACGTGCTCGGGGGCCGCGCGCTCGAGGTGGTGGAGCCCAGCCTCCGTGATGTGCACGTTGACCCCGCGGCCATCATCGGTGGTCTTTTCCTTGACCAAGAGCCCGCGCTTTTCCATGCGGGTGACTTGGTGGGAGGCGCGCGAGCGATCCCAGGCCAGCTCCGTGCACAGATCGCGCAGGCGCAGGTGCTGATCTGGGGCTTCCGAGAGGGATACCAAGACCGCGAATTCGGACACGGAGATCTCCCCGCCCGCCTTAAGGGTCTCGTCCATGCCCCTATCTATCTTGCGGGTCGCAGCCAATAATAGGCGCCATAGCTCCTGTTCATCATCGTTTAACCAGCGGGTTTGTTCAGACATAAGGACTAGATTACCCCCTTCAGCATGGCGATGTCGCGCTCGCTGCGCCCGAGCACCCGCGAATAGCGTTGCGGCATGCAGGTAAAGACCAAAACCTGGTTCTCGCGGCCTACCTGTGAGAACAGGGTGGACATTAATTGCAGGCGGTGCGCGTCGGTAGAACCCAGCGCGTCATCGACGATGACCGGCACGGTTTCCTCCCCCGCCACCAAGCGCGCGATGGCAAAGCGGGTAAGGATGGCCAGCTGCTCGCGCGCGCCGCCAGACAGGCTGGTCATGGCCACCGTTTCATTATCGCGGGTGCGCGCGGTAACGGAGAGATCGTCTGCCAATTCAAAGCTGATATCCCCGCCGTAAATGGTGCGGGACAGTTGAGCGAGCACCTCCACGAAGGGCTCGGCATAGCGCTGACGCGCGGCATCGCGGTGCTTGAGCAGCAACTCGCGCAGGTAGCGCGCCGCCAGCGCGCGTTTTTCCACGCTTTCTAACACCGCCTGCGCCATTTCTGCTTCCGCTTGCGCCTGCTGCTCACGCTCTGCCGCGCCGGAGTGATAATTAATCTCGCTCGACAGCTTGCCCAGCTCCACCTTGGAATCTTGTATCTGATTTTGCAGGTACTTTAGGTGCGATTGCGCGCCCTCTACCAAGTCTTGGGTGGTAGCCAGGTCCACGGCCTCCATCTCAGAAAGCTGTTCTTGCAGCTTGCCTACCAAAACACCCAACCGCTTTGCCTCTTCTTCTAGGCCGGCATCGGAGTTTTTCTCTCGCGCTTCAGCCAACTCGCGCTCGGCACGTTCGGCCTTCTCGGTGGCGGCCTCGAGCTCGGCTTCCAGGCGCACCACGTCGTGGGCGATGCGGCTATCGCGGAAGGGAATTAGCTCGCGGTCGAGGGCATCGACAAGCTCGCGCGCCTCTTCCTCCGCCTCCTCCGCAGCGGATAAATCCATGGCCGGGGCATCATCGAGCCCGGCGACCTTCTCCTTGAGTGCCGCGTGCTGGGCGCGCAATTCGCCCAAATCATCCGGCCCCAGCTCGCCCTCGAGCTTGCGCGTTGCCGCATCCAACTCGGCATTCTGCTCGCTGTGTGCCTTGTGCAGGTCCTCGGCGGCGGCGATGGAGCCCACGCCGGTGGCATCGAAAAGCTCCTGCAGGCGTGCCTCGGCCTGTTCCACCTCGCGCTGGGTCTTATCTGAAGAGTACGCGCCAGCCACAAAGCGGGCGGTGATATCGCCGATGGTGATTTCGCGGCCATCGACAAGCTCAATTGCGGGCTGCTTGCCGATGTCCACCCGATTCCCATCAACTCCAATCTCCGCGCCCTCCGGACCGGAAAATTCCACCTTAGCGGCGGTGGCATCATGCAGGCGCTTGGCTAGCGACAGATCGGCATCAGCCTTGCGGAGTTCCTCGACATCCGCGGCGGTCATCTCGCGCCCGCGCTGGGCGATTTCCGCTTGGGCCTTCTCCACACCACGTGCCAGTTCCTCCACCTTGAGCAGGCGCTTATCCAGGCGCTGGAAGGTCTCCTTGTCCTGATACGCCCGCGCCAGCTTGAGCGTTGTGCGCGCGGTGGCGTAGTCCTCTTTGGCGGTGGCCAGCTTCTTTTCCACCGCCTCTTTCTTCTCGTTTTCCTCCGCGGCCTTCTCGCGGGCGGTCGCAAGCTTATCCGCAGCGCTCGACTTTGCGGTGCCTGAGGTGTCGAGTGCCTCGGCCAATTCCCGGCGCTTAGATTGCGCGTCCTTAGCGCGTTGGAAATCCTCCTTGGCGCGGGTGAGCTCGGCCTTGTGCGCATCCACCTGGTGCTGGGCCTGCACGGCTTCGTCCGCGGCGGCTTGTTTCTCGGCGAGGTCCTGGCGAGCCGCGGGTAGCTGCGCTTCGGCTTCTTCTTGCTGGCGTTCCAGGTGCTCGTAGCGCTCCACCACGGAATCGAGCCCGCGCACCGCAGCGGAAGCTTCCTCCAACTCCTGCTCGGCACGCTCCACAGTCTCCTGGGCCTTTTTATACTCGCCGGCTGCCTTGCCCGTCTTTTCGGTGTAGTAGCGCTTGTATTCCTTATCTACCTTGCCCAAAAGCTGGGAATCATCGCCGGATACCTCGTCCTCTGCCAGGCCGGACTCCTGCTCGAGGGCCTGCGTCAGCGACGGGATGGCCACCGCGGAGATGGCGTCATTGGAGTCATCCTGGCGCATAAAGAGAACATCGAGAAGCTGGCGATCCATGTTCTGGCTTAAGATTTGTTCCAGCTCGTCATCGGCCTGGCGCCCGGTATATTGCGCGTGGCGCGGGGACGATATGGCCAGCTCACAGTACTTCTTCTGCAGCCATCGCTTGGCAATGCGAAAGCGGTACTGCCCTACCGAAATATCCGCGATGACCTCCGGTGAGACGTCCTTGCCCACCGGCTGTAAGTCCCGGATGCCGCTGGGGCGCGCCGTGTGTTTTTCCGTCAACACCACATCGAGGGCCTCCACGATGGTGGATTTACCGGCCTCGTTCTCGCCGTGGATAACCACCACCCCGGTTTCTGGCAGATCATCTAAAACCAGGTGCTCGATGCCGCGGACGTTTTTAATCTCTAAGCTGTGGATGCGCATGTGGTTTATCCCTCCAGGCGAAATAGCATATTGGCGGCGTCGCGGGCCACCGGATCCTCTCGGTTATCCAGCAGCTCCTGCAGGGCGTCGGCGGCATAGCCGGAAATGTCCAGGTTGGCTAGTTCGTCTTCGCTAGGCTCCAAGAACAGGTCCATGGTTCGCTCGCGCGGGCGCAGCGAGGCAAAGACCGCCTCCAACTCATCCAGCCCGCGCTGGAGCCGGGCATGCGCCGCAATACCGAGGGTCCCCTGCAGGCTGTATTTAATCGCCGTGCGCACCTTATCCGGGTACTCCTCGAGGCTGCGCAAGAAGCGCTCGACATCCTCGATGGAATTGACGGAGGCATCGAGGGCCTCAAACGTCCAGCGCCCGATGCTGCGCTTATCGATGTCTATATCTTCCCCCTCAATCCTTACCACCAACGCATTCCCGGAATCGGCCTCGCCGCCACCGGTGGAGCATTCCTTAAAGTCCGTGGTCTCCGGGCTGCCAGAGAACCAGACGCGGCCGGTCTTTCCCAGGCTGGCCGTCGAGTGGGTATCGCCCAGCGCCAAGTAATTGATCACCCCACGCTCCAAGCACTGCTCTACGAATTCCAAGTCGATGGTATCGGCATCTCCCCCGCTAGTACGCGAATCCACCTGTCCATGGCCCACAGCAATCCGGATTCCCTCCGTGGGTTCGAGCGGCTCCAAGGCCTGGCGCACCAAGTCGTGGTTGGCGCGTTTGGACAAGTACGGCGCCCCCACCAATTCCACGCCCTTGCCCACCGCGATGGGTTCTGAATCCGCGATGACGTGCACGTTGTCGGCGCTGGTGCGATAAAATACCGAGTCCGCGACCAGCGGATCGTGGTTTCCGGGCAGCACATACACCGGTACCGGCAGGCGCTTAAACATCTCAGTGGCGCGCGCCAAGATCTCCCGGGAGAGCGCATTGTGTTCAAATACATCGCCCGCCACGACGATGAACTGCGCGCCGACCTCCTCCGCGAGCTGGCCTAGGTGCATGATGGCGGACTCGCGGTCATCGTTGAAACGACCTTGCGCCTCCCCCTTCAAGAACCAGCGGGTCATTCCCAGCTGGAAGTCGGACGTGTGGATAAAGGTCGTTGCAATCATAATCAGTGCGTTAAGTGGTAGTAGAGGTCTTCAATATCGGACACGGCCCGCAAGAGGTCAATATTGGTATGCGATACGGCCCGCAGGGCCTTGCGCAAGAGGTCCGGATCGGAATCTTCCAGCGCTGGGGCAACCTTGGGGTGCGGCAGTTTAGGCATCTCGCGGCCATTCCAGAACACGTCGTTCTTTTCTTCCGCGGATAAATCGCTAGCTCCAAAGCTTTCGCGGGAGACCTGCTGCGATTGCTCCATGACGGCCTTTTCCAAGCGCGCAAAGTCCAGCCCGCGCATATTGAAAATCACGGCGGGATCCGCATCCGCGCGGGTGGCGAGCCTATCTCCCACCGCCACGATGTGCTTGCAGGTATAGGCTGAATCCGGGCACGTACAGGATAGGCGCAGTTCTTCGGCCTCGCTGGCAAAAAGGGTATCCAACGCATCTTCAGATAGCAGGCCCTTCCGCGCATTCGCTACGGAATTCGGCGTGCGCGCGAATTGGCTGGCAAGTGCCGCAATATCGTCATTATCGCGGTACGGCAGCTGAATGAGTATGGAAAAAGGCTCGTTCTGGGAACCAGCCACGCGCCCGTGGATGGCGCCGTTGCGGATCTCCAGACCCACGACGTGCCCGCCCTCGGCGTACTGGCGCCCGCGGGTAATCCGCCCCCGGTCCGCATCATGGCTGGTAAAGGAGGAAATCCGGGCAGCGGTCTTGGACAGTAGCCGCCCGCTGCGGTCAACATGGTTAACCTCGTCCGGGGTGCTCACGCGCTTGCGGGTACCAAAGTTTGCGTAGATGACATTGTCATCGCCCTTGACGGCCATCCGCTTACTCCTTTCCCCGGTAACTCATAAGCTCTGCCAGCTGGTCCGGCTCCAACTCCGTGAGCCAACCCTCGCCTTCGCCGACGACGGAACCAGCCAGCTGCGTCTTTCCATCCAAAATGTCTTGAATGGATTCTTCCAACGTGCCAGCGGTAATCATCTTATACACCTGCACGTTACGGCGCTGACCAATGCGAAAGGCACGGTCCGTGGCCTGGTTTTCCACCGCGGGGTTCCACCAGCGGTCCATGTGCACCACGATCGATGCCGCAGTTAAGTTGAGGCCCGTGCCGCCCGCCTTGAGCGAAAGGATCATCGCCTGTGGACCATCCTCGGCTTGGAAATCGTCCACCATCTGGTCGCGCTTATTCTTCGTCACCCCGCCGTGCAGGAAAGGAATCTCGTGGCCCAGCTGCCCGCTCAGGTAGGGCTGCAAAATAGCCCCGAAGGCTTTGTACTGGGTAAAGATCAGCAGTCGCTCGCCGGATTCGGTTGCGGCATCGACAATCCGCATCAGCTCTTTCACCTTGCCTGAGCGATGCTTGCCCTTGATAACCACCGGTGAATCATCCCCCAGGTAGTGTGCTGGGTGATTACAAATCTGCTTAATGCGGGTCAGTGAAGCCAAGACGATGCCGCGCTTGCTGATGCCCGTAGCATCCTCCAAGCTCTTCTTCACCTCATTGACCAGCGCCTTGTACAAAGCGGCCTGCTCGGTGGTCATGGAGACCGTAAGAATCTGCTCAGACTTTTCCGGCAGATCATCGATGATATTGGGATCGGTCTTGACGCGGCGCAGGATAAGAGGCGCGGTCAGCGCGCGCAAGCGCTCGGACATCTCCTCATCATTATTGCGCTCGATGGCCTTGGCAAAGTGATTGCGGAAGAAGGACGCCGTGCCCAAGATTCCAGGGTTGCAAAAGTCCAAGATGGAGCGCATCTCTGACAACCGGTTTTCCACCGGCGTACCAGTCAGAGCCACGCGGTGCTCAGAGGGCAGCGATCGCACCGCCTTGGAGGAACGCGTGGCCGAATTCTTAATGGCCTGCGCCTCATCGAGGACCACGCGTTGCCAAGACACCTCGCCCAAGAGGTTAAAGTCTCGGCTCACGGTGCCATAGGTAGTAATGACGAGATCTGCTTTTCCTGCGGCCTCGAGGAACTTCTCCCCGCTCGGACGCCCCGCGCCGTGTTGCACCATGACCTCGAAATCCGGCACGAAGCGACGCGCCTCGCGAGCCCAGTTACCCACCACGGAAGTCGGTGCGACTACTAAGGTGGGTCCGGTTTGTTCACCGCGCTCCTTCTCTACCGCCAATAGGGACAGTAGTTGGAGTGTTTTGCCGAGCCCCATGTCATCGGCAAGCACGGCACCAATATTGTTACGAGACATCCAATACAGCCAGTCCACGCCAGTACGCTGATACTCGCGCAGCTCAGCATGCACGGTCTCCGGAATGTCCACGCGCTTAGGCGCAACCGTATCCATGCCGCCGAGCAACGCGGTATGCCATGTGCTGCCGGTAAATTCGATGGGCTCTTGGGCCATCGACTCAAGCGCCAGCTCCCGCAGCTCCGCCACCGTGACCTGGTGCTCACTCTTCTCATTGAACTCCGCGCGGCGACGCTCAACTTCTGCCATGAGCTGCTGCCAGCCCGGCTCATTGAGTTTTTTAGCCATCTCCGCCGAGGCCGCCAGCTGCTCGAGCTCCTTCTTGGCGCGCTCGCGGGACTTATCCGCCAGCTCCTCCATATAAGAGGAGACCTTGGACACAACCTGGGTATCGGCCATCACCCACTTGCCGCGCAGTTGGATGAGCCCGGACTTGGAATTGACCAGCTCATCCATCTCGGACTCGGTAAGCTCCACATCACCCACGGACATGCGCCAGTTATAGTCCACGAGCTGATTCATGCCGATGTGCTTCTTCGTGGCGGCCTCGGCCGGGTCCCGGGCCTCACGGGTTTCCAGCTTGGCCTTGGTATCCATCTGCGCCCACGATTTGGGCAGCATGACGGTAATGCCCCGCTTTTTCAGCTCGGGCACCTCGTGCGCAATAAACTGCGTAAGCTGCTCCGTGTCCAGGTAGACATCCCAATCGCCGTCGCCAGGCTGGGGCAATTGCGTACTCTGGCCCAGGCTCGGTGCCGCATGCACGGCCTTGCGGTGGTTTTCGCGCAGCTTCTCGATGCTCGCCCTATCCAACTCGTCCGCCGATACCGGCCGCGGCGAATCCGTTCCAGAGCGTACCCGCACCCGAATCGGCCACGCTGCATATTCTGGATCCTGTTCCTCCGGTTCCTCCACGATGTAGACGAGTTGGAGTTCCACCTGGTAAATGGAGTTTTTCCATTCATTGAGCCCACGCAGCAGTTGCGCGCGGCCGCGGCGGATAGGGGCCGTCGTCAGCAATGCGCGGGCGAAGTCGTGCCAAGGCATGGGCCGGGGCTCATTAAGCAGCGGCTGCAATTCCCGGTTGGCAATCCAATGCGTCAGTTCATCCGCGAGGTCATCTGAAAGGGCTCTATTATTTATATGGAGAATCCCGGGGGCCGCGGCCATCATTTCTGCTAGCCAACCGCGCTCACCCAAACCTGAGGCCAGCTGCCACATGGGAAACCACTCGTTGGCCTGGTACGCCAACCGGAACGTCACCCTGCCCGCGCGGACAAACTTGCTCAGGCCACTATATGCGTGAATGAGCCAGTGCAGATCCGGGGCAATCGGTGCCGGTGGATGATGGTCTAGGTATTCCAGCTGGGCTAGGGCTTCTACTGCTTCTTCTGGGGCAAACATGGCCATGGGCACCATGAGCGAGACGTCTTTGCCCTTTGGAGTCCGTAGTGATACGCGCGCCCGGTTCCGGAAGGATTTCTTAGCCAGGATGGCATCAATTGCCTGCGGAAACGTCCCTTCTGGCACGGCCGAAGGCATAACAATCTTGTGTCCTTCTACCTGCTCAATCCATAGACCAAGCCCCGAAACCGGCAGCCAAAGGCCATGCACAAGGTAAGAAGCCATAACGGCCAGCATAGCAGCCCTGTATAGTTTTGTTACAAGCTCGTTATATTCACGTCTTTACGCAGTTAGACGGTGAAAAACATCACCGGAGATCTATGCCACAGCTGAATTTTAGCTTGGGTGAACCTTAAGTCACCGTTAACGTAAGAATGTCCGATAAATCACTACAAGGAGTGAAACGTGCAAGAATCAACTTGGTACGTCATTGCGATGATTGTGTACTTCCTCGTAATGGCAGCCATTGGCTACTGGAGCTACAAACAAACCGACGAATACGACGATTATGTTTTGGGCGGCCGTGGCCTGCACCCATTCGTAGCTGCTCTCTCCGCCGGCGCATCCGATATGTCCGGCTGGCTACTCATGGGCCTGCCTGGCGCGCTCTTCCTTTCCGGTTTTTCCGAGCTGTGGATGCCTATCGGCCTCCTTATCGGTGCATGGGCAAACTGGAAGTGGATTGCGCCGCGTCTGCGCGCTTACTCGGAGGTTGCGGGCGATTCCATTACGGTCCCCTCCTTCTTCGAGAACCGCCTGCGCGATAAGTCGCGCATGCTGCGTATTATCTCCGCAGTTATCATTATCTTCTTCTTTACCTTCTACGTCTCTTCCGGCATGGTCTCCGGTGGTCGTTACTTCGAGTCCACCTTCGGTGGCGACTACATCACCGGTATGTTGGTCATCGCCGCAGTGACCATTTTCTACACCTTCATCGGTGGCTTCTTGGCAGTGTCCTACACCGACGCTATGCAGGGCATGCTGATGTTCGTCGCCCTGCTGATCGTGCCAATCATGGCGCTTTTCGCTCTTGACGATGCCGGTGCGATCTTCTCCTTCGCTACCGAGAACAGCTACGCCACCGATGGCGTACTCGAGCCAAACGATAACTACTTCTCTCTCTTCGCGGGTGTTTCCGCTGGTGTTATCGTTGGTAACGCCGCCTGGGGCCTTGGCTACTTTGGTCAGCCGCACATCATCGTGCGCTTCATGGCGCTGCGTAAGCCTTCCGACGCTAAGCAGGGCCGTTTCTACGGCATCACCTGGATGGGCCTTTCCGTTATCGGCGCTATCTTCGTTGCGCTTACCGGTACCGTGTACTTCACCCAGTTCGGTGAAACCATTACTGACCAAGAGAACTTCGAGACCATCTTCTTGGATATGGCTCAGGCCATGATGCACCCATTGCCTGCAGGTTTCATCTTGACCGCAGTCTTGGCAGCGATCATGTCCACCATGTCCTCCCAGATGCTCGTGGTTTCCTCTTCCCTGATTGAGGACCTCTACCTCATCATCGCAAAGCGCAAGCCTGACGAGCGCATCCTGATTAACCTGTCCCGTACCGCCGTCGTGGCCATCGCGGTCATCGCCGCAATCTTGGCCATCAACCCGTCCGACTCCATCCTTGGCCTGGTCGGCTTCGCATGGGCTGGTTTCGGTTCCGCATTCGGTCCGCTCGTCATCCTGGCTCTGTACTGGAAGCGCCTCAACGCAACCGGTGCAATCGCCGGTATGGTTACCGGTGCAGTCGTCGCCATCGGCTGGGGCATGTCCCCGCTTGGCGATTCCCTCTACGAGATGGTTCCAGGCTTCTTCTCCGCACTCATCGTCACCATTCTGGTCACCTTGGCTACCAAGCAGCCAGACCAGGAGGTCCTGGACGAGTTCGAGGAAGCCGAGAAGCTTGCCAAGCTCGTTGAGAAGGACGACTCCCTGGACTTCGAGGAAGCAGCAGAAAAGGTTTCCGATAACAAGTAGGAACCTTCCCGCGCCTCGCGGAGTCCAATAGGACATGAAGTCCTATTATCTGGCCGCGCTATCATGCATAACCGCTCTCGTTATCGCATGGTATGCGTGGCCTTTTCCGCGTTTTGATGTCTCCACAGTGCCGGCTCGCGCGGAATTGCCGGGCTACGACCGCGACGAGTTCGGCGGCTGGCAGCCCAACGGCGCATGCACCACGCGTGAGGCCATCATGGAGAACCAAGCCAGCGAGGACTTCGCTGACTGCCGGCCACAATCCGGCACGATTTATGACCCCTACGCGGGTGAGATGATTTCAGCGACCTCCCCCATCGAGGTCGACCACATCTTCCCTCTTTCTGCTGCCTTTGACATGGGTGCCGTGGACTGGGATCAAGACACCAAGAGGCGTTTTGCCAACGATCCCCTCAATCTGGTGGCGACCAGCCGGGAGCTCAATCAGGAAAAGTCCGATTCCCTCCCCTCTGAGTGGCTCCCGCCCGCCAACCGCTGCGATTACTCGCGGCGCCTCGCAGAAATCGCCCGGAAGTACGAGTTACCGTTGCCCCGCGCAGACGTGCGCGCAATGAGAAAGCAATGTCGGTTCGATTTCTAGCAAGGAAATTGATTAGGGTGAACAAGGCAACTTTTCTTAATTGAAGGGCATCCTCCATGACTACTTTTTTCACTTTCCTGCACGTGGCGGCGGCCATTGTTCTGCTTGGCCCCGTGTGCATTTCCACGTCCATCTACCAGACGCAGCTGCAGGGCGCAGCACAGGGCGATAAGACGGCCCTCGGTGCCGCCCGCAACCTGCACAACATCACCAATACTTACGGCTACATTTCCGCGCTCGTGCCGGTCCTTGGCCTTGCTGTCTTCCTGTCTGATATCGAAACCTTCAAGAGCCAGGTCAACTTCCACATCGCCATCCTCGTGGCCATCATCGCGTGGTGCTTGCTCTTCTTCCTCATCCTTCCTAAGCAGCGCACGGCGCAGGCAGCCCTAGAGTCCGGCGATACAGCCAACCTGGGCTCCATTAAGAAGTCCTTGTCCGCTTTCGGCGGCGTCTTCAACCTCCTGTGGATCATCTGCCTTATCTTGATGTACATCTAGGAAGCCATTTACTCTTCGGGGACAGTGTCATCACTGTCCCCTTTTTCATGGGTGGATTCTTCCCAAAGTTCTTCTTTTAACTGTTGTGCATCTGCATGCGCATTCTCCCTCCGCTTCTGCGTCGCCTGTGCAACCGTCTGCGCCCACCTGCGGTTCTTGGGGGCCAGCGGCCCACTCGCGGAGTCATAGACCCACGTAGAGTCATCAAAGAGCCAGACGATGTCCCCGCTTATCGGGTCCTTGATATAAAAGGCCCTCCCATCGGTCTTTATATTGTGATGGTGTTGGCATAAGCACGTAAGGTTTGCCGCCGAGGTCGGACCGCCATCCGCAAAGTCGTGCCGATGGTCCATCTGGGAAGCCACAGCCGGCCGCGTGCAGCCTGGCCACCGGCAGGTGCCATCCAAGCCCTCCACAAACGCCCGGATATCCGGCGGTGTCACGTAGTTAGGGCTTTCCGCCTGACCGGACTTCTCCATGTCCCTTCTCGTGGTTGCCCGCGCCTGTAAATCATCTGCGGTCTCCGGTGACACCCACCCCAGGTTCTGCACAAACGCGGGTGCATCCGGCAGATCACAGCGATACATATTCAACACAACCTTGGCCTTAGCCTGTGCCTTTCCACTAAGCAGTTCCACTGCGGCTTCTGCCATCGTGAGGTCCTTGTCCGCAGCGATATCCCGGATATTGCGATCAATAATCTCCGCGGTTTCTAGCCCAACGTCCAGACATACCGCAGCCCACTCCCCACCTGTAGGTTCAACGCTATAGGTTTGCTTGCGGCGCGGATCCCGCGCGGCAATAGAGGGATCGAGGCGCACAATGAGCTCGCGCAGCTTGCGGCGGAGATTACGGTGCGAGGGCAGCTTTTGATTGGGACGGGTTGGGGTCAAGTAGTTGGTCAGGGCGTCATCGATAGTGAATTTCTTCTCCGCATCAATGGCGCCGAGTTTGGCTAGGGTTTGGTCAATCGTAATGAGTCGGTCTAAATCTAAATGAAAATGCTGTTCTTGCCGGGCCCGCAGTCGCGGCAACTCCTTTAGCCGCTCGAAGGCGAAGATAATATTTCTAATGCGGGACTGACGCGCCCCAGTTAAGTCAGACAGGGATTGGCTAATAATTTCGATATCGTCATCCGGGCCAGGATGAAGCCTTTCCCAAAACTGGTATTCGGCCTTCCTAATCTCCGTAGCTGCACGGGAGGTAGAATTTTCTGGATTGGTATTGGCATAATATGGCGCATTCATGGACTTTCTTTCAAGAGATTTACTAGAACATTCATTCGTCACATACCATACAAAACCGCCCTGACACACTACCCCCATTTATAGTAAAAGCGCAGGTCAGAGGGCATGAAAAAAGGGCCTCTAAAAAGAGGCCCTTTGGGGTTTAATTAGTCGCGGAAACGACCACCGTGTTTGCGACCACCGCCGCCACCATCACGGCGAAGCGGGCGGCCGGTATCCTTCTGAATCTTGATGAGCTGCCCAGAAATCCGGGTATCCTTCAGGCGGTCCAGCACAGCCGGGTCCATGTTCTTCGGCAGATCCACGAGCGTGTGCCCCACCGCAATGGTGATGCGCCCGAAGTCCTTGGCAGACAGGCCACCTTCGTTGGCGATAGCACCGACGATGGCACCAGGGCGGACATTCTGGCGCTTGCCGACGTCCAACCGGTACGTCTCAAAGTCACCATCCGGCCGCTTGGAGCCGCCGCGGTTCTTGCCGCCACCTTTGAAGTCACGGTCGCGCTTGCGGTCATCGCGATCGCGGCGGTCCTTCTTTGGCTTGGGCAAAGGCTTGTCTTCCAATAGGAAGTTCTTGCCACCCTGGTGCATGACGGCCAACGCAGCTGCGATGTCATCCATGGCAACGTTGTTGTCTTCCGAGTATTTGCGCACCAAGTTGCGGAAGAAATCGGCCTGCTTGTTGTCCATGGACTGGGTAATGGCCTGCGCAAACTTTTCCTTGCGCTTCTCATTGACCTCATCGACGGACGGCAGGTCCATCTCTTCGAGGCGAGCATTGGTCACGCGTTCGATGGAGCGCAGCATGCGGCGCTCGCGCGGGGTGACGAACAGGATTGCCTCGCCGGAGCGGCCGGCACGGCCAGTACGGCCGATGCGGTGCACGTAGGACTCGGTATCGTTCGGGATATCGAAGTTCACCACGTGGGTGATGCGCTCGACGTCAAGGCCACGCGCGGCGACGTCGGTAGCGACGAGGATGTCCAGGCGGCCATCCTTGAGCTGATCGACGGTGCGCTCGCGCTGCGCCTGGGCGATGTCGCCGTTAATGGCAGCAGCGCTGTAGCCGCGATCGCGCAGGGCCTCGGCCACCTCTTCAGTCTCATGCTTGGTGCGGCAGAAGACGATGATGGCGTCATAGGTGATGACCTCGAGGATGCGGGTGAAAGCATCCATCTTTGCGCGGTGCGGAATCAGCAGGAAGCGCTGCTTAATGTTGTCGTTGGTGCGGCGCTCGGACTTAACGGTTACTTCCGCCGGGTTGTGCAGGTACTGCTTGGACAGGCGGCGGATGGCATTAGGCATGGTGGCGGAGAAAAGCGCCACCTGCTTGCGGTCCGGGGTGCTTTCCAGGATGCGCTCAACGTCTTCCTGGAAGCCCATGTTCAGCATCTCATCGGCCTCATCGAGGACGAGGAACTGCAGCTGGGACAGGTCAAGCGAACCCTTTTCCAGGTGGTCGATGACGCGACCCGGGGTACCCACGATGACCTGGGCGCCGCGACGCAGGCCAGACAGCTGGATGCCGTAGGCCTGGCCACCGTAGATGGGAAGAACCTCGATTCCCTTCAGGGTTTCCGCGAAGGATTGGAAGGCGTCTGCAACCTGCAGGGCGAGCTCGCGGGTTGGTGCGAGGACGAGTGCCTGCGGGTGGCGCGCCTGCGGGTCAAGCTGGGACAAGACCGGCAGCGCGAAGGCTGCGGTTTTGCCGGTACCGGTCTGTGCAAGGCCCACGACGTCGCGGCCTTCCATCAGGATCGGGATGGTTTCTGCTTGGATGGGGGACGGCGTGGTGAAGCCTACTTTCGCAACGGCTTGCAGAATTTTATCTGGCAAGCCGAGGTGCTCGAACCCCTGGGAGTTGTCGTTGGCCGAATCTTTGGACTCAGCGCCGGTGCCCTCAGAAGTATTCGCAGCCCTGGTGTCCTGGTTGACACCTTGCGAGTTGTCCTGAGATTCCGACTTATTAAAATCTTCCGGCTCGTTTAAGCCGCCGGTGGCGTTATCGGTAATGCTCATTGCTCGTCCAACCCTACGCGATACCGGCGGCAAACTCCATTCCTCGCTATACCCCCGCCACGAACGTGCGGTAGCTCAGCGGCATGCCCGGCCGGTAGGCCAAGTGCACCGCGCTGGGAGCATCGAGCACGTGCAGGTCAGCGGCAGCTCCTTCCACCAGGGTGCCCTTCGCGGGGCGGCCCTGCGGGTCGAGTCCGTTGCCCACATTATGGCGGCGCAGCGCCGTGGCACCGCCGGTGGTGGCGGCGTGGATGGCCTCGTCGACGGATAGGTGCTGCTGCAGGACGGCCGTGGTCACGCAGTAGTTCATCGACGAGGTATAGGACGTTCCTGGGTTGAGGTTGGAGGCGATGGCGAGGGTGGCGCCGGCATCGAGAAGCGCACGGCCAGGCGCCAGGGGCTCGCGCGTGGAAAGATCGCAGGCTGGGAGCATGGTGGCCACGGTCTCAGATGCTGCGAGCTTTTCGATGTCACTATCGCTCAGGTAGTTCACGTGGTCCACCGAGGCGGCGCCGAGATCGACCGCGAGGCTAACCCCCGGGCCCTCGCCAAGCTGGTTGCCGTGCACGCGCAGGCCAAGGCCCAACTTTTTACCGGCTTCTAAAACCCGGCGCGACTGCTCTTCATTGAACGCGCCGCGCTCGCAGAAGACGTCGATCCACTGGACGTATTCGGCAACGCCGTCCAGCATCGGGCCGACGACCTCATCGAGGTAATCTTCCGCATCCGCTCCCGGCGGCACGAGGTGGGCGCCGAGGAAGGTGACGTCATCGACGTGCTGGGATGCCACGCGGGCGGCTTCCACTTCAGATTCCGTGTTGAGGCCATAGCCGGTCTTGGTCTCGAAGGTGGTGGTGCCACCGCGACGGCCGGCGGCCACGCGCTCGGCGACGAGCTTATCCAAGCGGTCCGCCCCCGCCTCCCGGGTGGCGTCCATGGTCACCGCGATGCCGCCTGCCTCGTAAGAACCGCCGGACATGCGGGCCTCGAACTCGGCGGAGCGGTCACCGTCGAAGACCATGTGGGTGTGCGAATCCACCCAACCAGGAAGGACGGCGCGCCCGCCCAAGTCCACCTGGTCATCGGCGGCAGGTGCCTGAGAGGCGGGGCCAATCCAGGCGATGGTGCCGTGGTCGGCGATAAGGGCGGCATCGTTAAGCGTGCCGTGCTCGCTGACCGTGCGGAGTTCAGAAATTCCGGTAAAAAGTGTGCTCATTTAATCCCTTGCCTTAAATTCCATGGGTACGCGTACGCCGCGTTCTTTGGCTACTTCCTCTGCGCGAGAGTACCCGGCATCGACGTGGCGGATAACGCCCATGCCTGGGTCATTGGTCAGCACGGCGCGCAGCTTGGCGGCGGCGAGATCGGTGCCATCGGCAACCGTGACCTGGCCGGCGTGGATGGAGCGGCCCATGCCCACTCCGCCGCCGTGGTGGAGGGAAACCCAAGTCGCGCCGGAAGATACGGCGGTCATGGCATTAAGCAGCGGCCAGTCAGCGACGGCGTCGGTGCCATCGAGCATGGCTTCGGTCTCGCGGTACGGGGATGCAACCGAGCCGGAGTCGAGGTGGTCGCGGCCGATGACGATGGGGGCCTTAATCTTGCCCTCGCGCACCAGGTCATTGAAGAGCAAGCCGGCCTTGTGGCGCTCGTTGTAGCCGAGCCAGCAAATGCGGGCGGGCAGGCCCTCGAACTCGACGTACTCCTCGGCGGCGTCCAGCCAGTTGTGCAGGTGCTCGTTCTCCGGGAACAGCTCCTTCAGGGCTTGGTCGGTGACCTTAATGTCTTCTGGATCGCCGGACAGCGCTGCCCAGCGGAACGGGCCCATTCCCTCGCAGAACAGCGGGCGGATATAGGCGGGAACAAAACCTGGGAACTCGAATGCGCGCTGGTAGCCGGCGTGGCGGGCCTCATCGCGGATGGAGTTGCCGTAGTCAAAGACCTCAGCGCCCTCGTCCTGGAATTCCACCATCGCCTGGACCTGTGCGGCCATGGATTCGCGGGCCTTTTTGGTAAAGGTCGTGGGATCGGCCTTGGCCTCGGACTGCCAGTCATCCACGGTGATTTCGGTGGGCAGGTAGGACAGTGGGTCGTGCGCGGAGGTCTGGTCGGTGACGATGTCTACCTTGAACTCCCCGGCGCGCTGGCGGCGCAGCACCTCTGGGAAGACCTCGGCGGCGTTGCCCACGAGGCCGACGGAGAGGGCCTTCTTGTTTTCCTTGGCATCGAGGACCAAGCGCAGGGCCTCGTCCAAGTCGGTGACCACTTCATCGAGGTAGCGCTTGTGCTGTCGGCGGCGCAGGCGGTGCTCATCCACGTCCACGATGAGCACTGCTCCCCCGTTGAGCGTCACGGCGAGCGGTTGGGCACCGCCCATGCCGCCACATCCACCGGTCAGGGTCAGGGTGCCTGCCAGGCTGTCCTCGAAGCGCTTCTTGGCCACGGCCGCGAAGGTCTCGTAGGTGCCCTGCAGGATGCCCTGGGTGGCGATGTAGATCCAGGAACCGGCCGTCATCTGGCCGTACATCATCAGGCCCTCGTCCTCGAGCTTGCGGAAGTGTTCCCAGTTAGCCCAGTCGCCCACGAGGTTGGAGTTGGCGATGAGCACGCGCGGTGCCCATTCATTGGTCTTCCAGATGCCCACCGGCTTGCCGGATTGGACGAGGAGGGTTTCATCGCTTTCCAGGTCCTTCAGCGATTTCACAATGGCATCGAATGCCTCCCAGCTGCGGGCTGCGCGGCCGGTGCCGCCGTAGACCACGAGGTCCTCGGGGCGCTCTGCCACCTCTGGGTCGAGGTTATTCATCAGCATGCGCAATGGCGCTTCAGTTTGCCAGGATTTTGCGTTGAGTTCGGTGCCGCGGGGTGCGCGGACTTCGCGTGGTTCAGACATGGCTTCCTTTCGCTCGTGCTTATCGACGCCGTGCCCTACCCCAAGGCCGGTTTCCCGGGGCTGTCTCCCGGGGGCTTGGCGAGCGTCACAGATATCAATTTAGTGTGATGCACAACGTATTTAGAGCTTGCACGATCACCAACTGTCTGGCATTTCAGACTCTGCGGCTACCATGGCAGTCATGCGCCACGTATTGCCCGCCCTCGCCGCCGCCTGCCTGCTGGCAGGATGCTCCAACCAGCCGCAAGAAGCTCCAGATGCTACAGAAGACCCAGAAAACTATGTGGCCCTCGGGGATTCCTACGCGGCGATGGGCTCGACGACGCTCCCGCTGGATCCGCCCGATTCCTGCGCCAGAGCACAAGATTCCTATCCAGAACTCGCCGCGCAGGAAATCACCACGAGTTCCTTCCGCAACGTCGCCTGCCAGGGCGCGAGCACGTTGGATGTTTTATCCTCCGCAGGCGAGCACCCCGCCCAGGTGGACGCACTGGCCGCGGATACGTCCCTTGTCTCCTTGAGCATCGGCGGCAACGACGTCAGCTTTGTGCGCCTGACCCAGTGCGCCACGGACGATATGTGCCAGGACGAATCCGGCCCGCAGGTTGAGCTGGAGCTACACGATCTCCCCCAACGCCTGGACAAGGTCTACGGGGAAATCGCCCACCGCTCGCCTGAGGCGAAGGTCATTGCCACCGGCTATATCCCCCTCATCAACCCGGGCGAGACCTGCCCCTTCATTAAAAAAATTCCGGCCACAGACCGGGAGTGGTTGGCAGATACCATCCAGCGCATCAATCAAACAGTGCGCGAGGCCGCCGAACGCAATGGCGCCACCTACGTGCTGCCTGACGATGCCCCGCAGCATTCCGCCTGCTCGTATGAGCCGTGGGTGGACTTTACGGGGCAGGATACCGATTCCTTCCCCATGCACCCCACCCACGCGGGCCAGGTGGCGATGGCCGAGGCGTTAGGCAGAGCCCTCTAGCCCGGCGCGGGCGGCGTCGTCCGATCCGGGAACGCGCATCTCAAACTTTTCGGTAACCACCGTGTAGTCGAAATAGCCCATGCGTGCAATGGGTTTAATCCGGACGATATCGAGCTTGCCATCCTCATCAACAACGGATTCATCGATGTGGATGGTCTTAACATCTGCAACCACGAGGTCTATTGTGCCGACCTTGGAATTTCCCGGCAGGCGCAGCGTGGTCTTATATTCGCACTCAAACTTCACTGGGGATTCTTTCACCATGGGTATGCGGTAGTTCTCCGCGTATTCCTTGGTGACATTCAAGCGCTCCCATTCGCTATCGCCGTGCTCGAGCACCTGCGCGGACTTATTAACCTCTTCACGCAGGTCATAGGTTGCCATATTCCACACAAACCAGCCGGTTTCCTCCGCATTGAGCACAGTGTCCTTTCGCCGACCATCCGGGTATTGGTTGGCAGAAAACATCACCATGGGTGGGTCAAAAGTGAGGTTTTGCCACTGGCTATACGGGGCGATATTTTCTCGGCCCTCGCTATCAACACTGGACAACCACCCAATGGGGCGCGGCACCGTACTGGACTTAAACGGCGAATACGGCAACGGGTTCGGCTCGGACTGCGGGTTCCACTTTAAGGAAGACATATTAACCACGCAGCTTTCCAGTAGCGGCCTCGACGGCATCGATCAGCGCGCCAGACTTGACTAGGCGCACGGTCTCCTCGATTTCTGGCGAGAGGTAGCGGTCGGTGCCGGGGCCAGGAACGGTCTCGCGCAGGGCGGAGATGACCGCGCCGGTGCCGCCAGCGGGCGTGCCCTCGCGCATGTCGATGGCGCGCGCCGCGGTGAGGATCTCCACTGCCAGCACGCGCTGCAGGCCATCGACGGCCTTGCGCAGCTTGCGGGCGGCGGACCAACCCATGGACACGTGGTCTTCCTGCATGGCAGAAGAAGGAATGGAATCGGCCGAGGCCGGGGTGGCCAGGCGCTTTAATTCGCTGACGATGCCAGCCTGTGCGTATTGGGCGATCATGTGGCCGGAGTCGACACCGGGGTCATCGGCAAGAAAGGCGTTCAAGCCACGGTTGCGCGCCGGATCCAGGAAGCGGTCGGTGCGGCGCTCAGAGATGGACGCCAAGTCCGCGGTGACGATGGAGAGGAAATCAAGCGCATAGGCCACCGGGGCGCCATGGAAGTTGCCGTTGGAGACCACGCGGCCGTCCTTGGCCACGACCGGATTATCAACGGCGGCGGCGAGCTCGCGCTCTGCTACCTGCGCGGTGTGCGCCAAGGTATCGCGGAAACCGCCGGCCACCTGCGGCGCGCAACGCACCGAGTAGGCATCCTGGACCTGGTTCTTCTTGAACTCCTCCAGCGCTGCGGCGAGGATTTCGGAGCCGTCTGCCACCTGGCGGATATTGGCGGCAGAATCGGCTTGGCCTGGGTGCGGGCGCAGCTGCTGCAGGTCATCGGCAAAGACAACGAGGGTGCCAAGCAGGCCTTCTACCGTCATGGCGGTGGCGATATCGGCGGTCTTGGCGGCCGCGCGCAGGTCAGTAATGGCCAGGCAGAGCTGGCCCAGCATGCCATCGGTGCCATTGATAAGGGCAAGGCCCTCCTTCTCCCGCAGCTCCAGCGGCTCGATGCCTGCGGCGGCAAGGGCCTCGCCGGCGTCCTTGAGCTCGCCGCCCACGCGCACCTCGCCCTCACCCAAGAGCGCTAGGGCGCAGTGGGCCAGCGGGGCCAAGTCGCCGGAGCAGCCCAGGGAACCGTATTCGCGCACCACCGGCACGATGCCAGCATTGAGCGCCTTCGCGTAGGTCTCTACCACCACGGGGCGCACGCCGGTACGTCCGGTGCACAGGGTGGATAGGCGCAGCAGCATAAGCGCGCGAATGACTTCTTCTTCCACCTCAGGGCCGGTGCCGGCCGCGTGGGAGCGCACCAGGGATAGCTGCAGCTGCGCGCGCATTTTTTCTGGAATGTGGCGGCGGGCAAGCGCGCCGAAACCGGTGGAGATGCCATAGACCGGCGTGGGGTCTTGGGCCAGTTCTTCGACCCGGTCACGCGTGGAGGCGACCTCGTCCAGGGCCTCGGCGGAGATTTCTACCGTGGCGCCGTAGCGGGCAACGGCCACGACTTCCTCAATGGTCAGCGCTCCGACGCTTACGGTAACGGTGGATGGGTATGCATTAGGCATGATGACTCCTATTGTCTTTAGGGCAGTAAAATATAGCTCACGTCACAGCCTAACGCGCTAGCCCGCATGCTACCTCACTTTCCGCGCTGACGATACATTTTCCCCGCGACTTTCTCCGCGGCCTGGCCCAGCGCCGCGATGAGCGCCTCCACCCTATCGCCCGGCGTAGACACGGGATAGGTCACCGCAATGGCCGCCGCAGGCCGCTCCAGGTGGTCCAGGATGGGCACCGCCACCGAGGCCTGTCCCCGCGAGATTTCTTCCACCTCTTGGTCCCATCCGCGCGCAAGGGCCCGGTCAAGCTGCTTTTTCAGGAGACCAAAATTTTCCCCGCCCGCGGTATCGAAGGCGGCCTTGACCTCCCATTCCGGCAGGTGTGCCAGCATCACCCTGCCCGAGGCAGTCTTATGCGCCTGCAGGCGCACCCCGACCTCCGTCACCAACGAGGTCGCGCCCGGCGCGCGGACCTCCTGCAGGTATAAAATCTCCGAGCCCGCCATGCGCGAAAGATGACCGGATCCGCCCACCAGCCGTGCGCATTCTTCTAGGTCGCGCGTTGCCATGCGCACCAGCGGCTGCTGGGTTACATACGCAGAGGCCATCGAGTACGCGGCCAGCCCCAGGCCGTAGGTCTTGTGCTCGGGCAGGTGGGCAACGAACCCGGCATCGACCATTTCCGCGAGCAGGTGGTACGTGGTCGAGCGCGGCAGGCCGAGCTCGCCTTGGATGCGGGCGGCGGAAATCGGGACATCGATAGTAGATAGCAGCTTGAGGATGTCTAGGGCATGGCGCGCGGCGGGGACTCGGTTAGCACTCACAGCGCCCAATTATATTCCGCCATTGACAGACAAATTCACCGCACGCTTCTAGTATCGGCACTATGAATACCGAATCAGCCCCACTTTTTACTCCCGCCCCCGAATGGTCTGGCCGCTCCGATGGCCCCGGCGCCGAGCACGCGCGCTGGCATAGCGTCATCAACCAGACCGAATCCGCGCCTGTAACCCTCCTGGGCTTTGCCTCCGATGAGGGCGTGCTGCGCAACGGCGGCCGCCAAGGTGCCGCCGCCGGCCCCGCCGCCCTGCGCACGGCCCTTGGCTCCCTGGCGGTCCACCACGGCCACGCGCTTGCCGATGCCGGAACCATCACCACCCAGGCCGATGATCTCGACGGCGCCCACGAGGCACTGTCTGACAAGGTCGAAGAGCTTGTCCACCGCGATACCCTGCCCATCATCTTGGGTGGCGGGCACGAAACCGCCTTCGGCTCCCACCGCGGCCTGTTCCGCGCGCGCGGTGCTACCCAGATCATCAACCTGGACGCCCACTTCGATCTCCGCCACGCGGACCAAGCTACCTCGGGCACGCCTTTTACCCAGATTTCCCAACTTAGCGATGACTTTGACTACAGCGTCTTCGGCATCTCTCGCCCCAATAACACCGCGGCACTTTTCAACGATGCCGAAAAGCTCGGCGTCAATTACACCCTGGATGAGGAATTAGTGAACCTCACCCCGGCCGAGTGCGGCGCGCTCGCCACCCAGGCCACCGCCGCCGCGGAAAAGGTGCACCTATCCATCGACCTCGATGTCCTTCCCGCCTCCACCGCGCCGGGTGTATCCGCCCCGGCCAGCCTCGGCGTTGCCTACGAACGCATCCGCGCCTTGGCGGTGGCTATCGCCGCGACGGGCAAGCTCGCGCTTGTCGATGTCGTCGAGCTCAACCCCACCTTCGACATAGACAACCGCACCGCCAAGGCAGCGGCGCGGCTTATCGATGACATCGTCACCGCTCATCTCACTGCGTTAAGCGGACAATAAGATTCAGAACAGGAGGTGCGCGATCGGGGTCGCAATCACGATGGTCAGCGCGACGCGCTCAAACCAAATAATGACCAGGTGGGATAGCTTCACCGGAATCTTGGTGGCCAGAATGCACGGCACCAGGGCGGAGAAGAAGATGATGGCAGAGACCGCCACGACCCCGATGACGAATTTCAGCACCATGGAATCGCTGCCTGCTACAGCGGTGGCGGGTAGGAACATCTCCGCGATGCCCATCGCCGCGGCCTTGCCGCCGAGTTCCGGCTCCGGCAGCTGCACAATCCAAGCAAAGGGGTAAAACAGGTACCCAATCCATTCAAAGATCGGGGTAAACCGCGCAAGCAGCAAGCCAATAAGGCCCACCGACATAATGGACGGGACGATGGCCGCGGCCATGCGCACGCCGTCGCGCAGGTTATCCCAAATGGCCTGTGGCAGCGACGGCGCGCGCTGCAAAGCCAGCATCGCCTCGCGCCACGCATTCTTAAACCGCGATCCTTCTACCGGCTTTTCCGGGTCTGGCTCTACACCCGCGCAATATTCATCCGGGATCGTCCGCAGCGGCGGGATGCGCACGGTAATGGCCGTAACCAGGAACGTCACCACCAGCGTGACGACGAAGTACGTCCCCCAGATATTCATCAGATCCAGCTGCTTGGCCACGATGACCATAAACGCCGCCGATACCGTGGAGAACCCCGTGGCAATTACGGCAGCCTCCCTGCCGGTATAACCGCCCTTTTGATAGACACGGTCCGTGACCAAAATGCCCAGCGAATACGAACCGACAAAGGATGCCACCGCATCAATGGCGGAGCGCCCCGGCGTCTTCCATAGCGGGCGCATGATGGGCTGCATCAGCACCCCAACAAATTCCAAGAGCCCAAACCCAATAAGAAATGCCAGGAAGGTACCGCCGATGGGCACGATAAGCCCCACCGGCGTGGCAAGAGAGTTCCACAAGAAGGGAACCAAATCCTCATCACCTAAAACCCACGGCAGCGCGTCAATAACCATGAGGAAGGAAATGATGGCACCGGCGATATTGAGTACCGCAAAGACCGCCTGCAGCGCGCTTTGCCTAAACGCCCCAGTACTAAAGCTACGCACCGTTCCATACACGGCGAGCGCAAAAATAAGCCACGGCACCACCGCCGGAATGCTATCGCGCACGATGGTGACCATGTGGTCCAAAGGAATGGAGTTCTTTTCCTTATACGTCACAGGAAAGAAGAACACGAACGCGCCAATGGCGCTATAAACAAAGAGTTTCCACCGTCCCCCAGGCCGCGGGACTTCCCCGTCATGGCTCTGGGTGGAGGAATTAACTGAATCAGTAGAAGTCACGATAGACCGCCCCTCAAGCTTGCATGATGATCAAGCCCGCGCGACAGCCTGACGCGAACATTGCGATTATGTTAGCTAAATAACACGTTATTGTCTAGCGTTTCCTAGCTCAAGGCACAATGGAACTATGTCTAACCCCATCCGAGTCGTCGGTGCCGTCTTTCATGATGGCAACCGATTCCTCGCCTGCCGCAAGAAGCCCGGAAAACCCCTGGAAGGACATTGGGAATTTCCAGGCGGAAAAATCGAACCGGGCGAATCACCCGAACAGGCTTTAGCCCGCGAAATTCGTGAGGAACTCAACCTCATCGCGCGCGTAGGCGGCAAACTCACGACGACCATCTACGAATACGACTTTGCCACCATCGAACTCACCACCTTTTATTGCACGCTTATCAGCGGCGAACTTCGCCTCAGCGATCATGACGCAACCAGATGGGTTACCCCCGCAGAAGCAATGGAACTGACCTGGGCGCCAGCAGATATTCCAGCCGTGGAAAAGCTTTGCCCTTAGAATCTTGTAGCTATGAGCCATTCCTTGGATTCCTCGCTCCCCTTCGGCGTTTACGAAACCCCGGTGACCTCACGCATCCGTGAGCGAATGGAAGAAACTCAAAGCCGACACCCATCGGCTGGGTTTGGGGTCGGAAGCGGCACAGATGATAACGCTCGCGGGCGCTACACATCCGCCATGTCTCAACACATCGGCGATCTACTAGAACAGCGCCTCATGGGACTCAAATCCTCAACAGACCGCGTAGCACTCATCAATACAATCGCTGGGCTGCTTGGCGAGGACGAAGATGTCGATGCCGAGCAACTCCTCTACGCCGTCTACAACACTTCTTTAGCCGAGCCTCCGCTGCTTCCCGATGTATCGCTAACTAAGAGCGCGCTTTTTACCAATGCCCAAGGCGAAGCCAGCTTGACCAGTGAAATTGAGCGGGAAATAAAGACGGCTGATTCCGTCGACTTGCTGTGCGCATTCATCAAGAGCTCCGGAATCAGTGTCCTTGACCAGCACCTACAGTACCTGCGCGACAACCAGATTCCGTTCCGCCTATTGACCTCCACTTACTGTGGTGCTTCCGATGCGGCGGCTCTTAAACGCCTGGTAGAAAAATATCGCGCCGATGTGAAGATTTGTTATGAGCATAAATCCACACGCCTGCATGCCAAAGCATGGCTCTTCCGACGAAATTCTGGTTTCGACACTGCCTTTATTGGAAGCTCGAATCTTTCGCGGTCTGCTCTTATCGATGGCTGGGAGTGGAATGTGCGCGGCTCTGCTACGGCGACGCCTGAGGTCATTGAAAAGTTTATAAAAACCTTTGACAGCTACTGGCACGATAGCCACTTCAAAACTTTTGACCCGGCGCGTGACATGGATCGCCTGCAGGAATCCCTGCGCATCGCCAAAGGCACAGAGTCCCCACAAGCGTTGCGCCAATTAGAGCTTTCTGGCCTGGAAGTTACTCCCTATCCTTATCAAGAAGAAATGCTCGAGGCACTGCGGTCCGAACGTGAGGTAAAGGATCGCCACAAAAATCTACTCGTTGCGGCAACAGGCACTGGCAAGACCGTCGTCGCCGCCCTGGATTACCTTAATCTTTGCCGGAAGTGGAAGCGCCGGCCTCGCTTACTCTTCGTCGCACACCGCAAGGAAATTCTTCACCAGGCGCGCCGTACGTACCGCGAGGTACTAAAGGATGCCGACTTTGGTGAGCTGCTTGTCGATGGCACCGAGCCCCGGCGCTGGGACTTCGTCTTTGCGAGCGTTCAGTCGCTCAATTCCACTCGCTTAGAAAAGCTCGCGCCAGATCAATTCGATGTCGTGGTAATCGATGAATTTCACCATGCCGAAGCACCAACTTATAACGCACTTCTCAGTCATTTTGAACCAGACGAATTACTTGGACTGACCGCAACACCAGAGCGCGGTGATGGCAAAAATGTCCAACAGTATTTCGACTACCGCATTGCCCATGAACTACGCCTCTGGGATGCCTTGCGCCTGCAGCTGTTGGTCCCCATGCACTATTACGGAATTGCAGACGGCACGGATCTTTCCTCACTCACATGGAACAGAGGAAAGAAGGATTACAACACCACCGAGTTATCAGAGTTCTATATCAAGTCTGGCGAAAAGCGGACGCGATTTATTCTGAATGAACTGGACAAACGGATTTTCGATCTTTCTGAGATGAAGGCGATCGGCTTTTGTGTTTCCATCGCCCACGCAGAGCACATGGCGCAGCATTTTCAGCATTTTGGCATTCCAGCCCAAGCGGTGACCAGTAAACTGACTTCCTCTGAACGCGCGGAAGCCATTAAACAGCTAGAAACCGGCGCCATCAAGGCTCTCTTCTCCGTTGATATTTTCAATGAGGGCGTCGACATCCCTGCGGTTAATACGCTGCTCCTACTCCGGCCGACCCAAAGCCCGATTATCTTCCTACAACAACTCGGCCGCGGTCTTCGCCTTGCTCCCGGCAAAGATTCTTGTACCGTATTCGATTTCATTGGCCAACAACATGTTGAATACGATTTTGAGCGTAAATTCAACGCGCTAACGAGAAAACGTGGCAAACGATTACTCACCGAAATAGAGCAGGGCTTTCCCACCACGCCACCAGGAACGCACATCCAATTCGATGAGTCGACGACGGAACAGGTCCTCAACAACGTCAAGAAGACGGCACGCAGCAATTTGCGGAAAGTGCGTGCGCTGGTAGCGGAAATACGAACTACCGATCTCAAAAAGTTCCTTGACGAGGCAAACCTCGAATTGGAGGATATTTACCGGCCGAATAAGTACTCGTGGACCCGTCTTCTGCGGGAGGAAAACCTCCTCGAGCCATGTGACGATGAGATGGAAAACTTCTTGCTCAACCGGATTAAAGTTTTCCTTCATGTCAATGATACGACGCGCATTGAGGCCTATCTTCGAATCCTAAAATCCGCTACCTCGCAATTCGGTGATATGACGCCCACTGATCAAGCCTTTGCACGGATGCTGGTCTTGGGGTTTTGGGCTAATTCCAATGCACCCAGCCCGTCATCTTTTGACGAGGCGCTGGGAATATTGCGGGAGCACCCACGAGTTATTTGGGAACTCGAGCAGGTCATGCTGCTACAAAATGATGCTTCGCGTATTATCCCACAGCCGAGCGACGACACCGTTTTGGAAACCCACGCCGATTACTCCTTGGCAGAATTAGTGGGTGCCCTGCAAGCAGGAGAATTAGAAAAACTAGTCAGCCTTCCGCGCGAGGGAGTGAAATACTTCCCTGATATAAACATAGACTTGTTCTTGGTGACCTTCCAAAAAGACGATCAGGTGAGCGCTACCACGAATTACCGTGATTACCCGATTTCACCGGATCTTCTCCACTGGGAGTCGCAATCTACTACAACTTTAAAATCGAAGGCCGCACGCCGTTATATTCAGCACGAGGAGCTCGGCGGGAGGATTTTTATCGCATCTCGCTTCACTAAGAAGAACTCAGTGGGCACCGCGAGCGCCTATACATTTTTAGGCGCTGTGGATTATGTTTCCCACCACGGAGAAAAGCCCGTTCAGTTTCAATGGAAGCTCCAAAGAACCATGCCAAAGGCTCTGTACGCTGCTGGTCGGACCGTCGCTTAGCACGCATGGTTGAACAATTAGGCTGCACTTTACCCACCAAGAGTGATACATTTCCCTTAAGTGATTCAAACCACAGCCAATTAAGGAAGTGTCATGAGCCAATCTTATAACCACACCGGCGCAACTCCCGCCGCAGGCCAACAGACACACGACTCTGAGCCACAAGCAAAGGTGAAATGGACCCTCGTTGGTCCGGGTTTGGTCGCCGCGGCCACCGGCGTCGGTGCCGCTGACCTAGTAGCAACCATGATTGCCGGCCAGCGCTACGGTTACGCACTGTTATGGGCCGTCATCGTCGGTACGATTATGAAAATCGTACTGGTGGAAGGCGTCGGCCGCTACAGCTTGGCCACCGGAAACACCATGTTCCACGGTTGGCGGGAGCTAGGACGCTGGACCTCGTGGTACTTCGCGCCCTACATCGTCATCTGGGGATTGGTTTATGGCGCCGCCGCCATGTCCGGTACCGGCTTGGCGTTAAGCGCACTCTTCCCCGGTACTAGCTTGACCATGTGGGCCATCCTGACCGGCGTGTTGTGCTTTGTCCTTACGTGGCTGGGGCAATACCAACTCTTTGAAAAACTTGCCGCCGTCTTGGTTGGCATCATGTTTGTCACTGTGGTGGGCATCGCCGCAATTACCGCGCCTAATTTGCCAGAGATTCTGCGCGGCCTTGTCCCCACCATCCCGGATGGTTCTTTCGTCTACGTACTCTCCATCGCCGGTGGTGTCGGCGGCACCATTACCCTTGCCGCCTATGGCTACTGGCTGCGAGAAAAGAAATGGTTCACGCCCAAGTGGATGAAGGTCATGCGCATGGATAACTCGGTGGCTTATGCCGTCACCGGCATCTTCGTGCTCGCTACACTTGTCCTTGGTGCCGAGCTTTTGTACAGCGCTAATGTCGCTGTCTCCGATAATGACCAGGGCTTGGTGGACATGGCGGACGTGCTGGAGGCTCGCTACGGAGCCTTTATTTCTAAATGGTTCATCGTCGGCTTCTTCTCTGCCGCATTCTCTTCCTGCTTGGGTGTGTGGAACGGTGTATCCCTCATGTTCGCGGACTACGTGGGGCACCTGAAGAATCTCCCACAAGGCCATCCCAGCACCAGCACGGGCGGTAAGTACTACCGCGCCTACCTCATCTGGTTGACCTTTCCACCGATGCTTCTCCTACTGCTGGGCAAGCCCACCGGATTGATCATTGGCTACGGTGTCTTGGGGGCATTCTTCATGCCGTTCTTGGGCCTTACGCTCTTGGTACTGCTTAATACCAAGCACACCCCGAAGGAATGGCGCAATGGTTGGTTTATCAACACCTTGATGGGCATCATTTCAGCGGCCTTCGTCTACCTGTGCGTGTCCCAGGTTGCCGGGCTCTTCTAGCCTTTTTGCTCGTAATCTTCGAGGTACGCGCCGATCACCCTTAAGCTCTCCACCTCTCGGGGCAGGATGTGCCGGCGCGTACCATCCTCGAGGCGGCGGAGTACCCAAGTATTTTCTTCGATCCACCAGGCACGGCCCACAACTATGTCTGAATTATGCAGCCGTACCCAAATAATCAAGGCGTTATTGACCGCATCAAGAAAGCGCGCGTTTAAGTCATCCACACGCGCATAACTTAGCCGGCATTGAGCGGTTGCCGTCAACTATTTTTTCGGCATCCGCTCTACTTCCACCTTGGACTCTTCGCGCGGCTCGCGGCCGAAGAGCCAGGCGATGATGCCGAAAATGGCGATGGCACCGCAGACCGTGAAGGCTGTGGGGAAGCCATAGACATCGGCAAGCAGCCCGATGAGCATGGGGCCCACGATTTGGCCGAAGTCTCCTGACATCTGGAAGGCGGACAATACCTTGCCGCCGGAGCGCTCGTTGCCCACGATGTCTGCCACCGCGGCGGTCTGGGAAGGATTGATAAGGCCCGATGCTGCACCCGCAAGCGCGGATACGAGCAAGAGGAACCACACGCTGGTGGCCAAGCCCATGAGCACCATGAAGATGGCGGAGCCGACCAAGCCAATCAAGATAAGCGGCTTGCGGCCGTGGAGATCGGACCACCGGCCAGAGAACTGGAGAATAATCGCATTGCCTGCGGCGAAGGCCGCGAGAGCCAAGCCCGAGGCTGCGGCGCCATTATGGAAAATGGCAGCGGCGAAAAGCGGCAGGACGGACACGCGCACGCCCATATTGATCCAACCGTGGGCGAAGTTGGAGGTGAGAACCGCACGGAATGCGGTATCACCCCAGGCCTCCTGCAGGCGCATGGGAGGTAGCTCCGAGGTGGTGGTTTGGGCGTGGTTGACCCGCGGCATCTGCCACCAGACAACGAACGCAGCAAGCATCACGCCGATGCCGTAAATGAAAAATGGCCAGCGAAAACCCAAGAACGACAGGCTGGCGCCGAGCACTGGGCCGGCGACATTGCCCAGCAGGAATGCCGTGGCATACGTGGCGGAGCACTTACCGCGAATCGACGGTGGAGACAGACGCACGATAAGGCCCATCGCGGAGACGGTAAACATGGTCGAGCCAAGACCTGCCAGGGCGCGCAGCACCACGATGTGCCAATACTCCTGAGCAATGGCGACCAATCCCGTGGTCACGGCAACGGTCATCAAGCCCACCAGGTAGACGCGGCGCGAACCGACGCGATCCACCAATGAACCAGACACCGGCGCGAAGATCAGCCGGGAGGCGGCGAAGATGGATACCACGAGGCCGGCGGCGGCCATCGATACATCGAAGCTGACCACGAACTGCGGCAAAAGCGGGGCGATAAGGCCATAACCTAAGGCGATAATGAACGCCGCCGTTACCATTACCCAGATTTCCCGCGGCACCTTGGGCTTTTCGTAGGGCGCCGGTTCGGCATTAGCACTCTTCATAGCACGTGCAACCTTATGCCTTTGAAGGTCTGAAAGCTATTTAGCCCACTTATTCGAACACGTATTTGCATTCTTCGAACTCGTGTCGGCCCTGCGGTTTAGAGTAAGTGCCATGCACAACGTAGATAAGAACTTTTCGCACACAGTACCCAGTCAACCCAATGCCATGGCTACGGAAATCGCCGCCGACTTGGCTTACCACCACTATGAGACCGTCAGCTCTATTTCCGCCATCATGCACCACCCACGGTCCTTGGCTCGCCCCACCCCGACGTGGCGTCCGCCCATAAAACAGCTGCCATCCACGCCTGGTGCTGTCGGCGCGGACTACAGCATGAGCATTACGCGCCACCGCGTGGGAGCACGAGTGAAGGCACGGATCCGCGGGTTCGGTGAAAGCCGCATCCCCGCCTACCTCATCACCATTCGGATCACCGATAACTTTGGGCAGGTGGTCGACCCCGCCACAGCGGAAGGGTGGATACGCACGCTTGTCCCCGTAGAATTAGCTGGCGCCGTCCACGAAATCTCTCGTGGGCCCAATGCCACTTACGTGTGGCTCGTGGATAGCGCCTTTAAGCCCGTACGCTCGCCGGAATCCCTTTTCACGGGATTCCAACAAGCGGCTTAGGGGCTTAGTTGTTGTCGCCCTCGTCATCAGCGTCAGCGTCGTCTTCGGTGAAGGTATCGAAGAACTCAAGGTCCTCGTCATCGTCATCATCGGCATCTTCGCAGAAAATGTCGTAGACGTCTGGTTCCTCGAAGTCATCCTCATCAAAATTGACGAGCTGTGCCTCCCAATCAAGAGCTTGTTCCGAGACCAGACCAAGCACGTCAAAGAGTCGGTCGAAATCGGTGTAGGTGCCCAGTTCTAGGGCCTCAGCGGGGACTTCTACGATAGGGATGTCATCAGAATCGGTGTTGCCAAAGAGGGCAAGGCGCTCGTTTTCATCGAGGTCTTCGCCTTCCTCATCCACCTGCCATAGCTCCGTGACGGCCTCATCTTCGAGCTCTTCCATGTCTTCTTCATCGAAGTCGAAGGCCAAGAAGCGCACGATGGCAGAGGGCACGCCGTCGATGGTTTCTACTAATACGCGCAGCTCTGAATCGTTGCCTACTTCCGCCACCACCAGGTGCGGGTTGAGTTCATCCTGGTCAAACTCCAATTCCGCGATGCGCTCATCGGTACCTTCCAAGAGGTCCCGCAGGACGGTAACAACCTGGTCGGTGGCGATGTGGCGGGAGACGGCTTCTACGGCGTCTTCGACGGAAAAGGCAACGGAGACCAAGACGGCCTCGAATTCTTCATCGTCTTCATCCACATCCGCCGCAGCGATGTACACGTTGGCGGCAGGCAAGAGAGGATCGATTTCAACAAACTGGATTTCCAAATCAGAGGTGATTGGAACGAACATGACGTCTTCGTTGACGCGGGACTCGATGCCCTCGGCGTCCAATGCGGAAGCGATATCTTCGAAAAAGCTCATGGTGGTGAAAAATCCATCCTTCGGAAGCAGAGGTCCCCGCGGTGGGCAAGACGCCACCCGCGGTCACTGTGGAGTCTACCGCTAATCCCGCCCGTGTGGTTGGAAACCAAGTGAGCGCACGAGCTCTGGGCGCCCACTTCCCCACTCCACCATGTGGTAATCCTCCCACGCCTTGCGGCGTCCATCGTTGGGGGCGTGCACGATATAGGCCTGTTCATCAAAGATCATGGTCGCGCGGTCCCCGCCGTCATAGCGCGGCCACTGCTCCTTGGGGCTGTCGCCGTGGATGAATGCGGCCCAGTGATCTTGCATGGTGGAGGTCAATTCCTCCATCTCAGCGCGCGAGCCCCAGCCGGTTAGCAGGGAGGCGCGGGAGGATTGGGGATCACCAAAGACATTGCCCAATTCCATCGAGTGCATGGCACCTAGCCCCAGCCACTTCAAGACGGCGGAGGCGAAGTCAAAGCGGTACATCCACGTATCGGCCACTTCAGAGTGGGCGCTGGCGATGCGGGTGGAGGGTGCCCAGAAGAGGGCATCGGCAAGCAAGTGCGCAAAATCCTCCCTGCGGACCGCGCCGCGATAGGCTGCAACGACCTCAGGGGCGTGGTGGGGATCATAGGAGGCCAAGAGCCGGAGGGCTGCGCGCTCCCGGGCGCTTTGGCGCTGAAAAAGGAATTTGCCAAAGCTGGCTTCATCCGAATTCGTACCAATCAGCAACGGAATTTTGTGCTGATGGCCCTGCTCGAAGGCGGTGATGGGGTGCTCGGGCAAAAGTTCGCCGTCCACCGTGGGCGCGTAGCAGGAGTTCAAGTGCAGTAGCTCGCCGGCGCGCCACATCATGGATTGGCCGGAGCGCACCACATCCGCACAGTCTTCTTGACGCAGATCATCCACGCTCACTCGGCGCGGTAGGCCCACTCGGCGCGCAAGTTCGCGGGCCCACAAGGTGGATTGGGCACGGGAGTGCACCAACGCAATCGGTGGGGATTGGGCAATGGCGCGGTGGAAGAGCCCCTCGGCCGGCGGGCTGGTCATGAGCGCCAGCACCGCGGCACCGCCGGCGGATTCGCCCATGAGGGTGACCGAGTCTGGGTCGCCGCCAAAGGCAGCGATGTTATCTCGCACCCAATTAAGGGCCAGAATCTGATCCGCCACGGCGGGGTTAGCGCTGCACTCGCCGCCGAGGCTGCGCAGATCGAGATATCCCAAGGCGTTGAGGCGAAAGTTGATAGATACGTAGACCACGTTCATGCGGGTGGCGAGCTCAAACCCGCGCAGCATGAGCATGTGGGATGAACCCATGATGAAGCTGCCACCGTGCAGGTACACCACGACGGGCAACTTTTCCTCCGTGCGCGGGCGCACGATGTCTAGATACAGGCAGTCCTCGGAGCCGACGATGCGGTCGGTCCAGGAGTACGTGGGTTGTGGGGCGATTGGCCCGAATTGGCTGCAATCGCGCACCCCGTCCCAGCGCGGTGCCGGGCGTGGGGCGCGGAAGCGGTTGTCGCCAGCTGTGGAGGCGCCGAAGGGAATGCCACGCCACGTGCGCACCGGCCCGGCGCTGATGGGGCGATCTACCCTAAGGTCTTCTTCGATGACCCCGCGCACCCAGCCGGAAGTCGTGCGCACCGTGAGCTCATCCGCATAGGCATTCTGTGCCCGCTCGTGGGCCTGACGGGCGCGCTCGTGTGCGCGCATGGCCCGCAAGCGCGCGGCAGCGGTGGACTCTTCGGAATAAAAGTCCCCAGTGTCACGTTGATTTTCCTGCGGGTAAGGCATACTCCCTACCTTAGGTAGGTTGCACGCCGGTGGCGATCCGAATCGCACATGCGCGCCCACCTTATTTCAAGGTCAGGGCTATGCTAGGTAAAAATTCAATTAATACCACTGCCCCAACGAACTTAAGGATTGGTGTGGGAAAAGGCATGTCCATATTTAAAAAGTCCACCCCGGATAAAGCAGCTAGCGACACGTATGACATCGATCCGGAGCACAGCGGGCGGTTTACTAGGGCGCTGCTGAGCTCCCTGGACCGCGCGGTATCCGTGCAATCTGGTGTTATTTCCAAATACGTCAAGAACCTAAAGAAGCACCACCCGGATGCCACTGACCAGGAGTTGCAGGGCTTTATTAACAAGCACTTCATCAATATCACTACTGGCACGGGCGCGGCCGCCGGTGCCTCCGCATCCGTGCCCGGCATTGGGCTATTTACGGGCGCGGCCACCATTGGTGCGGAATCCGTAGTCTTTCTTGAAGCCGCTGCGTGGTACATCCTGGCGTCCGCGTACCTGCGCGGCGATGATATCTCCTCGCCCGAGCGCCGCCGCGCCCTAGTGCTGGTGGTATTGACGGGCTCGAAGGGCTCTGCGGTGGTCGATACCTTTGTCGGTGACCTCGGCACGGTCACGGGGGCGCGTTCCGTGGCCTCCCTCTCCCGCTTTTCCGGGCCCACGCTATCTGGCATCAATGGCCGGTTGACCAAGGTATTTACCAAGCAAATCACCAAGCGCATGAAGTGGGCCTGGGTGGGCAAGCTCATGCCTATGGGCATCGGCGCGGTCATTGGCACGAAGGCCAATCGCAAGCTGGCCAATCAGGTCATCGAACACGCCCGCCACCAGCTCTCCCCTCTTTCCCACACTGAGGCGGGTACCCAATGATCGTTTAGAGCGAATTCAGTACCCCTGACATAGTGAAGGTGAGGGATTGGCCCGTATCATATAGGCAGACACTTTGGCGGGTGATAAATGCGCTCGTACAAAGTCCGGACTAAAGTCGAATAAACGACCATTTTAAAGCAGAGAAATGAGGCGAAAACCTGCCGTGAGCACATCGAGCATCTTCGGCCCGAATGCGTGGCTGATAGACGAGCAGTTCCAGCAGTACTCCAAGGATCCTAGCTCCGTAGACAAGGAGTGGCGCGACTATTTCGAAGCAAACGGCGCGCCCAAGGCGCAGCCGGAAGCTGAGTCTCCTTCTAAAGCATCTAAGCCACAGCCAAAGAAGGCAAAGGCAGAGTCCACGTCCTCGGCCAAGAAGACCGAAGGCACTACCACCGCCCGCAAGCAAGAGGCCCGCGATACCAACGTGAAAGAGTCTGTATCTAAGGCCAAGGAAAAGTCCGCGAAGGCTAAGCATTCTGCAGGCAAGAATGCGCAGTCTCCGCTGGAAAACCTAGAAGATTACAAGGGCGGCGACGAGCGCCAGCTCAAGGGCATGTTCAAGGCGATTGCTAAGAACATGGAAGAATCCCTCGAGATTCCTACCGCTACCACCGTGCGCGATATGCCGGTCAAGCTCATGTGGGAAAACCGCTCCATGATCAATGACCACTTGAAGCGCACCCGCGGTGGCAAGATTTCCTTTACCCACATTATTGGCTACGCCATGGTCAAGGCCGTGCAGCTGCACCCTGGCATGAACGTGCGCTACGAGGAAAAAGACGGCAAGCCCTTCGTCGTCCAGCCTGAGCACATCAACTTGGGCCTGGCCATCGACCTCCCGCAGAAGGATGGCTCCCGCGCCCTCGTGGTCGCCGCCATCAAGGAGTGCGAGACCAAATCTTTCGCCGAGTTCATTGAGGCTTACGAGGACATCGTTACCCGTTCCCGTAAGAATAAGCTCACCATGGATGACTTCTCTGGGGTCACCATTAACCTGACCAACCCGGGTGGCATCGGCACCCGCCACTCCATTGCTCGCCTGACCAAGGGCGCAGGCTCCATTATCGGCGTTGGTTCCATGGATTACCCGGCAGAATTCGCCGGCGCTTCCGCTGACCGCTTGGCTGACTTGGGCGTCGGCCGCCTGGTCACCTTGACCTCCACCTATGACCACCGCGTTATCCAGGGTGCAGAGTCCGGCGAGTTCCTGCGCACCATCGGCAAGCTCATTGTTGATGACGCCTTCTGGGACGAGCTCTTCGAGTCCATGGGCGTTCCTTATGAGCCCTTCCGTTGGGCACAGGACATCCCCAACTCCGGCGTGGACAAGAACACCCGCGTCATGCAGCTCATCGAGTCCTACCGCTCCCGCGGGCACTTGCTTGCCGATGTCAACCCGCTCGGCTGGTCCCAGCCCGGCCTGCCTAGCCCGGATCACCGCGACCTCGACATCGCTACGCACGGCCTGACCATCTGGGATCTGGACCGCGTCTTCAACGTCGGTGGCTTTGGCGGCAAGGAACAGATGACCTTGCGCGAGGTACTCTCCCGCCTGCGCGCTGCTTATACCCTGAAGGTCGGTTCCGAATACACCCACATCCTGGACCGCGACGAGCGCAGCTGGATGCAGGACCGCCTCGAGGCCGGCATGCCTAAGCCGACCAACGCCGAGCAGAAGTACATCCTGCAGAAGGTCAACGCCGCCGAGGCATTCGAGAACTTCCTGCAGACCAAGTACGTGGGCCAAAAGCGCTTCTCCCTCGAGGGTGCCGAGACTCTCATCCCGCTGCTGGATTCCATCATCGACACCGCTGCGGGCCAGGGCCTCGACGAGGTCGTCATGGGCATGCCGCACCGCGGCCGCTTGAACGTGCTGTTTAATATCGTCGGCAAGCCGCTGGCAGATATCTTCGGTGAGTTCGACGGCAACTACAAGGGCGGCCAGCTCGGCGGCTCCGGTGACGTGAAGTACCACTTGGGCTCCGAGGGCGAGCACCTGCAGATGTTCGGCGATGGCGAAATCAAGGTCACCCTTGCCGCCAACCCGTCGCACCTCGAGGCCGTCGACCCAGTCATGGAGGGCATCGCCCGCGCCAAGCAGGACATCTTGGACAAGGGCAAGGACGGATACTCGGTCGTTCCCGTCATGCTCCACGGCGATGCGTCCTTCACCGGCCTCGGCGTCGTGCAGGAGACCATCAACCTGTCCCAGCTGCGCGGCTTTACCAACGGCGGTACCGTCCACATCGTGGTCAACAACCAGGTGGGCTTTACCACCACCCCGGATTCCGGCCGCTCCACCCACTACGTCACCGACCTGGCCAAGGGCTTTGACTGCCCGGTCTTCCACGTCAATGGTGATGACCCAGAGGCCGTTGTCTGGGTAGGCCAGATGGCCGCAGAATACCGCCGCCAGTTTGGCAAGGACGTCTTCATTGACCTCGTGGTCTACCGCCTGCGCGGCCACAACGAGGCCGATGACCCATCCATGACCCAGCCGCAGCTGTACTCGGTCATCGAGAACCACGAGCCGGTGCGCGAGCACTACACCAACGAGCTCATCGGCCGTGGCGACCTGTCTGCCGAGGACGCCGAGGCAGCCGCACGCGACTTCCACGACCAGATGGAGTCCGTGTTCACCGAGCACAAGGAAGCCGAAAAGGCCGGCCCCAAGGAACAGACCGGTATTACCTCCTCGCAGGAGCTCACCCGCGGCCTGGATACCTCCATCACCGCAGAAGAGATGGTCGAGCTTGGCGATGCCTACGGCAACCCACCCGAGGACTTCGAGTACCACAAGCGCGTGGCCAAGGTGGCCAAGGACCGTGCGAAGTCTGTCCGCGAAGGCGGCATCGACTGGGGCTGGGGCGAGCTGCTCGCCTTCGGCTCCCTGGCTAACCAGGGCAAGGTCGTGCGCCTGGCCGGCGAGGACTCCCGCCGCGGTACTTTCACCCAGCGCCACGCCGTGACCTTCGACCCCCGCAATAGCAACGAGTACAACCCGCTCAACTCCCTGGCAGTGTCCAAGGACAACGGCGGCAAGTTCATGGTCTACAACTCCGCGCTGACCGAGTTCGCCGGTATGGGCTTCGAATACGGCTACACCGTGGGCAACCCCGATGCCCTCGTGGCATGGGAGGCTCAGTTCGGTGACTTCGCCAACGGTGCCCAGACCATCATCGATGAGTACCTGTCTTCCGGTGAGGCCAAGTGGGGCCAGCTGTCCAGCCTGGTTCTCCTCCTGCCGCACGGCTACGAGGGCCAGGGCCCGGACCACTCCTCCGCCCGCATCGAGCGCTACCTGCAGCTGTGCGCGGAAGGTTCCATGACCGTGGCCCAGCCGTCCACCCCGGCTAACCACTTCCACTTGCTGCGCCGCCAGGCTTTGGGCGAGATGAAGCGCCCGCTGGTCGTCTTCACCCCGAAGTCCATGCTGCGTAACAAGGCCGCCACCTCCTCCGTTGAGGAGTTCACCGAGGTCAAGAAGTTCCGGTCCGTTATCAATGACCCCCACTTCGTGGACGTCAACAACAAGAAGGTCGGCGACACGGACAAGGTCAAGACCATCATGCTGGTTTCTGGCAAGCTCTACTGGGACTTGGAGAAGAAGCGCGAGGCCGACGGCCGCGATGACATCGCCATCGTCCGCGTGGAAATGCTCCACCCGATTCCGTTCAACCGCCTGAGCGAGGCATTCGAGATGTACCCGAATGCCACCCAGGTCCGGTTCGTACAGGATGAGCCCGCCAACCAGGGCCCATGGCCGTTCTACAACGAGCACCTGCGCGACCTCATTCCGGATATGCCGGAAATGGTCCGCGTTTCCCGCCGCGCCCAGTCCTCTACGGCTACGGGTAACGCCAAGGTGCACCAGATTGAGCAGAAGAACTTGCTTGAAGAGGCCTTCGACGTTTAATCGCTTTTAATCGCCGAAGCCGCACCTAGCGCAGTACAGCGCTGAATGCCCCAGTGAGGTTATTTCCTCACTGGGGCATTTTCATGCTTAATGCTATTTCATGGACGCTGTTGCCTTCGCCTCGCTAGGTTCGCTTCCAGCCAGCCGCCTACCCGCCCTTCGCGCTCACCGGCGAGGTGGAGGGGCATCGGCAAGCACCGCCCGTGAGCGTCAAGGGGAGCGGTGCAGCTATCGCAGAAATGGTGCGACGATTAGATTCGCCGGTTCGCCTACCCCACCCTTCGCGATCACGAAGAGGCCGAATGCACGCTAAAGCGCGCCTGCCGGTGAGCGCGAAGGGCGGGTGGTGGGTAGAACGAACCGCACCGATACCTTAGGAACTGCTCAGATCCGAGCCGCCGGAGGAGCCGGAATCGCTTTCTTCATTGACAATGTCCATTCCGGAAGCTTCCATCCATTCGTGGACGACCTTCTTCAGCTCTTCGCCATCCTCTATCGCCTCCACCATGTCAGAGATATCTTTTTGTGTGATGAATTTGGTGACCGCGGCGACGGATTTTTCCTCTTCGCGGTCAAAGAGGCTATCGCTATAGATGACCACGAAGTTTTCTGGCAGCTCTGATTGCGCATCCTCACAACCGTGAGCGCCGGAGGGCTCGACGGTGGCAAGTTGAGTGGGCAAGGTAGACATGAGTGCAATGTGGGTGCGGGCTAGGAAGTCCTCCCCGCCCGGCTCACTGTCTTCTTCTGCCTTTTTATATTCCGCCGAGATATCGCGCGCCTCACCGGGATTAAAGTGGCTTAAAAAGCTGCCAGTGCACCCAACGTAAAAATTGCCTTCCGGGTTTAGGGAACTGCCCTTGCCTCCATGTGTTTTGAAGGTTTCTTCTTTCTTCAGCTCGGCTATGCGTCCTTCCTCCAAGAGCGACTGCCGGAATACCTCGCCTAAGATGAGCTGATCTGTTTCTGCAGGGTCAACGACGATCTGCACCTGTTCCGGTTCGGATTGTGCCGCAGCGGGGCTGGTCTCGACCTTGTCGGAGCAGCCAGCAAGCAGCGCAGCGCCTACCACCGCGGTAACAGTAGCGCGGGCATATCGACGGGCGGGGCTGCGCTTCACTGAGGGTGCTCCTTCTAATTTTTCTAGTTCACCGATACAAACGGATGGATTTAAACGTCCCACAGAGTCTACCGTGCAGGCGTGTTTACCTGAGGTAGCGCCGTGACTAAGATGGCAAGAGTTATGTCTAGCTCTATTACCGAATCAGCCGTACGCGAGGCTCTTTCCCACGTACAGGATCCAGAAATCGGCCGCCCCATCACCGAACTCAATATGGTGAAATCGGTCGATATCGAAGGAAACGACGTCACCGTTGGCATTTATCTGACCATCGCGGGCTGCCCCATGAAGTCCACCATCGAGACCAATACCCGTGCCGCGGTCGAGGATATCGACGGCGTTGGCAAGGTCACCGTGACCATGGACGCGATGAGCGATGAGCAACGCCGCGAGCTGAAGCAAAAGCTACGCGGCGGCCAGGCCGAACCCGAGATTCCCTTTGCGAAGCCCGATTCGACGACCCGCGTATTTGCGGTGGCGTCGGGTAAGGGTGGCGTCGGCAAGTCCTCGATGACCGTCAACCTTGCCGCAGCGCTGGTGGATAAGGGCCTGAAGGTCGGCATTGTCGATGCCGATATTTACGGCCACTCCGTGCCCAGCCTGCTCGGCTCAACCGACGGCCCCACCGTGCTTGATGATGAAATGCTGCTGCCCCCCATCTCCCACGGCATTAAGCACATCTCGATTGGGCAGTTCGTGGAGGGTAACGCGCCCGTCGTCTGGCGCGGGCCCATGCTCCACCGCGCGCTGCAGCAGTTCTTGGCGGACGTATTCTGGGGCGACCTCGATGTCCTCCTCCTCGACCTGCCTCCGGGTACCGGCGATGTAGCGCTGTCCGTTGCGCAGCTCATCCCGAATGCGGAGCTGCTCATCGTCACCACGCCGCAGGCCGCTGCAGCAGAGGTAGCCGAGCGCGCCGGTTCCATCTCCCAACAAACGCGCCAGCGCGTGGCCGGCGTGATTGAGAACATGAGCGCCATGGTCATGCCGGATGGCTCCACCATGGATGTCTTTGGTGAAGGCGGCGGCCAGATCGTCGCAGACCGCCTCGGCGTCATCCTGGGCCACGAGGTGCCGCTGCTGGCGTCCGTACCGCTGGATCCGTCACTGCGCTCGAATAGCGACGCCGGCACACCCATCGTGCTCGAAGCACCCGACTCCCCTGCCGCAAAGGAAATCAGGGCAGTTGCTGATAAGCTCGCCATCCGCTCCGATTCCCTCGTGGGCAAGAGCCTCAACTTGGGCGTGAACTAAGAGCGCGTTGTATTAGGTAACGTCGCTCCACTCAGAGCCGCCGCCGGTGGAATCTTCCCCACCGCGCTGCGGCTTTTGTTGTTGCTGGGGCGGCTGCTGGGTGGTTTCGGTGGTATCGCCATATACCTCGGCATAGTTAAAGGTGGGCCGGGCAGCACCATTGTTGTCTTGCGCGCGCTGTTCGGGTTCTTTCGGCGCGGTGCCGGATTTGATATCTTCGGCCATCTTCTGGGGATTGAAGTCGTCCCAAGCGGCATCGTCGCCATCGAAAAGCGCCTTGGTAATAGCACCCTTCGGGCCTAACCGCGTCCACTGTGCAGCTTGGTTGAGCGGGCCACGGATATCGTCGAATTCCGCGGAGATGGACCCCATCTCGCCGTTGAGCTCGGCCTTCGCATTATTGATGGCCTTGCGGGCGGCGTAGATGGCCGCGCGCACGTCCTTGATAACCTCCGGCATGCGCTCTGGACCGATGATGACGATGCCGAGGAGGACAATGACAATAATCTCGGGCCAGCCAATGGAAGAAAACACGGTTAAATCCTCGCCCTCCGTTTAGTTCTGTCCGCGCTGATTGTGTTTAATCGCGCGTACCACCGTCTCGACTTTATCCAGGAAATCCTGCTCCGGCCGGTGCGCCGGGGTCGACGCATCGGGGCCCGGCGCCACACCCTCTGTAGCCATTCCCGCCAGTTTGGCCAATAAGGACTGTGGGGCCTTCACCGCGGAATCATCACTGCAGTGGCGCACCCACTCGGAGGCATGGCGCTGGTGGTGCACGTCGGCGCGGCATTCCGCGCAGTGGACCAGGTGGATGCGCACGCGGTGCATGGCTTTGGGCTCCATCTCCCCGTCCACGAAGGCAACGACGGCCTCTGGGCCGAGGTGGCCGATGGAATCGCTGCGCCGCGCCCGCGCCTTTGCCTTATCCCGGGCCTTCGCCTGCGCGGGGGTAAAGTCACCCCGCACGCTGAGCCTGGAGAGGGTGCGGCGTCCGCGCAGTGAGTCCATCGACACCCCTCCTCACGTTCATGCCACAGCCGGATTACTCACACTTAATCCCCCTGCCACGCGGCAGGGGAGCTAACGATTCGATTCTAGCGCGTGCGCAACAAGATGCGCGCTTCCGCATTGGTCTGTGCCTCTTTTTCCAGCGCCGCACGCAGTTGGGAGCGGCCGCGGTGGATGCGTGAGCGCACCGTGCCCATCTTCACGCCGAGGGTTTCGGCGATTTCGTCATAGCTCATGCCTTCGATATCACACAGAACCACGGCGACACGGAAATCCGGCGCCAGGCTATCCAGCGCGGACTGCAGCACGGGATCCAGGTTGGCCACGGTATAGGCCTGCTCCGGGGTCATATCCGTACCCGGAACGCGCTCATAATCCTCAGGTAGGGACTCCATGCGGATCTTGGAGCGGTGGCGCACCATATCCAAAAAGAGGTTCGTGGTGATGCGGTGCAGCCAGCCTCCAAAGGTACCCGGTTGGTACTTATCTAAAGAGCGGAAGACACGCATAAAGGTCTCTTGGGTGAGATCCTCGGCATCCTGCTGGTCACCGGATAAACGGTAGGCCAAGCGGTACACGCCATCGGCGTGCTCTGCCACCAATTCGGCCCACGAAGGCATCGTGGCTTCCCCAGCATCGAACGCCGCGGTACCGGTCAACTCCACGTTCGGATCGGTGGAGGCAACGGACTCGGCATCGCGCTTCGTTTCTGTCATGGGTGTCATTTTTCTATACTCGGCGCGGAAACTCCAGCTGCTGCGCTGATAATATCCTGTGAGTCCGTCACATACTTCCCACAGACCACAATTTCGCTGGCTGCGCGCGTTTTTGCCACCCTTTCGCGCAACTTTACCTATTGTCTTAATCGTGACTACTACCGCATATGACGCACTGCGCTCCTATATCGATTCCACCAGTGAGCCTTCGGCGGCTCTCCGCGGAGCCCGCGACCACGCCGAGGAATACGGCCTGCCCGTCCCGGATGAATCCACCGGTCAGCTTCTCACCACGCTGACGGCAACCTCCTCCGGCGTGGTAGACCGCCCCCAGGCCGTGGCGATTACCCCTGCCGCCTCCGTCGTCGGTCTCTACCTGTTCGCGGGCATGCCAGACAACGGCATCCTCACCTGCATCGACCCTGAGGCCGAGCACCAGCGCAGCGCCAAGGCCGCCTTCCGCGAGGCAGGCTACGCCCCCACCCGCGGCCGCTTTCTCCCCTCGCGCCCCCTCGACGTGCTCGGGCGCCTGGCCACCGAGGCCTACCAGGTCATTTACGCGGACGTCGCCGCCCTCGACCTCCCCGCCCTCATCAAGGCGGCCTGGCCCCTGCTGCACCAGCACGGCACGCTCGTGCTTGCCAATGCGCTTCTCGATGGCACCGTCGCCGACACCTCCCGCACCGACCGCGATACCGCCGCCGCGCGCGAGGCCGATGAATACCTCCGCGAACTCGAAGGCGCCACCGTGACCCGGCTCCCACTGGGTTCGGGGCTGACATTGGTAACGAAGCTTTAAAGGGGGCATCGGCAAGCGAGGGCCCTGCACGCGCTAAAAGATATCCGTATTCTGGGTGTACATGACAGCCGGACACTGCCCCATAAAGTCCTCGCCCGCGCACGGCGGCGAAACCACCGCGTGGCAGGTCAACGAGTTTCCTCCCTGGCGTGGCTGCCACCCCAACCCAAGCTTGAACCCGCACCTGATTTAAGAGAGGAATGCCGTGACGACTCACCGCCCCGAACTCCACTTCATCCCCGATGCCGGCATCCTAGATGCACCCGCCGGTGTCCTTCGCGATGGCGATACGTGGCACATGTTCTATCAATATCGCCCCACTTCCGATGCCCCCGCCCGCTGGGGACACACCTATTCGGAGGAAGCGCCGTTTAACTGGCTGGACTGCGATGATGTCCTCGCACCCGTCGGCGGTGAGCTCGCCCTCCGCGCGGGTTCCGTGGCCCAGGGTGAGGACGCTACCAACCTCTATTTCACCTCCGTGACCGCGACCGGCACCTCCATTCGCCTCGCGCGCTATTCCGGCATCGACGATGTCTGCGAGGTCTCCGATGACTCCTCGGCCCTCGACCCCAACGTCGTGCGCTTCGGCGAGGTGGCCGGCAATACCACCGACCACACCCGGTTCCGCTCGCCCTCCGTCGTGCCCGATTGGGCCACCGATGACCGCGAAGACGGCCACAAGGGCTGGCTCATGTTGGCGCTTTCTGGCCGCACCGAAACCCCGCAGCCGGTCATTCTAGAAAGCCATGACGGCATCTCATGGTCCCTGCGCGGTAGCCTTACCTTTGAGGGCGACCCAGGCTTCCTCGACGGCGAAGTGCCTGCCAATTCCCCTATTCCTCCGGTGGTTTCCCCGCGCATCGTGCGCCTGCGCGATGAAGTCGACGAAGAAATCTACGACGTCCTCTTTGTCACACTCGAGCGCGACGGCCGCGATGTTTCCGGCTACCTCGTGGGTCAGCTGGAAGACACCACCTTCACGGTGGTTTCCGGATTCCGCCGCGTGGACTTCGGCCACGATTTCTCCCGCCCGCGCAATACCAACGCCACCGCAGGCACGATCCCTGAAGAAAGGCGCTACGAGCGCGCCGTCATCCTCGGCCTTCTCAACGGCAATGGCCGCGGCGACGACGCCACCCAACACGCCTCTTGGGATGCCGAAGGCTGGTCGAATGCCCTCTCCCTGCCGCGCCAGGTCACGCTCGAGGGCGGCGTCTTGTACCAGGCACCGGCCACCGGCCTGCCCGAGGCGGTCAAGCTTTCGGATTACGCGCGCTCCTGGACCGGCGTCATGGAGGTTCCCACCGGCTCCAGTGTCACCATCACCCTTCTCGATGGCAACGGCGACCCCGCCGCCACCATCTGCCACTCCGGCGAGGAAATCAACCTCGATCGTTCCATGAACAAGGCCTTCGACCACTTCTTCGCTGATTCCGCTCCCGCCACAGCCACGCTTGCCGATGGCGACTCCGATACCCTCACCATCATCCAAGACGGTTCCACGGTAGAGGTATTCGTCGACGGAGGCCTCATCGCCATGGCCTCCCGCGTCTATTTCGACGGCGGCTGCTCCGGCATGGACGTCGAGACCACCGGTGATGCAGTCATCGAACAAGACTGGCAACGCTCCGGCTCCAAGCTCTAATACTGCTGCCCTCCTTCCCGGCCACCCGCCTCTCGGCCCCCGCCTTTCTGCCCAAGCCTGTCGCCACGCGCCTTTCGGCCCCGCCCTTCGCGCTCACCGGCGAGGCGGAGGGGCATCGGCAGGCAGCTCCCCGTGAGCGCCAAGGGAGGGTACGGTAGCCGGCCAACCGCTCACTCGCCCTTCACGCTCACCGGCAAGAGACTCCAGCCACCAGAATGTGCTCGCCGTGAGCGCGAAGGGCGGGTATTCCTTCCATCTGACCCCAGGACCGACCGCACGGCTCAAATGATGCTGTCCTTAGCCGCATTCTGCACCCTCGTTTTCCGTCACCCACCGTCCTGTCGTACCACCCGCCCTTCGCGCTCACGGGCAAGGTGGAGGGGCATCGGCAAGCTGTTCCTCGTGAGCGCCAAGGGAGGGTACGGTGACTGGCCGATTCCACACCCGTCCTTCGCGCTCACCGGAAGCGAAAAAGAACCGCCCCGCGCGCTGCTGGTGAGCGCGAAGGGCGGTACAGGTTGCCGCGAGGCAGGTGTGCGATTAGGAAACGGCGCGGAGGCGGTCCAGCCGGGCTCGGGCGGTGACCGTCAGCGTGGGAGGAAGGGCGGCCATGCGCTCGGCGAGCTCGTCGGCGCTGATGTGGCGAGCGGACGGGCTCATTCCTACCTGTGCGGCGATAGCCGCCTTGTCCAACTGGATGGGGAAGGAAATATCAACCGGATCGGCGGCTTGCTCGAGGTGGCCTTCCGCCTGCTCATACATGCGGTCAACCTTGCCCTCTTCTACGCCGAGGATGCCGAGGGGTTCGCGCAGCTCATCGAGGTGTCCGGCGCCTGGGGTCAGGACGATGACTTGGCCGCCGGGGGCGAGGACGCGCTGGAATTCGGATGGGTTGCGCGGGGCGAAGACCACGGAAATGGCATCGATGGATTCATCGCGGATGGGAAGTTGCTGCCAGACATCGGCAACCACGGCACCCACGCGTGGGTGGCACTTGGCCAGGTGCTTGGCTGCGTGCGGGGAAATATCGAGCCCGACGCCGCGCGCGCCGTCGATGGAATCAAGCGTGTGGGCTAGATAGTAGCCGGTTCCGGCGCCGACCTCGAGGAGCGAAGCGGGCGTAGATGCAGACAGCGAACTAGCGTCGAGCGCGTCTTGCACCGCGCCGGTCACAGACTCGACGAAGGGCGCGAAATGGCCGGTGGCTAGGTACGCTTCGCGGGCGTTGACCATATCCATGTCATCGCCCTTGTGCTTGAGGCCAGCACCGGCCGCTAAGGTCACATACCCTTGCTTGGCCACATCAAAGGAATGGCCGGAGTCCGAAACGAGGCGGGAAAAATCATCGGCGCCGGAAAGCGCCGTGCCGTCGTTTGGATCGGCCAGAATATCGACGATATGAGAAAGCATGTATCCAGACTAGCTAGAAACCTCGGTCAACAAAGAACCGAGCTCCGCGGCCTCTTCTTTGTTCAGCTCGATAACGATGCGCCCGCCGCCGTCAGAAGGGATGCGCATGACGATCTTGCGGGATTCCACCACCGCTTCCATTTCGCCGCCAGTGGTACGTGGCTTCATTGCTGCCATAGTAGGGCTCCTTAACTATCTTCGTTTCTATCCAGCTTAGTCCCTTTTTGCCCGCTTTTCCGCGCGGCCGCTAATTCTTGCTCAAGTTGCGCGAGCAGATCATCGACCTGATCCTGGCGGTACCCGCACGGGACGACCTCGAATTGCACGTCCTCAAAACGGCCCTGAGCTGCGGCGGCGCGGTTATTTTCCAACACCTTCTGCGGCTCATCGGGCGGGTCCATCACGGTCCCGGGCCCAAAAATCGAGCCCCACAGCCACGTTCCGATCACGATGAACGCAATGAGCACCACGATGAGCACAATCCAGGACAGCATGGCTTAAATCCTACCTAGCAGCGGCGGGCGCTGAGCAATTGGCGCTCCCACCCCGGCGCGCGAGAGCAGCGTGCGCGCCACGATATCCGCCATCGGTGCCAGCTCATGAAGCGGCCGGTTGCGGTGGACTCGAGTGCCTAGGTCGACTTCTGTCAGCCCGCCGCGCTTGCCGATGTCCACCAGCAGCCCCGCTTCCACCCCATAGCCCTCCACGAAGGGCACCTCTAGCGCGGCAGAGCGGCGGATCGCGTACTCGCCGCCCAAGGGCTGATCGATGTGGGCTAGCTCTGGGAAGAACTGCCGGATGAGTGGCTTTGCGGTGAGTTCGGTCACGCGCCCGCCGCCGGTGGGTTGGCCGTTGAGGCTGCGGCGATAGCGGGCCTTGACCATGGTTACGCTGGGATCCTCAAAGGGCGCCGCGAGTGCTGTGACCATGCCGGGCGCAGCGGATTCTAGGTCGGCGTCGATAAATACGACAATGTCTCCGCGCGCGGCGGCGACCCCGCGCCAGAGGGATTCGCCCTTGCCGGGGCGCGGCGGTTCGGGCAGGATATCGCGCCAATTGCGCACATCGGCACCGGCGGCGCGCGCCACTGCGGCGGTCTCGTCGGTGGAGTCGGCATCGATGACGAGCACTTCGAGGGGGTCATCGGCAAGGCAGGCGCGGATAACGCCGGCCACGGTGGATTCCTCATTGAGCGCCGGGATGATGACGGAAACGCTCATGCGAGCCCGCGCGTGGTGTCAAGGGGCGTGGCCGTGCCCTGGATGGCGGCGGTCATGCGGATGACGTCGACCGTCTCAGCGACCTCGTGGACGCGGAAGGCGGCCACCCCGTGCGCTGCGGCCCAGGCCGTGGCGGTGAGCGTTCCGGCGACGCGGTCTCCTACTCCGCGCGCGAGGGTCTCGCCCACGAAGTCCTTATTGGATAGCGCCATGAGCACGGGCCAGCCGGTAGCGACGATCTCGTCGATACGTCGCAGGAGCTCTAGGCCGTGATAGGTGTTTTTGCCAAAGTCGTGCGTGGGATCGATGAAGGTGAGAGCTTCGGGGCAGCCAAGCCCCGCGGCCTTTTCCGCCAGGGCGGTGGTCTCTGCAACGACGTCAGCGACGACATCATCAAAGTGGACTCGGTGCGGGCGGGTGCGCGGGGTAATCCCGCCGGTATGCGAGCACACGTAGCCCACGCGGTGGTGGCCGGCGACCTCGATAAGCTGCGGATCCCAGCCGGCCCAGGTGTCATTGACCAGCCCTGCCCCAGCGGCGATGGCGGCCTCGGCGACCTCGCTGCGCCAAGTGTCGACGGAAATAAGTACCTCCGGGTGGCGCTCGTGCACGCGGGCGATGGTGGGCACGACGCGGTCGATTTCTTCCGCGCTATCCACTTCCTCGCCCGGTCCGGCCTTGACTCCGCCGATATCGATGATGGAGGCTCCCGCCACAATGGCCTCATCGCAGCGCTTGAGGGCGGGGTCCATGTCAAAGGTGGCCCCCTTGTCATAAAAGGAATCCGGGGTGCGATTGACTATCGCCATCACGCGCGCGAGGCTCAACGCGGCTCCCTAATGCGTTTATCGCTCATCACCTTGTGGCGCTCGATGATATGGGCGACGGCCTCATCGGGGTCATCGGTAAGCAGGAAAAGGCCTTGGTCGTCTTCGTTGATATACCCACCGGCGGCGAGGGTATTTTTAATCCATTCCAGCAGGCCAGACCAGTACTCTGTACCCATGAGCACGATGGGATAGTTAGTGACCTTACCGGTTTGAACCATGCAGAGAACCTCGAAGAACTCATCCATGGTGCCCATGCCGCCGGGCAGGCAGACGAAGGCCTGGGAGTACTTCAAGAACATGGTCTTGCGGGCGAAGAAGTAGCGGAAGTTCAGGCCCAAGTCCACGTACTTATTGAGGCCCTGCTCGTGCGGCAATTCGATGCCGAGTCCCACCGAGAGGCCATCGCCCTCGTGCGCACCCTTATTCGCCGCCTCCATGATGCCGGGGCCGCCGCCGGTGATGACGGCGTAGGCGCATTCAGCGAGCTTGCGGCCGAGTTCTTCGGCCATCTGATAGCTCGCATCCTCAGGCTTGGTGCGCGCGGAGCCAAAAACCGTCACTGCCTTGGGCAGCTTAGCCAGCGCATCAAAGCCGGCGACGAATTCGCCTTGGATGCGCAGCACGCGCCACGGATCGGCGTGCTGCCACTCGTGGTCCGCGCCGGATTCCAGCAGGCGCTGGTCAAAGGTGGAGCCTTGTTCTCCCTCGCTGCGCAGCAAGAGCGGGCCGCGCAGGGTACGCATGTGGTCAGGGGTCATTTTTATCCCTTCAAGTAATTAAGCAGTGCGGTAGAAACTTCAGTGATTTGCGCCGTGGGCACCTGCTCGTCCTTCTTATGCGCAAAGCCAGGATCGCCGGCACCGAAATTTACGGCGGGAATGCCTATCTCAGCAAAGCGCGAGACATCGGTCCAGCCGAACTTGGCGCGGACGTTGCCGCCGACGGCATCGACAAGCGCGCGTGCCGCAGGCTGCCCCAGGCCAGGCAGGGCGGCACCGGCGATGTCATCGATCTCTATGGTGACGTCCTCATGCTTGCCGATGACCCCCTTCATGTACTCCAACGCCTCCTCCGTACTGCGGTCCGGGGCGAAGCGGAAGTTGACGAACATCCATGCCTCGTCCGGCAAGGTATTGGTGGCCACGCCGGCCTCCAGGTGGACGATGTTCAGGCCCTCGCGGTAGGTGCAGCCATCGATGGTGACCTCGCGCGGCTCGTAGTCCGCAATGCGGGTCATGACGGGGGCGAGCTTGTGCGCGGCGTTGGAGCCGAGCCACGCGCGGGCCGAGTGCGCGCGGGTGCCATGCGCCGTCACGCGCAGGCGAATCGTACCCTGGCAGCCGGCCTCGACCATTGCGCCGGAGGGCTCGCCGAGGAGCGCAAAATCGCCCTGCAACCACTCGGGGTGATCCTTTTGCAAGTGGCCCAGCCCATTAAATTCAGTGGATACCTCTTCGCCCTCATACGCAATGACGGTCAGGTCATGCTGGAGCTCTTCCGATTCATGCAGGTGAGCAAAGGCGTTGAGGTATACTGCCATGCCGGATTTCATGTCCACGGTGCCGCAGCCGAACATGATCTCGGCACCATCTTCGGCGGTGTCCATGCGATGCGGTACGTTATCTGCCAATGGAACGGTATCGATGTGGCCTGCAAGAATCACGCGGGAATCCATCCCGCGGTTCGTGCGCGCACACACGGTATTGCCAAAGCGGGCGACCTCCACGTCTAGACCACGCAGGGCTTCTTCCACCGCATCCGCGATGGCCTCCTCGTGGTGGGAGGGGCTTGGGATATCGACTAGCGCCTTGGTCACTTCAATGGGGTCGGCATATAGATCTAAAGTCACAAGCCGCCATGGTAGCGCCCCGCTGGGTCCGTTGCATTGTGTAATGTTCACTTCACTGCAAAAAATAACCTCTCACAAGGTGGTAATTATGGCCGAAGCCACACAATTGAAATCGCGACACCTCACCATGATGGGCCTTGGCTCCGCGGTGGGTGCCGGTCTCTTCTTGGGCGTCGGATTGGGAATCCAAATCTCCGGCACCTCGGTGCTCATCTCTTATGCCGTCGCCGGCATCCTCATCGCGCTCATCATGTGGATGCTCGGGGAAATAGCCGCAGCGCGTCCCTCCCTCGGTTCCTTTTCCACCTACGCCGGCCAGGCCTTCGGCCACTGGGCGCGCTTTACGATGGGCTGGATCTACTGGTTCATGCTCATCATGGTCATGGGCGCGGAAATCACCGGTGCCGCAGCAATCATCGGCAATTGGTTCGATATTGCACCGTGGATTCCCGCGCTTATCGCGGTGGCCTTCTTCGCCGTGGTGAACTTCGCCGCAGTGCGCGGTTTCGGTGAATTCGAGTTCTGGTTTGCCATCATCAAGGTCGCCGTCATCATCGCCTTCCTCGTTGTCGGCATCCTCATGGCACTCGGCATCCTGCCCGGCATGGATCTCTCCCGCGCTGGAACCAACTTCACCGATAACTTCCTACCCAATGGCATGCCCGGCTTCGCAGCGGGCCTGCTGGCCGTGGCCTTCGCCTTCGGTGGAATCGAGCTGGTGACCATCGCAGCCGCCGAGTCCGAGGATCCAGCCCGCAACGTGGCAACCGCGGTGCGCGCCATCATCGTGCGCATCATGATCTTCTACATCGGCTCCATCGTGGTCATCACCATGGCCTTGCCGTTTAGCCAGATCCAAGATGCCGACGCCGCCGCCAATTCACCGTTCACCTTGGTGCTCGAGGCCGCCAAGATTCCTTTCGCCGCCGGCTTCATGGAGGCCATCATCGCGCTGGCCCTCCTGTCCGCCTTCAACGCGCAGATCTACGCCACCTCTCGCCTGGTCTTCGACATGGCCAAGGACCACTGCGCGCCAAAGTTCTTCCTCAAGACCAACCACTCCGGCTCCCCCATCAACGCCGTCATCTTGTCCATGATCTTCGCCTTCGCCTCGGTGGGCCTCCAGTTCTGGAACCCGCCGGGACTGCTGGCCTTCCTCTTCAACGCCGTCGGCGGCTGCCTCTTGGTGGTGTGGACCTTCATCGTCGCCTCCTTCCTCAAGCTGCACCCGCAGTTGAAGGCGAACGGCGAGCTCACGGACATCCGCGTGCCCGGCTACCCCTGGCTACCGTGGGCGACCGCCACCGCGCTGGCCGCGCTGACTATCTTCATGCTCTTTGACCCCTCCGCCCGCAACCAAGTCATCGCCGTCATCATCCTCTTTGCCGCGCTCGTCGCCTTGTCCTTCGTGGTTCCCGCGGACAAGCGCGAACAAGTTCGGCAGTAATTGCTAAGCTAGCCACCATGACTTCTGCATCCGCACGTGGCCTGGCAACCATTACCCACGACGGCACCGTCTTGGACGTTTGGTTCCCAGCAGTTCATACCGATAAGCAAGTAGAGACCACCGGCACGACGCGTCTGGAGGAGACTCCGCAGCAGTTCTCCGCCCTCGTCGGCCCCGATGAAGAGCGCGGCGTGGCTCGCGTGGCGGTGGAAACCACCATCGCTGACCTCGACGAGGCACCTACCGATACCTACAACGCCTACCTGCGCCTCCATCTGCTCTCCCACCGTGAGGTAAAACCGCACGGCCTCAACATGGACGGCATCTTCCGCCACCTCAACAACGTGGTCTGGACCAACTACGGCCCCTGCGCCGTCTCCGATTTCCAGATGGTGCGCGGCCGCCTCGCCTCCCGCGGCCCCGTCGTGGTCTACTCCGTGGATAAGTTCCCCCGCATGGTGGACTACGTTGTCCCCTCCGGTGTGCGCATCGGTGATGCCGATCGCGTCCGCTTGGGCGCCCACCTGGCAGAGGGCACCACGGTCATGCACGAGGGCTTCGTCAATTTCAACGCCGGTACCCTGGGCGCTTCCATGGTGGAAGGCCGCATTTCCGCGGGCGTCGTCGTGGGCGATGGCTCCGATATTGGCGGCGGCGCCTCCATCATGGGCACCCTGTCCGGCGGCGGCAAGGAAGTTATTTCCATCGGCGAGCGCTGCCTGCTCGGCGCTAACTCGGGCATCGGCATTTCGCTTGGCGATGACGCCGTTGTCGAAGCCGGCCTCTACGTCACCGCCGGTACCAAGGTCGCCGTCTTTGGCAAGGTGGCTGAGGCCCTGGGCGTCGGCAATGGCGAGGCCGTTAAGGGTTCCCAGCTCTCCGGCGCCTCCGGCCTGCTGCTGCGCCGCAATTCCGTCTTCGGTGCCGTCGAGGCCGTGGAGTGGAATGCTGAGGCCGTCGCACTGAACGAGGACCTCCACAAGAATTAACGCCACCCCAATTCCAGTGCCCTGCGGCCGAGAAATACCATGGAGAAGTGTCTGATAACTCTTCTACCCTTGGTTCTGGCCTGAAGGTCCGCCACCTGACCATGATGGGGCTTGGCTCCACCATTGGCGCCGGTCTCTTCCTCGGCACGGGCGTCGGCATTTCCGCCGCCGGCCCAGCGGTGATCATCGCCTACGTGATCGCCGGCTTCCTCGCCATCCTCGTGATGCAAATGCTTGGGGAGATGGGAACGGTCATCCCCGCCTCCGGCTCCTTTTCCGAATACGCCGAGCACGGCATCGGCCGCTGGGCGGGCTTTACCCAAGGGTGGATCTACTGGTGCGCCACAGTCGCCGTCCTCGGCGCAGAAATCACCGGCGCCGCAGGTTTCATCGGCTCGTGGTTCGACGTGCCTCCCTGGATACCCGCCGCCATCTGCGTCGCCGTCTTCGGCCTCGTCAACCTGCTGCGCGTGCGCACCTTCGGCGAATTTGAGTACTGGTTCGCTCTCATCAAGGTCGTCGTCATCATCGCCTTCCTCATCATCGGCGCCCTCCTCATCTTCGGCCTCCTGCCGGGCCACACTTTCGTGGGCACATCCGTCTTCCTTGCCGATGGCTTCATGCCCAACGGCCTCGGCGGCGTCGCCGCCGGCCTGCTCGCCGTAGCCTTCGCTTTCGGCGGCATCGAGGTCGTCGCCATCGCGTCCGCCGAATCCGAGGACCCCGAAAAGTCCCTGGTCAACGCTGTGCGCTCCACCATCTTGCGGATCTCCGTGTTCTACCTGGGCTCCGTCCTGGTCATCACGTTCCTGCTTCCCTATTCCAGCCTGGACGCCGCCTCCACCGCCGCCGAATCGCCGTTCACCATGGTCCTCGACCGCGCCGGCATTCCCGGTGCCGCCGGCATCATGGAGGTCATCATCGTCCTCGCGCTGCTATCCGCTTTCAACGCGCAAATCTTCGCCTCCTCCCGCATGATGCACTCGCTCGCCTCCCGCGGCGAGGCTCCACGCATTTTCGCCGCCACCAATACCGAGGGCGTACCCACCACCGCCATCGCCCTATCCGTTGCACTTTCCGCGCTCATGGTCGTGCTCAACTACGCCGATACTGGCTGGTTGCTCACCTTCATGCTCAACGCCGCCGGCGCCTCCCTGCTCGTCGTGTGGGTCTTCATCGCCGTCAGCCAGCTGCGCCTGCGCCGCCAACTCGAGGCCCTGCATCCCCTTCCCATCCGCATGTGGGCCTTCCCCTACCTCACCTGGTTCGCCCTCGCCCTCTTCGCGGCCATCGCGGTGCTCATGCTTACCGATGCCACCGCCCGCACCCAACTCCTCTCCGCCGCCGCCATGTTCGCGGTGCTCGCCATCGCGGGCGTGCTCAATTCCAAGGCTCGCGGCATCGACCCGACCTCCACGCTTCCGCTGACCTAGCTTTTGTCTCCAGCCCTACCCTTGGCGCCCTACACCACCTCGCATCTACCTCCACCGTTCGCATCCGCCCCGCCCTCACGCCTGCCTCCCCGCCCTTCGCGCTCACCGGCGCAGGGCGGGGTGTTCCGTTTTCACCTCTCAGTGAGCGCGACGGATGTGGGGGCCGTCCTCCGCGCTCATGGGGAGGCGAAATGGGCATCGGAAAGCGGAAGCGGTGAGCGTGAAAGGGGGCTGGCCGGCACACTCACCCTCGCGCTCACCAGGGGCCGCTTAAGGGCCCACGCCTGGCCGCCGGTGAGCACGAAGGGAGGGTGGAAGGAGGTTATCCACAGAGCGGCGAGGAAAAGAGAGCGCGAAACCTCAAAATAGGCGGGTTATCCACAGGCTGTCGGACCCCGTCTGGACGAGGAGGCGGCCGCTTTTTAAGTTGAAGCCATGGGGGCATGGACAACCAAGCAGTTGCGCGAACAGGGGCTGGGCAAGGACGCGATTCGGCGGCGGGTGCGCGCGGGCAAACTGTACCGCGTTCACCGGGGGATTTATACCGATGAATGGACGCCGCTGGCCGTGGCGAAGGCGCTGGCGCATGGGCTCAGTCGTATTTATTTTACGGGAAAGACCGCGCAGGAGATTCACCTCGACCGGCCGCTGACGTTTCCGCTGGAGGCAGAGGGACCGCGCACGCTGCGGGGTAAGAATTTCCGGGTTTCACATTCTCGACTCAAGGCAACGAGACTGGTCAAAGGGCTTCCGGTGGTTCAGGTTCTGTGGGCTGCTCGCAAGATTGCTAGAGCCTGTGGCCCACTGCTGGAGGAGTTCTATCGCGGCGAAAAGGGACCCGGCCGGCTGGAGCGGGACCGCAAGCGAATGGGCCGGACACCGCGCGCGTTGAAAGAGACGATTCGACTCTCCGCCATCGGCGCGGATAGTCCGCCGGAGCGGAAGGTGAGCCGTGCCCTGCGCACCGAAGGCATTTTCCCTATTCACAACGCCCTAGTGTGTGGCTACCGCTTCGACCTACTGATGGGCAAGCTCATCGTGGAAATCGATGGTTGGACCTACCACAACCACAGCATCGCGTTCCAGGCCGACCGCTCCAAACAGAACGCCGCGACCGCGCATGGGTACACGGTTTTGCGCTTTACTGCCGATGACGTCAGGCACCACCTTGACCAAGTCATCCTCCTCATCAAAGCCACCCGTGACCTGCTCAAAGGCCGCAAGCCACAGCTTCCCACTTCCGCCACGCAGCCGTATTGGCACTGGCATCTGTGTGTTTAATCCTTGTCATAGTGTCAAGTTTCCTTTCACATTAGGTCACGTAACCATGACAAGAGAGGTGATGATGTGGCCGGACAACCCAACATGGTCCGCAAGTGGCGGCGCTGGCGCGAATGGTCGCAAGGCGAACTAGCAGTGCGCGTCGGCGTCTCCCGGCAAACTATCGCAAATATCGAACACGGCAACAACTCCCCGTCCGTGCACCTCGCGCTGGACATCTGCTACGAGCTAGACAAAACAGTCGAAGAAATCTTTGGAGCTGGACAACATGATTAACGCCATCGCCAGCATGTCCCTCAACCAAATCGAGCGCGACATCCTCGCATGGTGCTCCCGGCCGCCTCAGGCTCCTCGCCTTGCTCACCATCATCCCCTCCATCGCCGGCACTTCCCACAGCACCACCTGGATGCGCAGGCACATCACCACCCCAACCGAACGGTAACCGCCCCTCTACCTCATCCCGATGTTCCTCTACTTCGCCGGCATTGCCTACCACGCCTTCGCGCTTTCCGATGCCGCCACGACGCTAACCTCGAGGACTAGTCCCCCACCTCCCACCTTCGGGGACACCGCCACCCGCCCTTCGCGCTCACCGCGGACGGCGGGTGGTCTTCGTATGCTGCTCCCCGTGAGCGCGAAGGGGGCCCGGCGTCAGCAGCTCCCAGCCTCCCCATCCTTCGCGCTCACGAGCAAGAGGTGTCGCCGGCGGTAACTATTGCCGGTGAGCGCGAAGGGCGAACGCTCCCCTGCCGCTCACCGAGCAAACATGGCGTCGATGAACAGTACTCCAGCGTGAGCGCGAAGGGATGAGTGTCGCGGGCGCACTTGCTTGGCGATGCCCCTCCCCGCCCTTGCCGCTCACCGGCGGCATAAAAAGACCCCAGCAGCCCACGCTGGTGAGCGCGAAGGGCGGCTGGGACGGAAGCTGCCCCGCCAAAGCCAGAGCGGGGCGGCGGGCCGAGCCAAGAGCGGGGGTTAAACCGGCGCGACCTCGTCGACGACGACGGGTTTATTCGGCTTGGAGCGGAACGTCCAGAGCTTGTTGATAATGAAGTTGATGGGCATCGCAACGACAATGGAAATGGTCTGCGCCCAATAGGACTTGGTGCGCAATCCGGTGGAGTTATCGAAGACATCGGTGGGCAGACCCACGGGCGAGTTGGGGTTCATGAGCAACGTCAGGATGACCTGACTGACGATAAACGCCCCGATTCCCGCCAAAAGGAACGGGAAGAAACCGCGAATCCAAGACACCTTGGACACGGTACGGAAGGTCCACATGCGGTTGAGCTGGTAGTTCCAGGTATTGGCTACGAGGAAGGAGATGGTGGCAAAGACGTGGTACCAGCGAATGTGGAATGCAGAACCGAAGAGGTTCATGAAGGGATCTTCGGCAAAGATATCCGCCGCGCCAAAGAGTTTCTGCGCGAGGAAATACACGAAGAGGTTGACCGCGGTTCCCGAGCCGCCGACAAGACCAAACTTGAGGAATTGCCCAAAATTGGACGCAAAGCGCGCAACGCTGAGGTCTGCCATGGGCCGCCTTTCTTGCCGGAGATTAGTAATTACCTGATTGTAGTTCCTAAGCCACGCGAACTGAAAAACTGACGCTCCGAATGTGATGAAGGATCTATAAAAGATATAGTTTCGTGCAGCAAGTAAAGCGGGCGGGAGAAGTCATAGAGGTCGAGTGGGCGCGGCGCGGGATATGTGTCATCGCCGATGAGCGGATGCCCAAGATGATTCAGCAGCACCCGCAGCTGGTGCGTATGCCCAGTCCGCGGCCACATAGTCACCTCCCGCCCCGCAGCGCGCACATACGTCGAGGTAGGCGTGCCATTATCGGCCACGAGCACCTGCCTGCTGCCCCGCGGCTTGTACATGGGCAGCTGAATTTCCTCGTCACAGAAAAGCGGCTGCTTGACGATGCCCCTATACCTCTTCACCGCCCTCCCCTCCAGGAAAATGCGCTGGTAGGCAGCCCGCGTGGCGGGATTGCGCGAGCAGATGACAAGGCCGGCGGTGAGGCGGTCGAGGCGGTGAAGCGGCACGATATCGTCTTCGCCGAAGTCTACGCGCAGCCGGGTTTGCAGGGTTTCGCGCTGCAAGCGGCCATTCGTAGTGGTGGGAAGAAAGTGCGGCTTATCGGCAACAATGATATCTTCATCCGCGTGGACTACGCAGTAGTCAAAGGGAATCGGCTCCTCCGGCGGGACGGAGGGGTGATACCACGCGGGGATGGGGCGCGAAAGAACCGCGCCCGCGGGAAGAAGCGTTCCCTCTGGAAAGGGCGAATCGCCCGCGCGGGCGGCCCAGTAGTCGCCCTCGCGCGGAACGCGTTCGCGCAGAACCACCTTGCGGGAAGAAATCCCCTCCCGCGCAGGCGGGCGAAAGGCGCGAGGCGAGTTAGGCACTGGCGAGGCGTTCGACGGCGGCGCGCACCCGCTCGTCGGTGCCGTTTAAGCCAATGCGCACGTGTTGTGCGCCCGAGGGGCCGTAGAAATCGCCAGGTGCGGCGAGGATGCCCAGGGAAGCCAACCAGTCGATGGTCTCGCGGCAGTCTTCGCCGCGGGTGGCCCAGAGGTACAGGCCAGCATCGGAGTGGTCGATGGTAAAGCCCGCCTTGATAAGCGCCTGCATCAATTCGGCGCGGCGCGCAGCGTAGCGCTGGCGCTGGAGGGCTTCGGTGGGGTCATCGTCAAGCGCGGCCACCATCGCTGCCTGAATCGGGCCTGGCACGATGAGCCCGGCGTGCTTGCGCAGCTCCAAGAGCTCCGTGATGAGATCGTTATCGCCGGCGAAGAATCCGGCGCGGTAGGAGGCCATATTCGCGGACTTGGACAGCGAATGCATGGCGATAAGGCCGGTATTATCGCCGTCGGTCACGCGCGGATCCAGGATGGATACCGGCGGGTTGTCGTCATTCCAGCCCAAGCCCATGTAGCACTCGTCGGAGGCGATGATTGCGCCGGTCGAGCGGGCCCAGGCCACGATGCGGCGCAGCTCCTCTACCCCAGCTACGCGGCCGGTGGGGTTGGACGGGGAATTGATGAATACCAGGGAGGCATCCTGAAAGTCGTCGTCAGCGCGCAGCGGAGTGGCCCCGGCGAGAAGGGCGCCGACCTCGTAGGTGGGATAGGCCACCGAGGGGAAGGCGACGGTCTCGCCGCGCATGCCCAACAGGGTGGGCAGCCACGCGATGGCCTCCTTCGTGCCCACTACGGGCAGGACGCGGTCCACGTCCATGCGGTAGCGGCGGCGCAGGGCGGAGGCGATGGCTTCGCGCAGCTCGGGTGTGCCCTGCGTTTGCGGGTATCCGGGGGCCTCGGCGGCAGAGGACAGCGCCAGCTGCACGCCGGGGGCAACCGGATCTACGGGGTTGCCCACCGAAAGGTCAACGATTCCATCTGGATGCGCCTGTGCCTTCTTTTTGGCGCCAGCCAGCGAGTTCCAGGGAAAATCCGGAAGCGATTGTCCTAGCGGTGTGCGGGCCATGAATTACTCCTGATTCTGTGGGGGCAGCGCGGCTACCATTGACGCATCGAAATCTTGCGGGCCGAGGGCTGCCGCTCCACCGGGAGAGCCCAAGTCATCGAAGAATGCTGCGTTGGCATCGTTGTAATCGATCCACTCATCGGGAACGTCATCCTCGTAGAAGATGGCTTCTACCGGGCATGCGGGCTCGCAGGCACCGCAGTCCACGCACTCATCTGGGTGGATGTAGAGCATGCGTTTGCCTTCATAAATGCAATCGACGGGGCATTCCTCAACACAGCCGCGGTCCATTACATCAACGCAAGGTTGAGCGATTGTATAAGTCATGGAGAATCCTTGAATCTTCCTGATTTCATGGGTTTGGGGATGAAATATAGTATGTCACTTCTGCTTTAGGAAAGGCCAAACGCCGCCGCCGATTCCGGCCAAAAGCAGGAGCAAGCTGAGAATATTATTGCCCACGATGACATCACCGGTAATCGGAACCAGCAGCATAAGCGCGAAAAATCCCAGGCCCCAGACGATGGTGGGGATGGCCGTGATGTAAGTACGATCACTCCACAGCCGCGCGGTGCGGGTTAGCACCACGTTGAAGGCCGCGGCGATGAGGATGGTGATGGGAAACGCTATGCTCGCACCATCAGCCAGCGGAATCCGGGCGGTGAGGTAAATGACCTCCAGAAATAGCGATAGCAGGGCGCCGAGAGAAAGCCAGATAAGGCCTGTAACCTGCTCGCCGCGGCTAAAATCAGCGCGCATTACAGCTCCCCCAGGAGGTCGGTTGCGGGCTCGCCCCGGCCGAGTTGGAAGTATTCGGCACGCAGCAACGGCATGAGCAATCTATTGGACAGGCAGTAGGCCCCGGGCACCGCGGCGGGGTCGTGGACAGCGGCGACGGCGGCCTCGGGGTTGGTGGCGGTGGTGCTGCCATCGGCCAGCCAGATTTGCGTGGCGTGGGCGCGCATGGCGGCGCGTTTGGCGTGGAGGGCGGCATCGTCAAGCGCAAAGCTTAGGTCGGCGCCGGCGGTGGTGAAATTATCCAGGTACGCGGCACCGGGTTTGCGCCAGCCCGCGGGCGCGTCGAGGGTCTCCAGGCCGGCGTAATTGGCGGCGCGGTCAAAAATCGCCCACCAAATGCGCGTGCTTGCCGATGCCGCCTTTTCCACCACCCTATGCACCGCAACGTGGTCCGGGTGGTTATAGCCGCCGTCTGGTCCATAGGTCAAGATGGCGTGTGGTTTGAGTACATCTAATTCCGCGCGGAGCAGATCTACCGCCTCATCCAAGCGATTGACCAGCGCGCGGGGGTTGCCGTGGGAGGGCGATCCCACCATGCCGGAATCGTGGAAGTGGCCGAATCCTCCCAGTTGGATACCCTCCACTCCTAAAGCGGAGAGGGCGCAGGCCAATTCGCGGGCGCGGAAGCCACCGAGCTGGTGGTGCTCGGCCAGGCCTTGGTAAGGCGCACCGATGATCTCGCCGTCCTCGCCGAGGGTAAGGGTGATGACCGTGACCTGCGCACCGCGCGCGGCCAGGGTGGCGAGGGTGCCGCCGGTAAATAGCGTCTCATCATCAGGGTGCGCGTGCACTGCAACAACGCGGTAGCCCGCCAAGTCCTTAGTCCTCATCTATCCTCCAAACCGGCGCTGTGACCAGTCCTTTATCCCAATCATCAATACTTTGGCCGGGGCCTACAATACCCTCCCCTAGCGCGTGCACACGCGTTTCATCTAAGAGCGGGACGTATAACACGTCCTGGGCATTGATCTCGCGGATTCGCCCCAGCGCGGTGGAAGGGCTTATCTTTCCGGAGAGAATGTCCATGCGTGTTTCGGCGGCATTGTCGGGGCAGAACCCGGAGAGGTCCCCGGCGAGCGGTTGGTCTTCGGCGCAAGTGAAGACATTCGCGGCCGAGAGCGAGGTTAGGGTGATATCCTCCCAGGTCACCACCGCATCCACCTTGCCTTCAGGAAGCAGCTTAGAGGTAATGGTGGTGAGCCGGTCGGTCGTGACCTCAGCGGGGATGCCGTGGGCCTCGAGGACATCGTAAAGCGTATTTGCCGCAGCCAAAGCCGTGGGGCTGGTCGGATCGACGGCGAAGCGGATAGGCTTCTTGCTGGCGCGTTCGCGCAGGGCCGTCAGGTTTGCCTCCCCTGAGACCGGATTATGCCCGGCTTTCAGGTTGGACGCGCGGCCGGTGGCGAGCCGGGCGACCTGTTCGGTATCGATAAGCGAGGCCACCCCGCGCCGCGCGGCGGCGTCCTCCAAGGCTCCTTGCTCGGTGGACATGTGCAAGCGCAGCTGGCGCGGGCGGGTAACCGTCTTATCGCTCACATGTCCCAGCAGGCCGAGCGCTTCCTGCGAGGTTTGACCCGGGGTAAAGTCCGCGAACCCAATCTGGCCAGAGCGCAGCATATTGAGCGCCTGGGTACTATCGCGCACCTCGCGCAGCTGGACGACGTCGATATGAGCTGGATCGGCGCCCCAGAAGCGGTCATTGCGGTTGAGCGTGATGACCCCGCGGCTGCGGTCCACGCTATCGACCGAGAAGCGGCCGGCGGAGGCGGGGATGTCATTGGCCAGTACCGAATCAAAATCGGAATTTTGCAGCAGGTGCGAGGGAAGGAGCTGATTGAATAGCTGCTTCCAATCCTTAACCCGCTCTGCAAAATCTACCGTGACCACACGTCCGCCATCGGATGTGGTCACCGCGGAAATGGCGCGGTAGCCCGCAGGGTCTTTAACGCCTGCGGTCGTGGTCATTTTCTTCCACAAGTAGCTGAAATCCGCGCCGGAAATCGGGGTGCCATCGGACCACTGCGCGGGAGAGGCAATAACGTAGCGCACCCGCTGGGCCACGCCCTCCGGCGCGGTGACCTCCGCGGCAGATTCCAGGACGTCCGTATCCATGCGTCCCCAGTGGAACGTTGAGGGCAAAACTAGCTCCGCAATCTGATCTACTAGCTCGGAGTTATTGGCCACCAGGTGCGGGTTGAGGCCGGCTCGCAGCGGATCGACACCGATGGAAATGGTGGGCCGCGACTTATCTTCCTCCGCGCGCGGCGGCTCATCGTCCGTCGCGGTCGTCGTTGATGACGTTTCCTGGGCGGTAGATTCATGTTCGTCCGAGTCTTCTACCACCGGCGGTGGGCCAGGATTGGCCGAACACCCGCTGACAAACGCGAGGCCGATGGCGGCAGCGGCAGCAAGTGCACGGGCCTTGAGACTATTTTTCATCGCGGACTACTTTAGTACCTTCTTCCCGCCCCACGAAGATTCTGCGCGCTAAACTCGTACGAAATCACCATTGAAGGGATCTCCTCACCACGCTCATCTGCCAAGAAATGTTCCTCCTGCTTACCAAGGACAACGGTAAAAAGGAGGTGCTTTCCAATAACGAGACCGCCCTGCGCGCCGGCCTTTTTAGCGATTTGCTCCTGTGCGAAGCAGTTGCCATAACTGCAAAGAATAAGGTGCACGCCACGGATAAAAAAGCCAGAGCACCCGGTGCTTTCTTGGGCATGGGATAGCCTGCACGAGCACCGGACCAGCTCGGTCAAGACACTGCTGCAGGCGGGGTGGTTCTCCCCGCGCGAGAAGATTGCCCAGGATTTTCAGGACCGCGGCCAATTGGAGATTGAGGATGCCGCGTGGTGGCAGCTGGGCGGCGACCGTTACATCATGACGGATACGTCGCTAGAAGATGAGGTGCGCGAGAGGCTCGCGGCGGTGCTTAACGGCACCCAAAAACCAAGTGCCAAAGACATGATTATCTTGGATATTCTCCGCGAGATTAAAGGGGCCTATCCCCTGCTCAAGGAGGATGCGCCCGAAATGAAACGCCGGGAGATGCGCAACCGCATCAAAGAATTAAAGCAACAGGTGGAATACGACGATGCCGCCGCCTCTGCGGTAAAAACCATACTGCAGGAGACGACGGCGATTATCGCGGCGGCTGCGGCATCAACCGCAGCCACCACTTAGACCGAGGCAGATTACTTCTTCATCTGCTTAGCGCGGGAAGCAGCGCGCTTGCGGTCGGTGGCGGAAAGCTCCAGCTTGCGCACGCGCAGCACGTCTGGGGCTACCTCGACGCACTCGTCGTTGCCACAGAATTCCAGTGCCTCTTCCAGCGAGAGCGTGTGGGCCTTGGCCAGGGTGACCGTGGCGTCTGCGGTGGCAGAGCGCATATTGGTCAGCTTCTTTTCCTTGGTGATGTTGATGTCAATATCCTCATCGCGGTTATTGGCACCCACGACCATGCCTTCGTAGGCCTCTGCGCCTGGCTCGACGAAGAAGTTGCCGCGGTCAGCCAGCTGCATCAGTGCGTACTGGGTGATCTGGCCGGTACGGTCAGCCACCAAGGAGCCGGTGGCGCGGGACTTAATCTCGCCGGCCCAGACATCGATGCCATCGGAGATGGAGTTGGCGATGCCGGCACCGCGGGTCTCGGTCATGAACTGGGTACGGAAACCGATGAGGCCACGGGCGGGAACGCGGAAGATCATGCGCACCCAGTCGCCCTCGCGCACGTCCATGGACTGCATCTGTCCCTTGCGGGAAGCAAGCAGCTGGGTGATGGCACCCTGGTGCTCCGACGGGGAGTCGATGGTGAGGATCTCATAGGGCTCATAGGTCTTGCCATCGATCTGCTGGGTAACTACCTGCGGCTTACCGATGGTCAGCTCGAAGCCCTCGCGGCGCATGGACTCAATGAGCACGGAGAGAGCCATCTCGCCGCGGCCCTGGACCTCCCAGGTATCAGGGCGCTCGGTGGGCAGCACGCGCAGGGAGACGTTACCGATAAGCTCCTGCTCCAGGCGGGCCTTGACCATGCGGGCGGTCAGCTTGGTGCCGCCGCCGCGGCCTGCCATCGGCGAGGTGTTCACACCGATGGTCATGGAGATGGCCGGCTCGTCAACGGTGATGCGCGGCAGGGCTTCTGGGTTTTCCGGATCGGCGATGGTGTCACCAATCATGACATCGGAAATACCAGAGATGGCGACGATATCGCCGGCGATGGCCTCTTCGGCCGGCTGACGCTCGAAGCCGACCGTGCGCAGCAGTTCGGCGACCTTGACGGTCTTGGTGTGCTGGTTGCCCTCATCGTCGTAGTGAATCCAGGCCACCTGCTGGCCCTTCTTGATGCGGCCGGCGTAGATGCGCAGCAGCGCAATACGGCCGAGGAAGTCAGAGGCGTCAAGGTTGGTGACGTGCGCCTGCAGCGGGGCATCGACGGTAGCGGAGGGCTCGGGCAGGACGTTGTAGATGACATCGAAAAGCGCCTGCAAGTCCTCGCTATCGGGAACGTTGCCATCGCCCGGGTTCTCGGTGGAGGCAACGCCGGCGCGGCCGGAGGCGTACAGAACCGGGAGATCGAGCAACTCTTCAGCTGCTGCTGCGGCTTCCTCATCCTCGAGGCCAGCGGCGATTTCCAGCAGCAGGTCTTGGGACTCGGTGACAACCTCGTCGATGCGGGCATCGGGGCGGTCGGTCTTGTTCACACAGACGATGACCGGCAGCTTGGCCTCTAGCGCCTTGGTCAGGACGAAGCGGGTCTGTGGGAGGGGGCCCTCAGAGGCATCGACAAGCAGCACGACGCCGTCCACCATGGAAATGCCGCGCTCCACCTCGCCGCCGAAGTCGGCGTGGCCCGGGGTGTCGATGACGTTAATGATGAGGTCTGCGCCGTCTTTGCCCAGACCCTGGCGGCGGATGGCCGTGTTCTTGGCCAAAATGGTAATGCCGCGCTCGCGCTCCTGATCGTTGGAGTCCATGACGCGGTCCGTGTGCTCACCGTGTTCGCCAAAAGCACCGGACTGCTCCAGCATGCCGTTGACCAACGTGGTCTTGCCATGGTCAACGTGCGCGACAATGGCAACATTACGGAACTCGGTATTACTCACTAGTTGGGTTCTCCTTCGGAGGATCTACAAGCGCTGGTGCGCGAGAAATGTTCTTGAACGACGTCCTACGATACCCCCTAACAGGGCATAGTGCAGCATTGGGGAGCCAAGACGCGACCTATGCCACCCCGTAACGTCTCGCGTGCCTGAAACGACCTAGTACTTGACACTTCCCAGCGGATAACTATCGTTACTAGAGTTATTACTGTTACTGCTGTGACCAATGGGGCTATACTACTTTCCCCGCGAGACAATAAGGACCTGATACCGTGAGCCACGCCCAAACTTCTTGGCGCCTAAGCGGCCGCACCGGCTACATCGCCGCTGCCACCGCTGCGCTTATTGGCCTCGCCTCTCCCCTGGTAGCGCCCGCACAGGCCTTCGCCCCAGATCTTTCCTCACTGGCACAGCAGCACATGCCCGCCAGCCCCTTGGATGAGCTCGGCCGCCCTACCCCTGAAACCCAGGACCGCGTGCGCGCCTTTGCTGCGCAGCCGTGGATCCCCGAAGACGCCCGCAATACGATCTTGTCCGCCTTGGACTTCTTCGCCGGCACCGGCGACGGTGGTGGCGGTGTGCCCATGCCGCAGGGCGATAACCCGTACTTCCGGCAGTTTTATTGGCCCACCGTCTCCGCGAACTGCATCGGCGGCACCAACGCCGCCACCGGCTCTGGCATCGCGGTACCTGGCCCTACGGAAATTCCCGCCCCCGGCGCCGGCGAGGGCGAAACCGTATTCCTCTTTACCGCCTTGGGCACCCCACCGGCAGCACCGGACCAAGGAGGCATGAATGTGCAGTGGTTTAATATCAATACCCTGCAAAGCGGCATTACCCCGCTGCACAATAACGGCATCAACCAGGATGGGCCCACAACGCTTTCTGGCACGGCCCACACAGGCAAGGGCCTGGTCGTTGCCCTGCTTTCCGGTTCCGTTAATACCACCGAGGCACGCTGCGATTTCGTCCCCACCGCCGCCTTCCTAGAGGTGAAGTAATGGCCGTTGATCTCCACCCAGTCAAACAGGAGACCTTTAATACTGCGGCCTTCACCAATACCGATCCCAAGGGCTACCTGCGCCAAGTCGATACCTATACCGAAACCGAGTTTGGCCTGTATATGGCACGCGGTGCCGATCACCCGCGTTTTGGCTACCTCGAATCGTGGCTGCTGCCAAGCCTCAACCTGCGCGCGAATATCTTCCACTTCCGCCCCGGCGTCGAGGTAAAGCAGGACTTTTATATAGACGTCGCCGAAATCCAGCGCCAAGGCAATGAGTGGACCACCCGCGATCTCTACGTCGACTTGGTCACCACCACCGGCGAACCCATTACTGTCCTCGACATCGACGAGCTCTCCGCAGCGACGTCCGCTGGCCTCATTTCCGCCGAGGACGCCGAACTCGCCATCGACACCACTCTAAACGCGGTCGAGGGAATTACCCGCCACGGCGACGATGCAATGGCCTGGCTTGCCCACCACGGCATAGACTTGTCTTGGTCAGAAAACGTAACTTTAGCCCCCGAAGGATAAGCCATGGCCGGTGGCCTTTTTGCCCTGCTTGACGATGTCGCCTTAATAGCCCGCGCCGCCGCCTCCAGCGTCGACGATGTGGCCGCCTTAGGCGGCAAGACATCTATGAAGTCTCTGGGCGTCGTCGTCGATGATGCCGCAGTGACCCCACAATACGTCGAGGGCATAAAACCGCAGCGCGAGCTGCCGATGATCTGGCGTATCACCAAGGGTTCGCTCATCAACAAGCTCGTCATCATCTTGCCGATTGCGATGATCCTGTCTTGGATTGCGCCGTGGGCGCTCACGCCCATCTTGATGTGCGGCGGTACCTATTTGTGTTTCGAAGGCGCGGAAAAGATCCTCTCCTTCTTCCGCTCCTCCCCTAGCGAGGCCACCGATGCCGTCCAAAACAAGGGCCCAGAGGCCGAAGATAGCCTGGTGAAGTCCGCCATTACCACCGACCTCATCCTGTCTGCTGAGATCATGGTGATTTCCTTAAATGAGGTCATCGATCAGCCCTTCTGGCTGCGCCTCGGTGCGCTTATCGCCGTCGGTATCATCTTGACCTTGGGCGTCTACGGCGCCGTGGGATTGCTGGTCAAGATGGATGACATCGGACTGGCCTTAACTCAGCGCCGCGATGGAAACTCCCTGCTAGGCAATGCCTTGGTCAAGGGCATGCCCTTCGTGCTGGACATCATCGGCATCATCGGCACCGCCGCCATGTTGTGGGTAGGCGGGCATATCGTCACCTCGGGACTCCACGAATTCGGGGTAGACCAGCCGCACGGGTTTATCGAGGCTGCCACTGAACATATCCACAATGGCGCGCTGAGCTGGCTGGCCGAAACCGGCCTGTCCATGGTGTGCGGGCTCATCCTCGGACTTGTCATCGCCAGCATCGTCGTGGCCGTCAAGGCCTCGACCGGCTCACCGTCTGCCACCTCAGCAGCGCAGCACTAAATTACATAAACAGAATGAGCGATATCGCCATAATGGCCATACCGGCGATAAGGCCGTAGATGGCGTAGTGGTGTTCACCAGTTTCTTCCGCGGTGGGAAGCAGCTCATCCAGGGAGATAAACACCATGATGCCGGCTACGGCGGCGAAGCTAATGCCCATGGTGGCCGGCCCCAATACCGGTAAGAGCAGGCCAAAGCCGATGAGTGCGCCCAGCGGTTCAGCCAGCCCGGAAAGCGTAGCCCACCAAAAGGCCTTCTTGCGCGAGCCGGTCGCCTCCCGCAGCGGCACCGCGACGGCGATGCCTTCCGGGATATTATGGATGGCAATCGCCACTGCCACCGGAACAGCAATCTCCTTAGACTCCAGGCCGGCTAAGAAGGTGGCAAAGCCCTCCGGGAAATTGTGCAAGCCCAGCGCGACTGCGGTAAATATGCCCGTCTTCATCAGCCTGCCGCGGCGGGCGTCTTCTTCCGTCGTGCCTGGTTCGTGCGGGTTGATCTCTTCTGGCACCATCCGGTCAATAATCGCGATGACCGCAATGCCAGCGAAGAAGGAACCTACCGCGGCCCAGGTGCCGGGTTTTTCGCCCCCGAGGGCATCGCTAAGCTGCTCTATGCCTTCCGGCAGGATTTCCATGAAGGAGACATAGAGCATCACACCCGCCGAAAGCCCTAAGGCTGCGGCCATAAACGCGGGCCCTGGCTGGCGCTTTCCCACCGCCAATGCCCCGCCGATGGAGGTGGACAGGCCCGAGAGCAGGACCAGTCCAAAGGCGAAGGCGAACGTGGACAAGGTCATAGTCTGTGACTGTACCTGACAATAATTATCAAGCCTTAATGGGAAGGCGGGGTCTGTGCATCGTCTTCGCCGGAGCCGGATACGAACTCGCCATCGGCCACCGAAGGATCATCTTCCACGTAACGGCCAGCTTCGTAGTCATAACCAATGGCATGGCCTTCCTCATCGGTGCGCGCGTACCACTCCGTGACCTCTGCGGCGGTGGAATTAAATTCGCCGCCGGTAGCGTAATCGGAATCTCCCGTTGTGGGCTCGATAGACAGGGCAAAATTATCGCCGTAATCGCGCACGCCGTGGATGACAGCATTGGAGACGGCCTGGTGCTCGTAATAGTGGCGGATCGATGCTGGATCATGGCGCAGTTCTCTAATGAGGGCAATGCACATCAGCACGATGATGACGGCAAAAGGAAGCGCCGTAATGGTGATTAGGTTTTGCAGGCCTTGCAGCGCGTTTTTGCCGCCGGACATGAGAATAACCACGGCGATGCCCGCCATACAGAGCACCCAAAAGACAGTAACAGTGGCTTTCGGCTGCGGGTTGCCGCGCTGGGTGAGCTGGGAATTGACCAGCGAGGCCGAGTCCGCGGTGGTGATGAAAAATACCACTAGCATGACGATGACTAATGGTGCCATCCAATTAGATCCGGGGAAATGGTCCAAGACGTTGAAGAAGATGTCTTCGGCCGCCGGCATGGAATCAATGGTCCCATCGGGAGCGATATCGCCATCGCGGCGTTGCAGCCAAATGGTGGTGCCGCCCAAGATGGTGAATGCTGCGATGATGATAGCGGAAGGAATAAACAGCACGCCAAGGACGAATTGGCGGATGGTGCGCCCGCGGGAAATCTTGGCCACGAATACGCCAACGAACGGCGACCACGATACCCACCACGCCCAGTAGAACGTGGTCCATGAGGACAGGAAGGAGACCATATCTTCGCCCTCTCCCATGTTGGCGGACAACATTTCGGGAGTGTTGTCGAGGTACTCGATAATGACCGCAGGCATCATATTGGCCAGGAGAGCAGTCGGTCCGATGACGAAGAAGAAGATCGCGATACCCAGCGCCAATGCCAGGTTGATATTGGATAGCCACCGCACGCCCTTAGCTACACCAGACACTGCGGAAAAGATGGTGCCGATGGAAAGCACGACAATGATGACCAAGGCTGCGGTATTGCCAGTGGTAGACCAACCGCTGACGATTTCCACGCCGCGACCGATCTGCAGCGCGCCAATGCCTAGGGTGGCCGCGGTACCAAAGAGCGTCGCGATGATCGCCAGGCCATCGATAATGCGCGCCGGTGCGGAATCGGTGGAGCGGTTGCCAAAAAGCGGCATCAAGATGGAGCTCATGAGGGGTACGCGACCGCGGCGAAAGGACACATAGGCCACGCACAGCCCGACGATGGCGTAGATGGCCCACGCATTAAGGCCCCAGTGCATGGCCGATTGGGCGAGCGCGCCGAGCACCGCTTCATTGCTGGCGGCTTCATAGGCTCCTGGGCGCGGTGAGAGATAATGAGTGAGCGGTTCGTAGGGTCCGAAGAAGATAAGCCCGATGCCGATGCCCGCACCAAAGAGCATGGCGGCCCAGCTAATCGTGGAAAACTCCGGCTTTTCACCATCCACGCCGAGTGGGATTTTTCCGTATTTGGAAAAGGCGAGGATTAACAGCAGGAACATCAGGAAGGTGGCCAGTGCAGTAAAGATCCAGCCTAGGTTGCGCATGACCCAGTCCAGGGCGGTGGAGGAGGTATTAAAAACCTGTTCGGGAGCGAGCACGCCCCATATTACGAAGGCGATAACGAGTCCACCGACGATGCCCAGGATGGTCTTATCCACGCTGTATTTAACCTTCTGGTCCTCAATGGACACGCCAGGAACCAAGGCAGGGTGAATATTGTGCGGATAGATGGTGTCGTGCAGTATGCGTTGTGCGCCGCGCACGCGCTTTTGACTTTCTTCCGTATTATTAACGTTCTCCAGCCCACTGGTGGTTCCGTTATCGGGCCGAGGCGATGAATTAGATGACAAAGCCCTACTCCTATTTCATTATTCACTATTCAACTTGTGGGAATTATTAACACGTTAACGAACAATGCCGAAAACCACCGGCTAAGCAATGTTTTACCCCCACATGCGTAAAATGAAACCCGTACGTTACGCCCCGCTTTGAAGCTTTGGAGTTACTGTCTTCCTATGGTGCCTTACCCGCTTGCTACCAGCTACTTCGGCGTCGAACACGTCGCTATATTGGAACATGTTATCTCCGGCACGGTGCTCAGCATCCCCGGTATGGGTAGTCAGCCCGCGCTTATCGATGTCTCTCTAGAGCCCGATACCTACTCCAACGGCTGGCGGGTGCGTTCGGAGTTTGGCTTCATCGGGTTTCTCGATGAGGTAGAGGCAGCCGAATATCCGGACCTGCACCGGTTGAAGGCATCGCAAGCCACCCCGCAGACGCTAGCCACGGTCGGCATTGTTGAGGGCGAACTCGAGGTTGCCGTCTCCCTCGGGCTGTGGCCGTGGATGGTGCCGGTCAATGACCAGCCGGCCGAATCGGCGTTGCTCGCCGGCGGCCACGGTGCAGTCGTTGATACTGCGGCGGGCGACCTGACCGAGTCGCAGCTATCTCACCTTGAAACGCAGCAGTTCTTTGTCACACTCAAAGTCATCGATGATGCCGTCGTGGCCGCCTGCGGCGATACTGTGCTCGGCCCGTGCGGCGCGTTGAGCCAGTTGCCTGGCCTGCGCACCGCGTATGCGGCGGCGCAAGAAGCCGGTACCACGATGGCCGCCCGTGCGTATAGCGCCGGTGGGATGATCGCGGTCGATATCCCCGCAGCGGATTCCCCAGATAGCGAATTATTCTCCCCGGCGGTGCCACCCCTGCGGGCGCCGTCTGGCCGCACCGCGCTTCCTGGTGCCACCTCCCGTCCTGCCACCCCAGCCCCGCCCGAGGAGTGGGAGTTCGCGCTGGAGTCCGCCGACATCGCCAGCGATCTTCCCGCCGGCTCGAGGCGCCCGGTCAGTCCGAGTGCCAACAAGGATCTTGGCCCTGCCGAAGCTTCGCCCACGACGCCCAGCACTGCTCCAGAGAACGACGCTGCCCCGGGAGACGGCGCTGCCCCGCCCACGCCTCGTGCCCACGAGGGCGACCAGGCTGCGGCACCGCCTGCTAGCAGCGGCTTGGCTGACTTGGTCTCGTCCATGCCGGGCTCACAGAACCTGAGCTGGCGCGCGCTTCCCGTCGCGGAGGAACCGGGCCGCTTTTCTTCCGAATCCGCCCGCGTGCGTGCCCGGCGCGTGGCGCGCGAGCAGTCCCGCCCGCGCGGCGGAAATCACCGCAAATAGGTCGGACGCGTTTGCTTAGCGCAGTGTGCGCTTGCCGCCTTCGCCGCGGCGGGTAATGCCGTGGGCATCGAGGTATTCCAGCAGCGGGATGGCCACCCGGCGGGTGGTCCCTAGCGCTTGGCGGGCGGCGGACAGGGTGAAGGGCTGCTCGAGTTGTGAGAGGTGCTCCCGTGCCTTGCCCGGCGCGTCCGGTAAGAGGATGATCCCGTCTTTCAGGCGTAATAGGCGCTCAGCGCGCTCGGCTGCGGCCAGTTCTTTCTCGCTCAGTCCCAGCTCTTTAAGCTCGTGCACCTCCGGTGCGGCGAAGGGCTCCTTTTCTAACATGCGCTCTAATTCAGCCACGGCGGACTCGGCGGCGCCAAGATCCACGGTGTGGCCCGGCAGGCGGATAAGGCCTTCGGATTCTTCCGCGTGGGCAGCGGCCACCGCTAGGCGCAGCAGCCCCTCTTCCTTAAGTCCCAAGGCATCGAGTGCCGCCTTGCGCGGCATGCCTGGCGCGAGCGGATTGGCCGCGGCGTGCTCCTGCAGCGCGGTAGTCAGCGCTTCTTTCCAGCGCGTTACCTGGCGGGCGGCAATCCACCACTGTTGAAAGCTAATGATGCCCGACGGCGTGGCATCGGTGTCATAACCATCGAGTTCCAGGTCCGCGCGCCGGGCATAGCCCACACGCTGCAGGTAGGAGGAAGGATTGCGGAAGGAGGTGTGCTCCGCCAATGCCTCGGCACGCTTGCGGGCGGCACCGCGGCGATCTAGCTCCGGCGGGCGCACGTCGATGACCTCCACGCCGGCGCTGACATGGCGGCCACCGGGGCTGCGGACGACAAGGCGATCCAGGATGATCAGCGGCATAGCGCGCGATAGGCGCAGGCGGGCGAAATCCGCTGACAGCGGCTGCAAATGCGCTTCTACCCCGGCGGTACCGCAGTGGACCACGAGGTTATCGGGCAATTCATCAAGTGCGGTGCCAAAGGTGCGGTGGACGTCTACGGTATCGATAGCGCGCCACGCACCTGGGGTAAGCAGCAGGTCACCGCGGTGGATATCGGCGGCATCGACCCCGCGCAGGTTGACCGCGGCACGTGTTACGGGGCCCAGGGATTCCTGCGCGGTATTTTCGCTGTGCAGGCCGCGGATCTCCACGCGGTTGTCCCCTGCCGCGGTGGAAAGCACCAGGGTGTCGCCGGTGCGCAGCGTGCCGGCGCTGAGCGTCCCGGTCGCCACGGTTCCCGCGCCCTTGACGCTAAAGGCGCGATCGATCCACAGCCGCACCGGGGCATCTATCGCGGGTGCGGGCACTTGGGCCACCAGTTCATCCAGCGCCGCGCCCAGTTCCGCCAGGCCTTCGCCGGTGTGGGAGGAGACGGGGATAATGGGGGCATCGGCAAGCGGCGTGGCAGAAAACTGCGTGCGCACTTGAGCGGCGACCTCCGCGCGGCGCTTTTCATCGGCGCGGTCGCTGCGGGTCAGGGCGATAATCCCGTGCTCGATACCCAGCGCGTGCAGCGCATCGCGGTGGTCGGTGGATTGGGCCTGCCAGCCCTCGTCCGCGGCAACCACGAAGAGCACCACGGAGGCCGGGCCCACCCCAGCGAGCATATTGCCAAAGAACTTTTCGTGGCCGGGGACATCTACAAACGCCACGTCCGCACCAGAGGGCAGCGCCGTCCACACAAAGCCCAGATCAATGGTCAGCCCGCGGCGCTTTTCCTCGGCCCACCTATCCGGATCCATATCCGTTAAGGCGCGCACCAGGCTGGATTTGCCGTGATCGACATGTCCGGCGGTCGCGATAACGTACACCTACATCACCGCCCGGATGGCCGCGATGAGCACCTCATCCTGGGTCTCGGGCACGCAGCGCACGTCGATGAGGCAGCGGCCCTGGTGCTGGCGCGCCATCACCGGCGGGGTGTGCTGGCGCAGCTTTGGCGCCAGTTCCTCCGGCAGGGATACCGCAACGCCAGGCAGCGGGTATTCGGGGGCGCCTCCCCCGCCGACGCGGCCTGCGTGGTCAACAACCTCGCCGCCCACCGCCGCGGCGATGGCCTCGGTGCGCGCGCGGTGGCACGCCGGGTCAAGGTGGAGCGCCTGCTGCACCGCATTGGCAGGCGTTGTGATCGCTGCTTCCAGGGCATTGAGCCGCAGCTTATCGATGCGCACCGCCCGCGCCAACGGGTGCTTTTTCACCGCCGCAATCGCGTCCTTAGTGCCCAACAGGATCCCGGCCTGCGGCCCGCCCAATAGCTTATCGCCCGAGGCGATGACAATATCCGCCCCGGCCTTGAGCTGCGCGTGAATATCGGGCTCGTCCGGCAGGACCGGATCATGGGTGAGCAAGCCTGAGCCGAGATCCACAATAAGGTTCGTGTCTTGTTTCTTCGCCAGCTGCGCCAACTCGCCCACACCCACCGAGGAGCTAAAACCTTCAATCCGAAAATTGGACGGGTGCACCTTCAAAATCGCGCCGGTCTCCTCCCCCAGCGCGCGTTCATAATCATGGAGGTGCGTCCGGTTGGTCGCGCCTACCTCCCGCAGGCGCGTCGCGGTGGATTCAATCAGCTCCGGTAGGCGGAACCCCGCGCCGATTTCAATGAGCTCGCCGCGCGAGATGATGATCTCCTTGCCCGGGGCCAACGCGGCCGTGGCCAGCAATAGGGCCGCCGCACCGTTATTGACCACCAGTGCATCCTCCGCGCCGGGGCAGGCCGCCAATAGGGCCTGGGTGGCACCGGCGCCGCGCCGGGACGAGCGCCGCCCGGTGTCTAAGTCCATTTCCACGTCGGTATATCCGGCCGCGTCCTGCAGCGCGGCTATCGCAGCCTCTGGCAGCGGGGCGCGGCCCAAATTTGTATGGATGATGACGCCGGTGGCGTTGATGACCGGCTGCAAGGAATGGGTGCTGTGGTCAACCAGCCTTCGCGCTATTTCTTCTTCTACGCCGGTAACGGGCACCTCCCCGCGCCGGGCGGCGGACAGCACTCCTTTAATCGTTGCGCGGACGGCGTGTTCTGCGATTATCTCCCGCGCGCTTTCTACTGCGGGGAGCCGCAAAAGCTCATCCATGCGGGGTAAATTCCGGCGGGGATCACGGGCATTATTCGCGGGGCGACCAGCGTGATGGCTCGGCACTCGTTTTCCTCCTTGCGCGCGTATGGCGGAGACGGACAGGAATCGAACCTGCCAGACCGAGATGCTCGGCCTCACCGGTTTTGAAGACCGGGGCGCCCACCAGGACACGTACGCCTCCGCCTGGCTACTTTACAGATCCCCCGCGCACCCCACCGCCGCCGCCCCACCACTTTCCGGCGGGTAAAATGACCAGCATGACAGAGCAGATTAACTTAACCTCTTTCGCCGCCGGCGGCGGCTGCGCCTGCAAGATTCCCGCCGGGGAATTGGAATCGGCGGTAGAAGGGCTCATCGGCAAGGCCGACCCCAACGTCTTGGTCGGCCTCGACGATGGCGATGACGCTGCAGCAGTCAAGATCGACAACGGCCTCGCCGTGATTTCCACCGCGGACTTTTTCACCCCCATGGTCAATGATCCCTATACCTGGGGCCAGATTGCCGCGGCCAATGCGCTATCTGATGTCTACGCCATGGGTGGCACCCCCATTACCGCCATCAACCTCGTGGGCTGGCCCAATGAAAAGCTTGGCTTGGACATCCTGCGCGAAGTGCTGCGCGGCGGCATGGATAAAGCCACCGAGGCAGGCATTTCCATTACCGGCGGTCACTCCATTACCGCCCCGGAGCCGCTGTACGGCATGGCGGCGACGGGCATCGGCGATCCCGAAAAGCTCATGCGCAATGATGCCGCGGAGGCCGGCCTGCCCATTACGCTGACCAAGCCCATCGGCGTGGGCATTTTGAATAATAAGCACAAGGCCACCGGCAAGGTATCCCAGGCCGCCATCGATTCCATGACCGCGCTCAACCGCCAGGCCGCCCAGGATGCGGTCGCCGCCGGTGCGCGCGCGGCCACCGATGTCACCGGCTTCGGGCTGCTCGGCCACCTGTACAAGATGTGCCGCGCCTCCGGCGTATCGGCCGAGCTGGACTTTTCCGCCGTGCCCACCGTGGACGGCGCCACCGATGCCCTCGCGGAAGGCTTTATCCCGGGCGGTTCGCGCCGCAACCTGGATTGGGTCCGCCCGCACCTGCACCCCTCCTCCCTTACGGAGGAAGAGCTAGTGCTGCTTGCCGATGCCCAAACTTCCGGCGGCCTCCTCATCATCGGCGAAGTCCCGGGCTACCCCGTCATCGGCCGCACTAAGCCGCTTTCTAACGATGCCTACATCACCATTTCCTAAGATGAATCACCGCATTTTTAGCCTGCCCCTTGCCACCCTCGCCCTCGGTGCGAGCCTTGTCGCCTGCGCCGACGGGAGCACCAACCGCGGCTGCTCACCCATTGAATTATCGGAGCTGCGCACTTCCCTGCCGGATACCCTCATCGGTGCTAACCAGGATCCCGATTCCACCAGCGATGAGGATGACTCCTTCTCCGTGCTCTACGGCGGCGACTCGCCGGAGAAGGTTAGCGTACTGGGCACGAAATACGAGTCCGATAACGAGGCCGTATGCCCCGATGACCCAGATGCGGCGGCAGAGCGCTACTTGGAACTGGTCAATGAGGACATCGATAAGCAAAATGCCGCCCAAGGCCGCGGGGGAAATGAGTACAAACCGTTCGATTTCACCGCAGCGGACCGGCATTTTTATTGCTCTGCTTGGGAGGTTGAGGATGCCATCTCGACCACCTGCGTGACCACGGTGCATGACGCCGCCGTCAATTATTACCTCCACCGCGATTCCGAGTCCTTAGAGGCGGAGCAATCGCGCATGCAGGAGATCGGCGAAGAGCTCGCCGATTCCTTCGCCAACCTCGACTAAACCTGGCTGGCCCTGCGCTAACCTGCGCTGAGCACGTCAGTGGCAAGGCCCTGCTCGCGCCGGCGCCGCTCCGCGCGGCGTTTTTACGGCCCCATCGTGGTGGCCGGGTTCTTGACCGCCTCCAAGCCAGCGTTGAGCACACCAAAGCGCGTGCACGCGGATCCGGCAAGCAATGATAGGCCCGCGGCCACAGACACGGCGCGGGACTTCGTCGCCGCTGCCACCGCGCTGCCCACGCCGCCGGCAGCAATCAAGTATTCCGAGGCGCGCATGAGCTTTCCCGGTGCGCCGTGATGCAATTCCTCGCGCGGCTCCGGCTCCATATTGCTTTCAAGCACCTTCGTCGCCGCGATATCGCTGGCCGCAGCTGCCATTCCCAAGGCACGGGCGGGACCGGCGTGCTTTACCGGAGTGGTCACCATGGCCAGGCCAGAGGCTGCTGCCGAAGCCGAAGATACAAAGACATAGGGCAAGTGCCGCTTCATGTCATTCCACACTGGGTTGGACGTATTAGATAGCAATACCGCCGTATATCCGGCCAGTGGGCCACCGAGCACGCCGGTTATCACCCCGGCCGGAGTCGCGGCCTTGCCAAGGCCCGCGCGCAGCCACTTCGGCAGCGGCAGCTTCCGCTTGGTCGCGTTATCCACCTCTACCGCGGCCGGAATGGCCGCCGCGGTGGAAAAGCCGGCGAGTAGCCACGATCCGAGCGACATCGGCGAGGTCACCTTGAAGACGCGGAACATATTCAATGCGCGCTCCGGCCGGCCCAGGTCCAAAATCAAAAAGACCGATCCTGCGGCCGCCGCGCCAAAGGCCGCTACCCGCGTGGTCCGGCGCAATGGCGCGTTGCCTGCGGCCTGTGCACCGGTAGCAAGAAGGCCCGACCCGCCTGCAATACCGCCCAAGAAGAAATATCCACCGATGGGCCATTCCCACGGCGGGGCCTTAACCACAGGCCTGCCGTAGTAGGAAGAAAACTCGAAGTCTTCTGCCATCCGCTCCTCTTTGGAGCCATCCTGCGCACCCGCACCCGGGCGCTTGCGCTTCTTCTTGCGCTTTGGCCCGTCGAAATTGCGGTAGCGATTCGGCCGCTCCGGTTGCGGTGGCCGGTACTCATCAAAACCGCTCATTTGCGCCCTCCAATCAAAAAGGAACCCGCCACGGCCAGCGCCATCCCGCCGATGGCCTTTGCCGCGGTCTTATACATGCTCGGCAGATCCGCAGTGGGCACGCGCGGGTCCGGCGGCAGGCCATAGACCTCTGGCGAATCCAGCAATAAGAAGATAGAGCCGGTTCCGCCCACGCCATCGTTGTCATTGGCTCCATAGAGCCGCGCCTCCGTTAAGCCCTGTTCGTGCAGGACGCGCACGCGATCCTTCGCCGCGGCCAGCATGTCCTCATAGGTACCGAACTGGATGGAATCCGTGGGACACGTCTTGGAGCACGCCGGCTGCTCGCCCTGTTTCAGGCGGTCGTAGCACATGGTGCACTTCTGGGCGACGCCCACATTCTTAATCGGCATTGCCTCACCCGGCGTGTGATCCGTGCCGTAGGGCTTGCGCTGCTTGAGCTTTTTGAGCACGTTGATGCCGGCGTGCGAATTATCCTGATAATCCACCGTCGCGGTCTTATCGTATTTCAACGACACCCCGCCATCATCGCGGCGTTCGATGACGCCGAAGGGGCAACCCGCAACGCAGGTTCCGCAGCCATTGCACACATCATCTTGTACGACCACGGTGCCAAACTCGGTACGGAAGAGCGCACCGGTTGGGCACACGTCCAAACACCCTGCATGGGTGCAGTGCTTGCAGACGTCCGAGGACATCAACCACCGGAACGTATCCGTATCCGGCGGAGTGGTATCGACCTCGTGCGGTTTTCCACCGATGGTGGGCATGCCCAGGGAAATAAGCTGTTTTCCCTCTTCGCGCGCCTTCTCAATGCGGTCATTGTTTTGCTCCACGAAGGCCACGTGCCGCCACGTATTAGCGCCCAAGGCACCGGTATTGTCATAGGAATCACCGGTGACGTCATATCCCTCTACTGGATTGCGGTTCCATTCCTTGCACGCCACCTCGCAGGCCTTGCAGCCGATGCACACGGACGTATCGGTGAAAAAGGCCATGCGGCGGTAGGAATCATAGCCGTGCTGGCCCGCGTCCTCGGTCAGTAGATTAGTCATTTACTTACCTTCTTCGCCATCGCTTGCCGTCTCATCATCACTACTATCCGCGCCAGATTGACTGTGCTTTTCGGGCTCGGGGTTATAGGTAAACGAGTCAGGGACCGACAACAAATCATTGCCGGAATCCACGCTCAACTGCGCCCGCTCCTGATACTGCTTGAGCAGCTTCAAGCGGCCTTCTCCCCTAGGCCTGCGGCCCGGTTGGATATCGCAGGCGCCGATCTTTGAGTTCTGAATGAACACATTCGGCTCGAGCGTAAGACCCAAGAGATCGTTGGCCCCGTCGCCGGCCACAGCGGTGGTCTCGGACTCGCCGTAGTGGAAGGGCAGGCCAATCTGGTGGAATTCTTCCCCATTAATCTTCAGCATCTGCATGCGATCGGTGACCAAGACCTGCGCCTCAATCACGCCGCGCGGCGAGATAATCGTTGCCCACTCGCCATTTTCCAGGCCACGCTTTGCGGCCAAGTCCTTATCCACCTCGCAGAATAGGCCCGGCTGCAGCTCCGCCAGATAGGGCAGGCGGCGCGACATCGCACCCGAGGTATACATCTCCGTGAGACGGTAGGTAGAAAATACGAACGGGAACACCTCCGCACCGGGCATGCCCGGTTCTGGACGCTGCAAGTTATCCGGGCGCTTGATGGTCAAGCGCGTCGGTGATTGCTGCTGCTTATACAGCACGTTGGTCACCGGAGACTCCTGCGGCTCGTAGTGGGTGGGCAAAGGGCCATCGGAAAGCCCGGAAGGCGCAAAGAGCCACCCGCGACCGTCCGCCTGCATGATGAAGGCGTCCGTGCCATCAAGGGCGTCCGGACCGACGGCATCGGCGGGAGCCTTGTACTCGGGCGACTTCGTCACCGGGAAGTCAGGGACGTCATCGCCTACCCACTTGCCCTGGGCCTCGTCCCACCACACGTACTTCTTGCGCTCGGACCACGGGGTGCCATCCGGCTTGGCCGATGCACGGTTGTACAAAATGCGGCGGTTAGCAGGCCATACCCAGCCCCACTCGGGCGCGACCTCGTTCTGCTCCGAACCCGGGACCTTGCGCGCGGACTGGTTAACGCCGTCCTTGTACACGCCGGTGTAGATCCAGCAGCCGCCGGAGGTCGTGCCGTCATTCTTCATCTCCACGAAGGTGGGCAAAAGCTCGCCCTTCTTTGGACCATCCAGGTAGTAGCCGTTGATCTCTTTGAGGACGTCCTCCGAGTTCGGTTCGCCTTCCTCATTTTCCACGTAATCCCACGTCACCTTCTGAAGCGGGAGATCGCGCGGATCAGTGGAATCGCGCAGGCGTTCCTTCAGCTTCTTACCCAGCTGGTAGAAGAACCACAGCTCGCTCTTGGCATCGCCTGGCGGCGGTGCCGCTTGGAAGCGCCACTGCAGCATGCGCTGGGTCTGGGTAAAGGTACCGGCCTTTTCCACGTGGGTGGCTGCGGGCATTAAGAAGACCTCGGTTTCGATGTCTTCCGTCTTCAGCTCGCCGTTTTTAATCTCCGGCGCATCCTTCCAAAACGATGCGGTTTCGATTTCCTGGAAATCGCGCACGACCAGCCACTTCAGCGATGCCAAACCGCGACGCTGCATGCCACCATTGGACTGCGCCACCGCCGGATTCTGGCCAAAGACGAAGTAGCCATCTACCTGGCCATTAAGCATGGCTTGCAAGGTTTCGTAGGTGGAATGCGCGCCGGAAATGCGCGGCATGAGGTCATAGCCCCAGTTATTTTCCTTGGTCGCCGCGTCTCCCCAGTAGGACTTCATCAAGGACACGGCGTAATTTTCGCCGATCTGCCAGAAGCCCTTTTGGGACTCATCCCGGATCTCATCCACGAATTCCGGCCACGTCTGCTTTTCCACGCTCGGCATGGGCAGGTAGCCGGGCAGGGAGTGGAAGAGCGTCGGGATATCCGTGGATCCCTGAATGGAGGCATGCCCGCGCAGGGCCATGATTCCGGAGCCCGGACGGCCCACATTGCCCATCAAGAGCTGCAAAATGGCAGCGGTACGGATGAACTGCGCGCCCAAGGTGTGCTGGGTAAAGCCCAAGGCATAGGCGAAACACGTGGTGTGTTCCGGATCCGAATTCTGCGCAATGGAATCCGCCAAGTAGTAGAAGTCTTCCTGCGCGATGCCGCAGGTTTCTTCTACCAGCTCAGGGGTATAGCGCGCATAGTGGCGCTTGAGAATCTGGAAGACCGAATTCGGGTGCTCCAGGGTGTCATCTCGCTCCACATTCCAGGAAGAACCTTCCGGCTTTTGCACGTACTGCCACGAATCGGTCACGTACGTGCCGGTTTCCGGGTCATAGCCAGAAAACAGTCCGTCCAATTCCTCGGTGTCCTGGTAGTCCTCCGAGATGATCATCGGCGCATTGGTATATGCCACGACATAATCGCGGAAGTACAGTTCATTCTGGAGCATGTAATTAATGACCGCACCCAACAGCACCACGTCGGTACCGCCGCGAATACCAATGTGACGGTTGGAGAACGCAGAGGTACGCGTATACCGCGGATCCACGTGAATAATGCGGGCACCACGCTTTTTAGCTTCTACGACCCACTGGAATCCCACCGGGTGGCACTCGGCCATATTCGAACCCTCAATGACGATGCAATCAGCATTCGCCATATCCTGCAGCGGTTGGGTTGCGCCGCCGCGGCCAAACGAAGTTCCTAAACTAGGAACTGTGGCGGAGTGTCATATGCGCGCCTGGTTTTCGAGCTGCACCGCACCGGCAGCGGTAAAAAGCTTCTTGATGAGGTAGTTTTCCTCGTTATCCAAGGTCGCGCCACCAAGGCCAGCGACACCCATCGTGCGGTTCAACGTCCGCCCCGAGTCGTCGGTGTCTTGCCAGCCCTTCCGGCGCGCTTCCAAGAAACGATCCGCGATCATGTCCATCGCGGTGTCTTCATCCAGCTCCTGCCACTCGGTGGAGTGCGGTGCGCGATATTTAATCTTGGTCAAACGCGTTGCGGAGTTGACCAACTGCTCCGACGCCGAGCCCTTGGGGCACAAACGCCCGCGCGAAATCGGCGAATCTGGATCGCCCTCAATCTGGATGACCCGGTCATCTTTGACGTATACGCGCTGGGCACAACCGACGGCGCAGTATGGGCACACGGATTGCACCACGCGGTCAGCTTCCACCGTGCGCCCGTGCTTTTCCTTACTCTTAGAAGACTGCGTATTGATATCCCTGCCAAAGGGATCGCCGCTACGCAGCTGGCGCACCACCGGCCAGTTGAGAGGACTTAAGCGAGACATGACTTTAAATCTATATTTGGGCGGAAAATTTCTCTAGCAAGGTGACCCTAAGCGTTTTTCGCAACTGCGCTGATCGCGCATTCCACGCCCTGCACGACGTCCGCGAGCTCCAGCAGCGGGCTGTTTTCTTTATTCTGCTCCTTAATAAACGGCACGTGGATAAAGCCTGCTTTTACCTGCGTATCTTTGAAATGGTGCAGCAGGCCATAAAGCAGGTGGTTGCACACAAACGTTCCCGCGGTGGTCGAGACCCGTGCCGGAATCTCCGCCTCCTGAATCGCTGCGACCATCGCCTTCACCGGCAGAGTGGAAAAGTATGCGACTGGGCCACCTTCAACCACTGGTTCATCGATTGGCTGGTTGCCCGCATTATCCGGAATAGAAGCATCCGCCAAGTTGATGCCTACCCGCTCCGGAGTGATATGCCCGCGCCCGCCGGCCTGCCCCAGGCAGACCACCGCGTCCACATCTTCTTCCTCGGCCGCAGTAATTGCCTGTTTCAGTGCTTCACCGAATACCGTTGGCACAGGGTGCTTAATAATCTGCGCGCCGCGGATTTCATCCGGCAGCCTATCCAGCGCACGTTCTGTAGGGTTAATCTCTTCGCCGCCAAAGGCATCAAAAGCAGTTACCAGAATCTTCATCATTCCAGTATGGCAGCTAACGGTACCCCGCTGCTTTGATTAAGCGCTGTTCTCTTAGTTTGCGCGTAGTACCCAACCGCCCTTCGCGCTCACCGGCAGCGGCTTTCACCGGGGCGCTGCGCTATCGGTGAGCGCGAAGGTGAGGAAGACGAATTCGAGCGGACGGGCAGTGTATTAAATCGAGGGCGACCATTCATCTCCCCTACCCCTCCCTTCGCGCTCACGGGAGATAGGCGAGCCAACCGAGCTGATGCTCGCGGTGAGCGCGAAGGGCGGCGTTGCAGGAGGAGGAGATAAAGGGCGGGATGGAGGTCGCAGCTGAAGGTGAAAGCACGAGTGGTTACTGAACCGCTTTATCTACAAAGCGGTCATAGCAATTCTCCTGCTGCAAACGAGACCCTTTTTCTTTGCGGTTTGACGCGTGGAATAAAGTGAAACTAGTTGAAGTTGAACAGAACCGTACTCAACAAATAGTCAGACCTGTTCATTTTATTTCTAAAGGACGTTCTATGACACAAAAAGTTTCCTCTCACTCCAAACTTCCTAGCTGGGCAACGGGGTTTGGCGCGCAAGTCATTGCGGGCCTTATTATCGGCCTCATCCTGGGACTGATTGCATCTGGGATGGATACCGACCCTGACAATCCAGGGTGGTTGACCAACCTACTCAGCGGAGTCGGTGGCGCCTATGTCCAGCTATTGAAGGTCATGGTTCCGCCGCTTATCTTCGCCGCGGTGGTCACCTCTGTAGCTAACCTGCGCAAGGTTGCCAATGCCGCATCCTTGGCCATTTCTACGTTGGTGTGGTTCGCCATTACGGCGTTCTTCTCCGTCATCGTGGGCATCGTCGTGGCATTAGTCATGAAGCCCGGTGCTGGCACGAGCGTCGATGCATCCGCTGCAGAGGATCCGTCAAGCGTTGGTTCGTGGACTGCCTTCTTTGAGCAGCTCCTGCCACAAAACTTCTTTGGCCTTACCGCCTCTGCCAGCGATGGCGAAATATCGCTGAACTTCGGTGCGCTTCAGCTGCTGGTTATCTCCTTGGCCATTGGCATTGCCGCCGTACAGACCGGTAAGGCAGCCGATCCCTTCCTGCACTTTACGGAGTCCTTCCTCAAGGTCATCCAGAAGGTCCTGTGGTGGATTATCCGCCTGGCACCGATTGGTACCGCAGCGCTCATTGGTAAGGCAGTTGCTACCTACGGCTGGGACGCACTTGGCTCCCTGGGCAAATTCGTCTTGGCAATGTATGTGGGCCTGGCAATCGTCTTCGCCGTGGTCTACCCAGCGGTACTGAAGTTCAACAATATCTCGGTCACGGGCTTCTACAAGCGCATTTGGCCGGTAACGTCCTTGGGCTTTGTCACCCGCTCCTCTATGGGTGTTATGCCCGCAACGCAACGCTTCAGCGAACGCGCCTTAGGCGTTCCCACCGAGTACGCGTCCTTCGCAGTGCCACTCGGCGCTACTACGAAGATGGATGGCTGCGCCTCTGTCTACCCTGCTGTTGCCGCGATTTTCGTCGCGCAATTCTATGGCGTGGACCTAGACTTCACGCAATACCTGCTCATCATTTTCGTCTCCGTTATTGGTTCCGCGGCTACCGCGGGTACCACTGGCGCGACAGTCATGCTCACGCTGACCCTGTCCACGCTGGGCCTGCCGCTGGCCGGCGTTGGTTTGCTGCTGGCCATTGAGCCCATCATTGACATGGGCCGTACGGCACTCAACGTCACGGGTCAGGCATTGTGCGCGACGGTCGTCGCCAAGCGCGCGGGCATCCAGAACCAAGAGGTCTGGAATGAAGCCGAAAATGGCGTCAAACACATCATGGAGGAAGACTCCGACGAGGAAGTAAGCGTCAAGGCTTAATAAACGAAAATAAAGGCCCAGGGCACAGCGCCTTGGGCCTTTATTTATTGCCGGAATGGAAGTGGGCGGCGATGTGCAACACCGGCCGGCTCCACGTGGATAAATACGCTGCATCCGGCGAAAAGCTCGTCGAGGGCGACTTCGACGTCATCGGCAATCTCGTGTGAGTAGAGCACGCTCCAGTCCGCTGGCACCTCCATGGTCAGGTAGACCATTCTTTGCCTGCCGGAGGCTACCGTACGCCGATCCGTGAAAGTCACGGACTTTTCTTTTTCCAGTTCAGCTAAGAGATCCCAAATTTGATCTTGCTCTTCTTGCGGAAGGGCCTCAGAAAGCAGGCTGCTGACGGAATCGCGCAAAATCTTAAATCCCGTCCACAAGATATTGATGCCAACGGCCAAGGCCACAAGCGCATCAAGCCACAACCAGCCCGTGAGATACACCGCAGCCATGCCGACGAGAACGCCGGCGGAGGTCCACACATCCGTAATCAGGTGGTGCCCATCCGCATTTAGCGTCGCAGACCGGTAGCGCTTGCCCGCCTTAATCAGGGCCAAACCGACGCCCAAATTAAGTATCGAGGACAATAGCGACAGCGCTAAGCCCCAACCGCCTTCTTCAACGGGCTGGGGAGTAAAAAGGCGTTGGACTGCGGTGTAGATGATGGCTCCTGCTGCGAGGAAAATCATCGCTCCTTCTACCAACGCGGAAATATACTCCGCCTTGCCGTGGCCAAAGTGGTGATTATCATCGGCAGGCTTAGCGGCAATACGCAAGGCGCAATAACCCGCGATGGCTGCCACAAGGTTCACGAGGGATTCGAGGGCATCAGAGAAGAAACCAACCGAGCCCGTCAGCCACGCCGCCAAGGATTTCAGGACAATTGTCGCCACCGCCGCGGCGATGGACAACATCATAAAGCGCTCTAAAATACGCTGCTCAGTACTTAAAGAAGACAAGGTCTACTACTCTCCCTTCGGCAACCAGAATCAGTCCGAAGGTCTCGTTCGCATCGATGCCTCGATGCTGAGTGGCCGGGCCTTTTAAGCCAGTGTGTCGACCAGTCATCGCGGCGCAGTAAGCGCCGTAGGAACTACTCCCCTTCTAGGTTCACAGGTTAGCAGACGGCGAGAATCCTTAAACATTCAACCAAATCCTTGATCCACCCTAGCGAACGCGAGGAGCCCATATAGACGAAAAATCTCCCTACGAGCCAGAAAGTTTCTCACGCTCTGGCTCGTAGGGAGTAATTAAGGCTTTAGCCTAATTTAGTGCTGACCCTCTGCGAACTCTTCGACCAACTTAGCGTTGAATGCAGGCAGGTCATCCGGGGTACGGGAGGAGACCAAGCCCTGGTCGCAGTGGACCTCTTCGTCAACCCAGGTAGCACCTGCATTGCGGAGATCGGTCTGCAGGGACGGGAAGGACGTCAAGGTACGGCCCTTGAGAGACTCTGCATCGGCTAGAATCCAGCCGCCGTGGCAGATAGCGCCCAAGGGGCGGTCCTCGCCCATGTGCTTGCGCACGATGCTAACGGCTGCCTCATCCAGGCGGATGAGGTCGGCGTTATTGGTGCCGCCAGGCAGGATGATGCCGTCGAAGGTCTCACCCTCGGAGTCCTTGGTCGTAGCATCAACATTGATCTCGGTACCGTTCTTGCCCGTAATGGTGCCGGCCTTAGGCGCCAGAACCTTCACAGTAGCGCCGGCCTTCTGCACGGCCTCTAGCGGAGAGGTCAGCTCGGAGTCTTCAAAGTCATTCGTAGCAATGATTGCAATCGTCTTGTTTTCTAGCTCAGCCATTATTATGACCTCCTTATTGTTGTTGCGTACGCAGATAGGATAACTCTAAATTCGCGTGCTCGCCACGTTCCCTACCGCGACCTGCAACAAGCTAGGATTTAGCCGCCGATCTTGAAGTCACACACGTCGCCATCGTGCATGATGTAGTCCTTGCCTTCTTGGCGGACCTTGCCGTTGGCGCGCGCCTCGGCCATGGATCCAGCAGCGACAAGATCATCGAAGGAGACGATTTCTGCCTTGATAAACTTCTTTTCAAAATCAGTGTGAATAACACCGGCAGCCTGGGGCGCAGCAGCGCCTTGCTTAATGGTCCACGCGCGGGCTTCCTTTTCACCAGCGGTGAGGTAGGTTTGCAGGCCCAAGGTGGAGAAACCGGCCTTGGCCAAGGTAGCCAAGCCGGGCTCTTCTTGGCCTACTGCCTCGAGCAGCTCGCTTGCCTCGTCCTCATCCAGCTCCAAGAGCTCAGACTCGGTTTGTGCATCGAGGAAGACGCAATCTGCTGGGGCGACGAGCTGGCGCAGTTCGTCCTTCTTGGTGGCATCGGTAAGCACAGCCTCGTCCGAGTTAAAGACATAGAGGAAGGGCTTAGCCGTCATCAGGTGCAGCTCGCGTACGAGGGAAAGATCAATCTCGCCGGTCTTGGCGGCGGCGAAGAGGGTGCGGTCATCCTCTAGGATTTCCTGCGCCTTCTTGGTGGCCTCCACAACAGGCGCCAAGTCCTTATTCTTCCGGGCATCCTTTTCTAAGCGCGGCAGGGCCTTCTCGATGGTCTGCAGATCCGCCAGAATCAGCTCTGTATTAATAACGGAAATGTCATTGCCGGGATCTACCTGGCCATCGACGTGGATGACATTGTCATCAGAAAAGGCGCGGACCACCTGGCAGATAGCGTCGGCCTCGCGGATATTGGCTAGGAAGGCGTTTCCCATACCCTCGCCCTGCGAGGCACCTGCGACGATGCCGGCAATATCCACGAAGGACACGGTCGCCGGCAAGATACGCTCGGAGTTGAACATCTTGGCGAGGGCGTCCAAACGGGGATCCGGCAGCTCCACCAAGCCCACGTTGGGCTCGATGGTGGCGAATGGGTAATTAGCCGCCAAGATTTCGGAACGGGTCAGGGCATTAAACAAAGTGGACTTGCCCACATTGGGCAAGCCGACGATTCCTAGTGTAAGACTCACGGGGCTAATCCTAACGCACCTACCGCGTTATGAGGCAAGATGGTGGGGTGAGTTCTGATAAGCAACCAACACCCGAAAAGCCACAGGCGAGCCCGGGCGATAAGATGGACGGTGACTTCGACACCAACCAATTGGACGACGTATCGCCGCATCCCCCGGGCAATCAGGTCGATCGCTCCGTCATCGCGGGCGAGATGGTGAAATCGACCTCCCTGTGGGCCGTGCGCCTGCTGATAATCGGCGTTTTCCTTTTTGCTGTCTATCAGGTCCTGGGTAGCTTCTGGCAGGGCATCCTTCCAGTGCTCTTGGCTCTTATTATCTGTACCGTGCTTAACCCCATGGCGCGTTGGATGCGAACAAAGGGACTACCCGCGGGCCTGGCAGCGATTGTGACAATCCTGCTCTCTTCAGCCGCCGTCGGTGGGCTCATCGCCTCGGTGGCACCGGACTTCATGCGGCAATCCCAGTCGCTCTACTTACAAACGGTCTCGGGTATCCAGCAGCTCCAGGTTTGGGCCCAGGGCCCACCCTTGAACCTCGATAGCGACGATATGAGCACCTATATCGACGAGGCCGCAGGCTGGTTGCAGGAGCGTGCGGGCGTTATCGCCGGGTCTGTATTTACGGGCATCGGCAATGCCACCTCATTTTTCGTCACGGTGTTCATTGTCTTGGTGCTCACCTTCTTCTTCCTCAAGGACGGCACCAAATTCCTGCCGTGGCTGCGCGATGCCACCGGGCGACGTGCCGGCTGGCACCTCACGGAATTGCTCACGCGCGCCTGGAATACCCTGGGCGGATTCATTCGGGCACAGGCGGTGGTCTCGCTTATCGATGCCATCTTTATCGGCCTCGGCCTCGTGCTTATCGGCGTGCCCTTGGCGATGGCCCTGGCAATCATCACCTTCATCGCCGGCTTCATCCCGTTCGTCGGCGCCATTGTCTCCGGCGCGCTCGCGGTGGTTATCGCCTTAGTGTCTTTGGGCTTTACCCAAGCACTGTTGGTCTTGGGTCTCGTTCTTTTGGTCCAGCAGCTTGAAGGCAATGTCCTCTCGCCGTGGCTGCAGGCTAAGGCCATGAACCTGCACCCAGTCATTGTTTTGGTCTCCGTCATCGTCGGCTCCGCGCTCTTTGGACTCATTGGTGGATTCTTGGCCGTGCCGACCGCCGCCATGATCGCGGTGGCTTATCGCTACGTGCAGGACATGATGAAGCTGCAGTCCGGGGAAAAGCACTCCTCCGAGCTCAACTACTCCACCGTCGCGGGCTATCTCATCGGCCGCTATACCGAAGAGCAAGCGCAGTACAAGCGCGAGCAATGGCGCAAGGTCCCAGAACACGCCAACCCCGATATCGCCGGCGCCGACGCGGCTTCCGATGGCGATTCCACCACGCTCGATGCCTCCGTCGACGTCGATTCCACCCCGGAGGACTATGACGAACCGAGCATGCGCTCCAACCTGCGCCGGGCGCGGGATGCCTTTGAAAATCTTTGGAACGGAGATTCGAAAAAATAGTGTGCTGTGTCGGCAGCACGTGTCATAGTGGATTCCATGACATCCACTTTGCCCGTGCTGCTGCTGTTTATCGGTCTCCTATTGGGCGCCGTTCTGGGATGGTTGGCCCACTCTCATTCCGCTTCCCGCTCCGCGCCGAGCGAGGAGCACCGGGCGCTGCAAGAATCCCAGCGCCGCCAGGCCGAGCTGCAACCGCTGGAAAAGGCCATGGATAGGCTTGGATTCCAGCTCCAAGAATTGGAAGAAGATCGCACCGCCCACTTGGCCTCCCTGTCCAGCCAAGTGCAGGCGGTGACCCGCACCTCGTCCCGGCTAACAGAGCGCACAGATCAGCTCGTTACGGCCCTCCGCTCACCCAATGTGCGCGGGCGGTGGGGCGAGATTCAGCTAGAGCGCGTCGTCGAACTCGGCGGCATGAGACGGCACGTAGACTTCGATTCTCAAGTCTCTGCCCCCTTAAACGGCCGCATCGTGCGCCCAGACATGCTCATCAACTTGGCCGGTGGCAGGCATATCATCGTCGATGCCAAGGTCCCATTTTCTTCTTACCTCGATGCGCTAGAAACCGAGGATCCAGAAGAACACGCCGGCTACCTGCGCCGCCACGCGCATCAGCTGCGCAGCCACATCCAGGCGTTGTCCCACAAGGACTATATTGAGGCCTTCCAACCCACCCCGGAATTCGTGGTGCTCTTCGTGCCAGCGGATCCCTTCCTCGATGCTGCGTTATCGGTCGATCCTGAGCTCATCGAGTTCGGTTTTGAGCGCAACGTCGTCATCGCCACCCCGAGCTCACTCTTCGCGCTTTTGCGCACGGTAGCTATGGGTTGGCACCAAGAAGATATTTCCGCCAAGGCAAAAGAAGTCCAACGCTTGGGACGCGAGCTCTATTCGCGGCTCAATACCCTTTCGGAGCACTACGGCAAGGTGGGTCAAAACCTCGAAAAGGCAGTAGAAGCCTATAATTCCACGCTCTCCTCGCTGGATTCGCGCGTGGGCGTGACTGCCCGCAAGCTGCACGAAATGGAGATCCCCGGCCGCACGAACAGGGCACCGCGCGAGCCCTCCCCCATTGATACGTGGCCGCGCGGGACAAATTCTTCATAAATTCTAGGCAGTTTTACTGCGTGGATATAGCCATTGGCCCGCGCCAGACGGTAGGATTTTGCGACGTGTCACTAGCCAAACAACGAAAGCCAACCGCCGCGCAAGGCCTGAGCATGCCGAACATCTCGCTGCTGAAGGGCCTTGGGCTATTGGCGGCACTTTTGCTCACCGGCGCATTGATTTCCATTCTTGCCGGCTCCATAGGCTGGATGTACTTTGCCTTCCTCATCATCAGCTCGCTGCTCATAGCGCTCATCGTTGAGGAGCGGGGATTATTCCTGTCCATCGCGTCCATCCCCATTTTGTACGCGGTAACCGTGGTGACAGCGGGAATCTTCATCACCAAGTCCAATGCTCCAGAAGGCACCAGTTTTTCTAAAACGTCGCTGCTCACCTCGGTGTATCCGCTGGTCCAGAACTTCGTGTGGTTGCTTATCGCGGTTCTCGGCGCGACGGCAATCGGCGTTTTGCGCTGGATTCGCTTCCGCAAGGCCGCACAGCGCGCTGTGAATCAGCAAAGGGTCTCGCGGCGCGCGGACATGAAGCGGGATCGTCAGAACCGCGCTGAGCGGCTTTCCGTGGCGGAACTCATGGCGCGTAATAGATCCGAAAACCCGCAGGCCTCATCCCCACGCGCCTCTCGCCGCAGATCGCATGCACAGGCGCAACCTCCGCAGAAGCCGCAGGACCGCATCCGCGGCCGCGACCGAGAAGAGCGTCGTCGCGAGCAACAGGCGGAACGCGAAAATCGCTTGCAGCCCGATCCGAACCGGCGCGCGGGAGACGTGATACCACCGGCCCCCGAAACAGATCCCACTTCCTCGATAAAAGACACTGCCAAGAAGCAGCGTTGGGACGATAACCTCTACGAATAAACTAAACCGTGAGCCCCCGGCACTCTTTAAGAGGCCACCAGGCTCACGGTTATCGTTGTTTTAGGCGTTGCAGCGCTAGGTGCGCGCGGGACGCAGATCACGCGGCAGCGCGAAGGTAATGGATTCCGTAGAGGTGGTTACTTGCTCCACGTCATTAAAGCCGCGATCATCCAAGTATTCGAGTACTTCGCGCACCAAGAGTTCCGGCACGGAGGCGCCACAGGTCACACCAACGGTCTCTACGCCGTCTAACCACGATTCATCGATTTCTGCGGCGAAGTCCACCAAGTGGGAGTCGCGCGCGCCTGCCTCGAGTGCGACTTCTACGAGGCGCACCGAGTTGGACGAGTTTTTTGACCCCACCACGATCATCAGATCGCACTTCGGCGCGATGGCCTTGACGGACTCTTGCCGGTTTTGGGTGGCGTAGCAAATATCATCTGATGGCGGGTTTTCCAGGTGCGGGAAACGCTCGCGCAGTTTATTAACGATGACGACGGTCTCATCCACCGAGAGCGTGGTCTGCGAAAGCCAGATGAGTTTTTCATCCTGCAAGTAATCTGGCAGCTTGTCCACGCCGTCGACGCCATCGACCAGGTGCGTGACATCGGGGGCCTCTCCCGCGGTGCCCTCTACCTCTTCGTGGCCTTCATGACCTACGAGGAGGATGTGGTAACCATCGCGCTCGAAGCGCTGGGCTTCCTTGTGCACCTTGGTAACCAAGGGGCAGGTGGCATCCAGGGTCAATTGCTTGCGCTCTTGCGCCTGATTGCGCACCGCCGGGGAGATGCCGTGGGCAGAGAATACGAGGTGAGCACCCTCTGGGGCTTCGGATGCCTCTTCAACGAAGATGACTCCGCGCTTGGCCAGAGATTCAACGACATAACGGTTGTGGACGATTTGCTTGCGCACATAAATGGGTGCGCCGTATTTTTCTAGCGCCTTTTCTACAGTCTCGACGGCGCGGTCCACTCCAGCGCAGTAACCGCGCGGTGCCGCGAGGAGAACATTTTTACCATCAGTCATGCCTCCCAGAGTATCGAAAGGTAAAGCAAAACAATAGTAAGGGCTATCCAGCAGCAAAAGCGCCCATCTAGGCCACCCAAGCGGGGCGGTGCTTGTCCGGAGCACCTACACTAAAAGGCACCGTATGGTGCTGTAGATGGAAAGGGTGGCTGCGTGAACCAACCGGCAAATACTCCAGAGACCCCGTGGCCTGTAGGCCAGGTCAATGACCAGGTGAAGGGGTGGATCGAGCGCCTTGGATATCTGTGGGTGGAAGGCCAATTAACGCAGATCAATTACAAGCCCACGTGGAAGCTGTCTTATCTCACCCTACGCGATGTGCAGCAGGAAAAGTCGGTGCAATTGACCTGCTCGTCCTCAATGCTGCACAACTTGCCCACGCCGCTAAAAGATGGCGACCGCGTCATCGTGCACGGCAAGCCCGCCTTTTATGCAGGCCGCGGATCCTTTTCCCTGTGGACCACAGAGATCCGGCACGTGGGCATCGGCGATTTATTGGCGCGCATCGAAAAGCTACGCGCGCAGCTCGCCGCAGAAGGCCTCTTTGATCCCGCGCGCAAGCGCCCACTTCCCTATCTCCCGCAGAAGATCGGCCTGATTACTGGCCGCGGTTCTGCCGCCGAGCGCGATGTCATGGCGGTCGCCCGCGACCGGTGGCCGGCCGTGCAATTCCGCGTCATCAATACCGCGGTTCAGGGGGCAAATACCGTCCCCGAAGTGGTTTCGGCCCTGCAGGAGCTCGACGCCGATGCGGAGATCGATGTCATCATCATCGCCCGTGGCGGCGGTTCTGTCGAAGACCTTTTGCCTTTTTCTGAAGAAGCCCTGCAACGTGCCGTCGTGGCCGCCAGCACGCCGGTGGTCTCCGCGATTGGCCACGAGCCGGATAGCCCGGTGCTGGATAATGTCGCAGATTTGCGCGCGGCTACACCCACGGACGCCGCCAAGCGCGTGGTCCCTTCGGTGGCAGAGGAACGGGCGGTTATCGCAGAGGCACGTTCCCGCATGGCAGCGGCGTTGCGCGGCTGGGTAGAACGCGAGCGCCGTGGATTAGATAATATCTGTTCCCGGCCGGTATTGGCCGATCCGATGACCCCGATCCGCGCCCGGCGTGAAGAAGTCGAGCGCATGCGTACGAGTATGCGCCGCGAATTGCGGGTGTTGTTAGACCGCGAGACCCGGCACGTGGAGTCCCTTCGCGCACGGGTTTCTGCTTTAGGCCCTTCGGCGACGCTTGCCCGTGGGTATTCTATTGTTCAAGTCTTGCCCAAAGATGGCAGCGATCCGGAGGTAGTTAGCTCCTATGAGCAATCACCGCCCGGCGCGCAATTGCGCATTCGCGTGGGCGATGGTTCCATCACCGCCGTATCCATGGCCTCCCAGGCCGCCGATTAGCCAGAAATAGTAGGAGAAATGCTGATGTCAGATGAAACCATTGGTTCCGGCCAGCCGGGCCAGGATGCCTTTACTCCCGTAGAGGAATTGAGCTACGAGCAGGCGCGCGATGAGCTCATTGAAACCGTCAAGATTCTAGAGCTCGGCCAAATGGGCTTGGACGAGTCCCTGAAGTACTGGGAGCGCGGCGAGGCACTTGCTCGCACGTGCGAATCCCACTTGGATGGCGCCTCCAAGCGCGTGGAAGATGCCCTCGAAAAGGCGGAAAACAACGAGCAGCAGGCCGAGGAGGGTGAAGAGTAATGCAGATTTATGGTTACCCGGGAAAGAGGATTGATTTCGTATCCAAATCGGCATCGGCAGGCTCCATCATGGGCGGCGATTCCCGCGCGTTGGTGGAGGAATTTTTCGGGCCGGCGCATACCATCACCCAGGTTTCGACCACCGAGGAGGAACTGAGTTACTTTTCCCAGTCCATCGTGCTGCTGCTTGCCGATGCCAAGGTGGTCCAAGTCTCCATCTACCCGCAGCGTTCCCAGCGCGAGCGCGTGGACGTCTACCTAGAAAAGACGCGCCTGAGCGGGCTAGATGCGGCTGCCTTGGAAGAAACCGCCGGTGATACTGAGGGAATCACGGTGAAAGCAGACGATGAGGGGCTCAGCGAGGTTACTTTCCGCTTATAGGCTTGGCCTTGATGAAGGCCTCGGTCGCGGCGGCGAATTCTTCATCGGGGGCCGCACCGGAGATGATGAGGCGGGCATCGCCTAGGTCGGCGATCCACAAGCGGCGCACCGAATCGTCGTCGCTTGCCAGCACGCGCACTTGGTGGCCGGCTACCTCGCGCGTGGAGTTCAGCCCGCGATAGTTAGCGTCGTATTTTTCGCCCGCGTCTTCTGCAGACACCTGGGTTTGGGTGGATTCCACGTAGTTTCCATCTGCGGTAAGCCAGCTGACGACGGTGGCTGTCTCGCCTCCTAGCTGCGAACGTCGGGCCGCATTGGCCTGCCAGCCTTCGGGCATCTGGGGATCTCGGATGGCGCCAACACCGGCGCGGGCCTGCGTATCCAGGAAGGTCTCCTCGTCTACCTCTTGGACTGGGCCTTGCGCTGTTTCCGGATTCACCGAGCAAAGCCCGGTTGCGCCCACCACAAGCAACATCATGAGGACCACTATGGAAAGGGACAAAATGATGTCGCGAGCGCCTTCGAAAATCTTCGGTCTTTGTTCTGCTGCCACGCGCCTTAGTATCGCATGAGCCGCCGTGAAAGTGCCACATGCCTCCCGCGTGCGCACATTCGCGCCGATAATGCTCCCCCGAGAGAGGAAAATCCCCACAAAAGGGGCCCCAAATCGGACCTATTGACACCAAAAAGTGCCAGAATAGGAAAAGTAGAACACTAAGCGCGTGGGAATTACCCCCACGGTGAGAAAACATGGAAGGCAACCACTACACATGTCCGAAAATACTTCTTATTTGCCCGACCGTAACTTGGCCATGGAGCTGGTGCGCGTGACCGAAGCCGCCGCCCTGGCCTCTGGCCGCTGGGTTGGTCGTGGCATGAAGAATGAGGGCGATGGCGCGGCAGTCGATGCCATGCGCAAGCTGATTAACTCCGTGGCAATGAAGGGCGTTGTTGTCATTGGTGAGGGCGAAAAGGATGAGGCCCCAATGCTCTTCAACGGCGAAGAGGTCGGCACCGGCGAGGGTGCGGCGATGGACATTGCCGTAGACCCCGTAGATGGCACGCGGCTGATGGCCGAAGGCCGCCCCAATGCCATTTCCGTAATCGCCGCTGCAGAGCGCGGCACCATGTATGACCCATCCGCGGTTTTCTACATGGAAAAGATCGCCGTTGGACCTGAAGCTGTCGGATCCATCGACATCAACCAGTCCGTGCAGTGGAATATCGAATCTGTTGCCAAGGCAAAGGGCCTGCGCACCGCAGATATCACCGTGGTGGTATTGGACCGTCCGCGCCACGATAAGCTCATCCAAGAGATCCGTGAGGCAGGAGCCAAGGTACGCCTCATCATGGACGGCGATGTGGCAGGCGCCATCGCCACCTGCCAGGATTCCACCTCCATCGATATGATGATGGGCATTGGCGGTACCCCTGAGGGCATCATCACCGCCTGCGCTATGCGGTGCATGGGTGGCGAAATCCAGGGCAAGCTGTGGCCAAAGGACGAAGAGGAAGCAGAAAAGGCCCGCGCCGCTGGCCACGACTTGGACAAGGTCTTGGGCACCAATGACTTGGTCTCGTCCAAGAACTGCTACTTCGCCGCTACCGGCGTGACCAACGGTGACATGCTGAGCGGGGTTTCCTACCGCAATAACGGCGCCTCCACCCGTTCGCTGGTCATGCGTTCCAAGTCCGGCACCATCCGCTACGTCGATTCCTTCCACAAGCTGGCAAAGCTGCAGGAATACTCCGTCGTGGACTACTCGGACCCCACCAAGAACTAAACCTCACCCCCAAATGGCGGGGCGGGCTCGGGCTTTTCGTGCTCTAGTTTTTAGCTTTTCGCCATACTGGGGGTAGACGCACACAATCAATTAACCGAGGTGATTTTCATGACCGAATACCGTACCGAACATGACACTATGGGCGAGGTTAAAGTTCCCGCTGATGCCCTGTGGCGCGCACAGACCCAGCGCGCGGTAGACAACTTCCCCATCTCCGGCCGCGGCCTAGAAGATGCGCAAATCCGCGCACTCGGCCTGCTCAAGGCGGCATGCGCACAGGTCAACAAGGACTCCGGCAGCCTAGATGCGGAAAAGGCAGACGCCATTATCGCCGCTGCGAAGGAAATCGCGGAAGGCAAGCACAACGATGCCTTCCCCATCGATGTGTTCCAGACCGGCTCCGGTACCTCCTCCAATATGAACACCAACGAGGTCATCGCCTCCTTGGCACAGAAGCAGGGCGTAGAGGTTCACCCGAACGATGACGTCAACATGGGCCAGTCCTCCAATGACACCTTCCCCACCGCTACCCACGTGGCGGCCACGGAAGCAGCCGTCAATGACCTCATTCCGGGCCTGAAGGTGCTGCACGAGTCCTTGTCCAAGAAGGCGAAGGAATTCGCGGACGTTGTCAAGGCCGGCCGCACCCACCTCATGGACGCCACCCCAATCACCCTGGGCCAGGAGTTCAGCGGCTACGCCCGCCAGGTGGAGCTCGGCATCGAGCGCATCGAGGCTACCCTCCCGCGCTTGGGCGAGCTGGCCATCGGTGGTACCGCCACCGGCACCGGCCTGAACACCTCCGCTGAGTTCGGCGGCAAGGTAACCGAGGAGCTCAAGAAGCTCACCGGCGTTGAGAACCTGAAGGAAGCTGAAAACCACTTCGAGGCACAGGCTAACCGCGACGGCCTTGTAGAGTTCTCCGGCGCCATGCGCTCGGTGGCTGTATCCTTCAACAAGATTGCCAATGACCTGCGCATGCTGGGCTCCGGCCCGCTGACCGGCCTGGCAGAAATCCACCTGAAGGACCTGCAGCCTGGTTCTTCCATCATGCCGGGCAAGGTCAACCCGGTTATCCCTGAGGCAGTCACCATGGTGGCCGGCCAGGTTGTGGGCAATGACGCAGCCGTTGCCTTCGGCGGCGCGCAAGGCCAGTTCGAGCTCAACGTCTTCATCCCAATGATGGCGCGCAACGTGCTCGAGTCCGCTCGCCTGCTGGCTAACTCCTCCCGCGTCTTTGCTGAGAAGTGCGTCGACCACATCGAGGCCAACGAGGAGCGCATGAAGCACTTCGCGGAGTCCTCCACTTCCATCGTGACCCCGCTGAACTCCGCCATCGGCTACGAGAACGCCGCTAAGGCCGCAAAGCACGCCCTCAATGAGAAGATCACCGTCCGCCAGGCCGTTATCGACTTGGGCTTTGTTGACGGCGAGAACCTCACTGAGGAAGAGCTGGACAAGCGCTTGGACGTATTGAGCATGACCAACCGCGAGCGCGACAATATTTAATCTAGTCCGCGTTTAGCGCTACGACCCCCGCTCGGAAATCGCCTCTGAGCGGGGTTTTCGCATGCCTCGACGCGCTTGCCAGGCATGGTAAGCGCGGGTAAAGAAAGGGGGCATCGGCAAGCGTATGCTGTGACCTACAACATAGATTCGGCGTACACATCTACAAAATCACCCATTTTGCACTTGGTGCAAGTTTGCACCGAGTGTAACGTTGCATTCTGTGCAAGAAGAACTATCACTACGCGAGCAGAAACGCCTAGAAACGCGGCTACGCATCGAGGATGCTGCCACCGAGTTGGTGGACAAGCATTCCTTTGGCGAGGTCACTATTGAAGAGATCTGCGAACTAGCCGGTATTTCTCGGCGCACGTTTTTTAACTATTTTGATTCGAAGGAATCCGCCGTGCTTGGGGCACCAAGTGCTGACTTCACCGCGGAAATGCGCGAGTATTTCCTCCATGAACCCACCACCAACATCATGGAATTAGTCCTTAACCTGGTGGAACAGCACATGGAGGGCCATCACGTTAATCCCACGATTCGGGAGAGACGCAAACGCATTGCTAATGACCCAGAGGCGGCCGCCGCCTCCATTAGCCGCAAGCGTGCGAAATCCATCGAGCTTATTGGGCTCATTGAGGAGCGCCTTAACCAAGAACCGGAATTGCGCATCCTCGAGGGCCATTCAGCGGCAACGGAGGCCATGGTCATCGCCGGTGTAGTCCGCGAGGCCCTGTGGCTTTCCATCGCCGCCCCTGATAGCGATTGCAGCGACGCCCTGAGTTCGCGTCTTAATGATTCACTGAAGTTGATTAATGATGTTATGAAAGGAATCCGATGGTAGATACAGCCGAAAAGGCTCCTGCGCAGGGCCAGTCGCGGGCGGATAACCTGGGGCTCATTTTCTCTGCGCTAGTGCTCACCATGTTGATGAGCTCGCTGGGCCAAATGATTTTCTCTTCCGCTTTGCCAACGATCGTTGGTGAGCTTGGCGGCGTTGACCACATGAGCTGGGTCATCTCCGCATTCCTTGTCACCATGACCATCGCCATGCCAATTTCCGGCAAGCTGGGTGACATGTTGGGCCGCAAGTGGCTCTACATTGGCGGCATCGCCGTCTTCGTCGTGGGCTCTGCCATCGGTGGTTTTGCCGATTCCATGACGGTTCTCATCATCGCCCGCGCCGTGCAAGGCTTCGGTGCTGGGTTCATGATGATTTCCTCGCAGTCCATCATCGCCGAGGTCACCTCCTCCCGTGAGCGCGGCAAGTTCATGGGCATCATGGGTGGCGTATTCGGACTGTCCTCCGTCCTCGGCCCCGTCTTGGGCGGCTGGTTTACTGATGGCCCCGGCTGGCGTTGGGGCATGTGGATGAATATTCCACTCGGCCTGCTGGCCATGGTGGTCTGCATCCTGGTGCTCAACCTGCGCGTGGGCCAAGCCGATATGAAGCGCTTTGACTGGCTCGGCGCCACCTTCATCGCCATTACTACCGCTTCCCTTATCCTCATGACCACTTGGGGCGGCACCGAGTACGACTGGGATTCCACCATGATCCTCACTCTCGGCGCCATTACCCTCATCGGCGCGATCATTACCACCATCGTGGAATTGCGCGCTGCCGAACCGCTTATCCCGGTTCGCCTCTTCAAGAACCGCAACATGGCCCTGACTACCCTATCCGGCGTCATCTTGGGCCTGGCCATGTTCGGGGTGCTGGGCTATATGCCCACCTACCTGCAAATGGTCCACACCCTATCACCCACTAACGCTGGCCTAATGATGATTCCGATGATGATTGGCCTTATCGGCACCTCCACCGGCGTCGGTTTCATCATCGCCCGCACCGGCCGCTACAAAATCTACCCCGTTATCGGCTTGGCCATTACCGCCGGTGCACTCTTTTGGATGTCCCGCTTGTCGGTAGACACATCGCTCACGCAACTCGGCTTCGAGTTCCTCGCCTTCGGCATCGGCCTGGGCATGGTCATGCAGGTGCTCGTTCTCATCGTCCAGAACTCCTTCCCGCTCTCCCAGGTGGGTACGGCAACCGCGGCGAATAACTTCTTCCGCCAGATCGGTTCTGCCCTAGGTGCTTCCCTGGTCGGTTCCATGTTCATTAACAACATGCAGGATGAGATGGCCAACCGCCTGCCGCAGGCCATCCAGCAGCTGGGACCTGAGGGCGCGGCCTATGCCGAGAAGTTTGGCAATGGCGAGGGCAATGCCAATAGCCTGACCCCGGACTTGGTGTCTTCCCTGCCAGAGCCGCTCAGGCAGGCAGTATTAAATTCCTATAATGACGGACTCACCCCGGTCATCGCGCTGATGGTCCCGCTCGTCATCGTCGCCCTCTTGGTCCTGCTTCCCCTGCGTGAAGAGCGCCTGAAGGAGACGATCGATTAATGTCGCTCAACCCCGCAGAAACCGCCGCCACCAGTAGGGAGCTCCATGCGCTGCGCGATAGCCTGCCGCTTGCCGATGCCCCCATCAACTCCTCCCTCGGCTACCAGGCTGGCGGCCTCGCGGAGGTGCTCGATATTGAGGCAAGCCCCATCGAGGTATGGCGCACCCGCGATTACCTCGTGGCCTTGGCAGAGCGCCAAGGCATCAAAGTGCCGCCCTTTAGCCGCCTGAGCGATTCCATGCGGCCCCAAGCACAGAGTTGGTTTGGGCGCTGGGAGGTACCCGCAGTCTAGGAGCGCACTTTTGCTCCCCCGCCTGGTTGATCGCCTAGCTTGGGAAAAACAAATAAAGGCCGTAGCGCCGCCGGGATGATTTATTCCCCCCGGCAGCGCTACGGCCTTCGTGACGAAAAGGCTGAGTGCCCTTTAACTGTTCTTTTCCTCCGGCTTGGGAAGCAGGAGCTCGTAGACATCGGTATTGCGCCACTGCCCGGCCAACTCACCATAGGTCATCTTGGCCATGTGTGAGTAGGTGCCGACCTTTTCAAAACCGCGGGACTTGTGAAGGCCCGCAGAACCTTCATTTTCCGGGAAGATCCAAGAGTGGATGGCCCACTTGTGCAGGTCCTTGCACACTTCAATGAGGCAATCGAGCAAGGCCCCTGCAATGCCACGGCCTTGGGCATCAGATCCCAAGTAAATGGAATCCTCCACGACGCCGTGGAAGACGGTGCGCGAGGAAATCGGGGCGGCCGAAACCCACCCCAATACCTTGGAATCATCGTCCGCCTCAACGGCTACGTGCACCGAGGCCATGATCTTGGAGCTCGTAAACTCCTCGTAGGTCAAGGATCGGGTTTCATAGGTGGCATGGCCGGTTTGCAGGCCCTGCTCGTAGATTTCCCGCATCTGCGGGTAATCGGCCGAAGTGAAGGGCCGAATACGGAAATCCTTTTTCTTATCGTCCGCAGACGTCTTCTTGGCGTTCTCGCTCATAAGCACCATTATTACTGGTCTTGGGTGATTTTTTCTATAAAGAATTCATTAAATTCGCTGTCTGCGAAATCGCTTTCATCCGGCCCTCACTTAGTCGTTGCCTTCTAATAGATCGGTTACCAGTTCCGCAATGGCGGAGCGCTCCGAACGCTTAAGGGTAATGTGCGAGAAGAGCTCGTGGCCCTTGAGCTTTTCGATGACCGCCTGTACCCCATCGTGGCGGCCCACCCGCAGGTTATCGCGCTGGGCAACGTCGTGGGTGAGCACTACTCGCGAGCCTTCCCCCAAGCGCGAGAGCACGGTGAGCAAAACATTGCGCTCCAATGACTGCGCCTCGTCCACGATGACGAAGGCATCGTGCAGGGACCGGCCACGGATATGGGTCAGTGGCAGGACCTCAATGAGCCCACGTTCGTGAATCTCTTCTAGGACGTTGTCAGAGACTAGGCCTTCCAAGGTGTCATAGACCGCTTGGGCCCAAGGGTTCATCTTCTCTGATTCAGAGCCCGGCAGGTACCCCAGCGACTGCCCGCCGACGGCGTACATGGGCCGGAAGACCACAATGCGGCGGTGCTCCCCGCGTTCCAAGACAGCCTCCAAGCCTGCGCACAATGCCAGCGCTGATTTACCGGTACCGGCCCTACCGCCGATGGAAACGATGCCAACCTCCGGATCCAGCAGCAGATCCAAGGCAATGCGTTGTTCCGCCGAACGCCCCTGCACGCCGAAGGCATTGCGATCGCCGCGCACCAAGCGCACCGCCCCGTCCGGCATGATGCGCCCCAAGGCAGATTGCGCGCCGGCAATCAAGGTGATGCCGCAGTGCACCGGCAAGTCTTCAACCGGGGTGTCATCGTCCGTGACAACCCCGTCTAGCAGCACTTCCCCATCGCTGTAGAGGGCGTCGATGACATCTGTGGTGGTATAGGCGGTAGCCATGCCGGAGTACCCGGTCAAAATGACGTCTTGGGCGTGGTATTCATCGGCCTGCACGCCCACGGCGCCGGCTTTGACGCGCAGCGGTACGTCTTTGGTGACTAAGACCGTGTCCTTGCCCTCGTGCGCCAGGTTCAAGGCGCAGGCCAAGATGCGGTGGTCCCCTTCCGGCCCGCGGAATGCGGCCGGCAAGAGCGACTGGTCTTGGTGGTTAAGCTCTACCCGCAAAGTACCGCCAGCTACATTAACCGGAACGGGTTGGTCGAGCGCCTCATAGGTAGCGCGCAGTTCTTCCAAAAAGCGAAGAGCTTGGCGGGCGAACCAGCCAAGCTCCGGGTGATGACGTTTTCCTTCTAATTCAGAGATAACCACGACGGGAAGGACGACCTCGTGTTCAGCGAATTTTCGCAGCGCCCACGGGTCAGATAATAAGACCGAAGTATCGAGGACATAGGTCTTGGTAGCGACGTCATTATCGGTGGTGCCTAGTGGAGTAGAAAGTACAGAGGGGCGAGTCATGGTGGCAGGAATCTTCCTTTGTGAAACGGTAGAAAGCTGTTCTTCCTTGTCTGTCCCCCAATACCGCTAGTGCTGCGATCTCTTGGGGGCTGCCACCCAACCTAAGCACCCAAGGTTGAAATCACATGGGTGGAAGATGAACTTTAAGAAAACGACAAATCCCTGCGGGACAACCCGCAGGGAAAGTGACGAGAGATAATCGGCCTACCGTTTGGGTGGGTGCCGACTTTTAGCTCTTAGGCCTCAATATCAGCCTTGAATTGGCCGTCTTCACCCTCAGTCCAGGAGATGGTGCCGTTGCTAAACTCTTGGGTCCAGCCGTTCGCCTCGGTTGCGTCAGCCTCTGGCTTGGTAGGCAGGCCAACGGAAGAGTCGAGGCCACCCTCGTTTACCCAGGTTTCAGCAATCTTGCCGATGACCGGCTGTGCACCAGTCTCCTCAGAGTAGACCAGGTGCTTGCCGCCCTCGAAGGTAGCCAAGGTGCCCTTATCGGAGGACTCTACGCTCTGCACGTCCCCCCACTCTGCCTGCTTTTCCTCGATGGCGGCTGCAAGGTCAGCGGGAACTTCTTCCTCGCCATTTGCAGTAGTGACGGTCTGGGTATCGCCCTTGGCGCCCTCTGCATTATCGTCCTTGGAGCCAGTTGCCTCTGCGGCAGCGGAACCTGCGGCGTCGGTGGCATCGGCTGCGGCAGAGCCGGCAGCATCCGATGCGTCTGCGGCTACGGAGCCAGCGGTATCCTTGGCGTCATCAACGGTATCCTCTGCGTCCGAGCATGCAACGAGAGCAACGGAGAGGGTTGCGGCCGCGAAGCCACCTGCAATACGACGAGTAATCTTGCGCATTTCTAAATCTACCTTTCGCTTTTCAGCCGAAAAATTAGTTCACTGTAGTTTTCAGCCGCCATTGTGGCGAGCGCAACCAACCGTATAGCGATCTGCACTGCCGCGCCACTGTGTGCACCGGGGATTGAGCGGATCAGCTTTCAGTTCATCGCCGTTTGCGCTGCTTAGGACTCTTCTTCTGCTTTTGTAACGGATTGTTAACAATCCTTCGAGACTGTTTGGCTTTAGCTTTTTCGCGGGCTGTGCGTTTCGGTTTTTCCTGCCTGGAGGAACGGGCGGTGCGGCCCTTAGCGATGCCCACAAAGTCCTGGATGGCCTCGCCATCCTCCGCCTTTCTCCAGACCAACGCAATTTCGGTGACCGGCACCTCGTTATCCTTCAGCGCGAGCGGGACCACCTGTTTCTTGCTGAGGATTTTTAATAGCGGCAGCGGTGCGATGGCGATCCCCACATTGGCTGCAACCACCTGCAGGGCTTCGCGTACGGCGGCGATATCGACCTCACCGGCATCGGTGAGGCGGTAGTTGAGGTGCTCATCGGAGACATCGGCAAGCGCCAGCGCCTCGCCCACCTCCGCATAGACTGAGTCCTTTGGAACCGCAATGCCTGGCGCCTCCTCATAGAGGCGGACCACATGGAAGGAGTCATCCACGCGCGCATCCGGCAGGCGAGTTAGCGCCACATCCACGTGACCGGCGAGCACTTCCGCTATGCTGTCATCCGCATCAATGGTGGATAAACCGCCGTGCGCAGTATTGTCCTGAAATCTCTGAAACCATTTTCCAGGTTGTGTACCGGTAACAAAGGCTAAGCGCAGCATGGAGCACAGTCTACTGAAAGTGCTACGGTTAAACCGTGAGTGAACAACATAACCAACAGCAACCGTCCGGTACCGCAATGCGCGCGCAGACCGCCGCTAAAAAGCTGAATATCTATCTGCCCGCCGCGCCCGAAGAATTTCAAAATAGCGCGGTAAGCCACGAAGAACTGCGCGAATTGCAGCACAATCCCCCACAGTGGCTGCAAACGCTGCGCCGCGAAGGCCCCCACCCCCGGCAGGAAGTTGCCCACAAACTGGGCATTTCTGTCACCGCATTAAAGAAAAATGACATGGATAAGCCGCTGACCACCGCGGAGATCAGCGAGCTTTTGGAAAAGCAGCCTGAGTGGCTGCAGCAAGCCCGCGCCACGTTGGCGCAGGCCCGCGGCCACGACGTCCACAAGGACGCCACTGAGGATAAGGACTAAACTAGCTTCCAGTCCTCGAGGCCTTCATACAGCGGGTAGTGCTCGGCGATCTTATCGACGCGACGGCGAAGTGCCTCAACATCGGCGCTATTGCCCTGTGCCAAAGCGGTGCCGATGACATCGGCAACCTCGGTGAAGGCTTCCGCATCAAGGCCGCGGGTGGCCAGGGCGGAGGTGCCGATGCGCAGGCCCGAGGTGACCATCGGCGGGCGAGGATCGTTCGGGACCGCATTGCGGTTGACGGTGATTCCTACCTGGTGCAGCAGGTCTTCTGCCTGCTGACCATCGAGCTGCGAATTGCGCAGATCAACCAGGACGAGGTGGACATCAGTGCCACCGGACACAACGTCCACGCCAGCTGCCTGCGTATCTTCCGCCAAGAGGCGATCAGCCAGAATGCGGGCGCCCTCAAGGGTGCGCTCCTGGCGCTCCTTGAATTCCTCGCTGGCCGCAATCTTCATAGAAATAGCCTTTGCAGCCACCGCGTGCATCAACGGTCCACCCTGCTGGCCTGGGAAGACATTGGAGTTCAGCTTCTTTGCGTATTCCTGCTTGGCCAAGATCATGCCGGATCGCGGACCGCCCAGGGTCTTGTGCACGGTGGTGGAGACGATATCGGCGTGCTCCACTGGGTTCGGGTGCAGGCCTGCGGCAACCAGACCCGCGAAGTGGGCCATGTCAACCCACAGGTAAGCGCCCACCTCATCGGCAATCTCGCGGAAGGCCGCGAAATCCAGGGTGCGCGGGTAAGCGGACCAACCGCCGATGATGACCTTTGGCTTCTCCTTTAGCGCCTGTTCGCGCAGCTTATCCATGTCCACGCGCATGGTCTCTGGGTCCACACCATACGCCGCGACATCGTAAAGCTTGCCGGAGAAGTTCAGCTTCATCCCGTGGGTCAGGTGTCCACCATGCGCCAAGGACAGGCCGAGGATCTTATCGCCCGGCTCCGCGATGCTGGCCAGGACTGCGGCATTAGCCTGCGCGCCGGAGTGTGGCTGCACGTTGGCAAATTCCGCGTTGAAGAGCGCCTTCGCACGGTCGCGGGCGAGATCCTCAACAATATCGACGTGCTCACAGCCGCCGTAGTAACGACGCCCTGGGTATCCCTCGGCGTACTTATTGGTCAGGACAGAACCTTGTGCCTGCAAGACGGCGCGCGGCACGAAGTTTTCAGAAGCGATCATTTCTAGAGTTTCGCGCTGGCGGGAAATTTCTCCCTGGATAGCGCCGAAAACATCGGGGTCAAGATCGCGCAGGTCAGTATTGAAAGAAGCCATATAAGACTAGTCCTCTTCTCGGTAGGAAGCAGTATGAACTATTACATATCATAACCTTTCGGCTACCTTACAGGGGGCAAAATTTTAATTCCCTTATCATCGCGTGCGACAATTAGGCTATGGCGCGCAACCTGGATTCAAGCCCCTACCTCGACTTTGACCGCGAAACCTGGCGTGATCTTCGCAAATCCATGCCACAGGTGTTGACAGAAAACGAACTAGAAGAGCTACGCGGCATCGGCGATCGCATTGATTTGGACGAGGTGGCAGACGTCTACCTCCCCCTCTCCCGCCTTATCCACATGCAGGTCACCGCCCGGCAACAACTCACCGCCGCCACCGAAGCCTTCTTGGGCAACCCTCCCACGCACGTGCCTTTCGTCATCGGCGTAGGCGGTTCCGTGGCCGTTGGTAAATCCACCACCGCCCGCCTCCTCCAAGTGCTCCTACAGCGCTGGGACTCTCACCCGAAGGTGGACCTGGTGACCACGGACGGGTTCCTCTTTCCCACCCAAACGCTTAAAGACCGCGGACTGATGAAGCGCAAGGGTTTCCCCGAATCCTATGACCGCCGCGCACTTATGCGCTTTGTTACCGACGTCAAATCCGGAAAACCCGTGGTTAAAGCGCCGCTGTATTCGCATATCACCTATGACATCGTCAAAGATCGCTATCAAGAGGTCAACCAGCCGGATATCTTAATCTTGGAAGGCCTCAACGTCCTCCAAACCAGCCCCACCTTAACCATCGCGGATCTTTTTGATTTCTCCGTCTACGTCGATGCCCGCACGGACGATATTGAGCAGTGGTACATCGACCGCTTCCTCACGCTGCGCCACACCGAATTCCGCAGGCCCAATGCTCACTTCGCTGCTTATGCCGATATGAACGATGAGCAGGCGCGCGCCCAAGCCCGCGAGATTTGGCAATCCATTAACCTGCCAAATTTGGTGGAAAATATCCTGCCCACCCGCGTGCGCGCATCCCTGGTATTGAAAAAGGGCTCGCATCACCTCGTCGAAAAGGTGCGGATGCGAAAAATCTAGCCGCTATTTGCCAAAGCGGCGCGAACGCTGCGAATAATCACGCAGCGCGCGCAGGAAATCTACCTTCCGGAACGCCGGCCAATAGGTATCGGTGAACCAAATTTCTGAATAGGCTGCTTGCCACAGGAGGAATCCGGAAAGTCGCTGCTCACCGGAGGTGCGGATCACCAAGTCCGGGTCCGGCAGGCCCTTGGTATAAAGGTGTTCCGTAATCGAATCCGCGGTGACTCGGTCCGCCATCTCGGCCGCGCTCGTGCCCTTTTCGGCCTCGCTGCGCACCAGCTTCTGAACGGCATCAACGATTTCTTGGCGCCCACCGTAGCCCACGGCCACATTGACGATGACGCCTTGGTTATCCTTGGTTTCCTCAGCGGCGTCAACCATGCGCTGGGTTACCGGCGCGGGCAATAAATCTAAGTTACCCACAAGGCGCACCTGGCAATCCAAATCCCCCTGGGACAAATGCGTGACCACATCAGAGATGATGTTAAAAAGCAGCTGCACTTCCTGCTGGCTGCGCTTCAAGTTCTCCGTGGACAAGAGGTAGATGGTGACTACCTCAATATCGGTATCACGGCACCACGCGATCATCTCCCCAATTTTCTTCGCCCCCTGGCGGTGACCGTGGCTGATATCCGTAAAACCGGCTTCCCGCGCCCAGCGGCGGTTGCCGTCAGCCATGATCGCCACGTGCTTCGGCTGCGGTCTGCCCTTGATAAGCCGCACGAGGCGTGCTTCATACAAGGGGTACATCAGCCGCTTGAGAAATGTCACGTTGATTACTCCAGCCGGCTAGAAAATCGACTTCTTGCGGTTATCGTAAAGGCCAGCTTCCTTGAGCGCCGCATCCACTGCCTCTTCGTCGAATGGATCGATTCCGTGGTCTTCAGCGAACATAGTGCGCCGACGGAAGCGCGAAAAGCGACGGTGGAAATTCCAACCCGCTACCAGCACGGCAACGCCCAAGATAGCCAAGATAAGCAGCCCGATGGGCGAGGCTTTACCAAACTCGGGACCCATCGGCCCGCCCTCTACACCTTCTGTGCCTTGCGCAAGAACAGTGACATCGTGCGCAGCCAAGAAAAGGGAGTCATAGACGCTCATGCTTTAAGTCTCCTCGTTCTTTTCAATGCCCGCAAATAAATCATTTTCCGGCAGCGAGGTCGATACCCTGGTCTTGGCTAATTCAAACTCCTCCGTTGGCCACAAGCGCTGTTGGACCTCCACGGAGGTTGCCAAGAATGCGCCCGCAGGATCGATCTGCGTCGCGTGCGCCCGCAGCGCATCATCACGGTTTTGGAAGTACTCGGCGCACTCCACCTGCGTGGTAACGCGGGCCATAATATCGCCGAAAGCCGTGTCCCAACGCGCCAGCATAGGACCGTACGGGCTGGGCTTTCCCTCCTCAAGGAGAAGATCGTGGAACATCTTCATACGCTGGTACACAAAGCCATGCGAATAGTACAGCTTCAGCGGCTCGAAGGGCTCGCCCAGTTCTGGGTGGTAAGAGGCGTCACCGGCCTTTTCCCACGCAATCATGGAGGCTCGGTGAACCATGAGGTGGTCTGGGTGCGGGTAGCCGCCATTTTCGTCATAGGTAATGATGACCTGCGGGCGGAATGAACGGATAACGCGCACCATTTCCTGGGCCGCTGCATCATCGCCCATCAGGGCAAAGCAGCCTTCCGGCAAGAGCTCTTCCATGCTCTTGCCTTCCTCAGGATCTGGCAGGCCGGAATCAACGTGGCCTAACCACTGGTGTTGAACCCCAAGCGCGCGGGCTGCCTTAGCCATTTCCTCGCGGCGCACCTCAGCCATGTTTTCCTTGACGCCAGGACGGTCCATAGCCGGGTTAATAATGTCACCGCGTTCACCACCGGTGCAGGTCAGCACCATTACATCCGCACCTTCTGCTGCGTAACGGGCCGTTGTCGCAGCACCCTTGGAGGATTCATCATCCGGGTGTGCGTGGATTGCTAGGAGGCGAAAGTCGCTCACTGAAAATCCATCCCCTTTAAAACTAGCTTTTAGAACAAATCACTATCTTAGTAGATAATGGGAAAATGGTACTCCTCGGTTAAAGTAGGGCTATGACTTCCGCCGGAAATTCTCGCCCCGCCGCGCGCTACGGCTCGCGCGATAAATCACAAAAGAACTCTGGTAGCTGGGCCAATAAGGCGCTGGTGTTGATTTTCGCCGCCATGCTCGTCACCCTTCTCTACTACGGCTTCCAGTATTTTCGGGAAAAAGAATCCGTCAATGCCCAGATTTCTATGGTCACTCAAGAGGTTCTGAGCGATGACACCACGCGCGTCTGGGTCGACGTAACCCGCAATCACACCGATGAGGATGCTTACTGCATCGTGCAGGCTTACGATTATTCCAAATCCGAGGTAGGCCGCCGCGAGTTTGCCGTTCCCGCTGGCGGAAATGAGACGCATCGCATTGCCGTCGATGTCCCCACCAATGCCCGCGCCGTCGCCGGTGGAGTCTATGGCTGCTCCGGCAATATCCCGGATTACCTGGATATGGACAATCCCGACTACGCGGAAAGTCGCTAGCCCCATGTGCTAGGATTTGTACAGCCTAGAACTGGGCAATTGCCTGGTTGCATACTTAACTTCGGTCCCGCCATCATCGCAGGACTTTGACCACTATTCCACAGCACGGAAGGTTTTAGAATGGCTGAGCAGCAAAAGCAGTACATCACCCCAGAAACCAAGGCAAAGCTCGAGACCGAGCTGCAGGAACTCATCGATCACCGCCCAGAGGTGGCAGCGGAAATCAATGAGCGCCGCGAAGAAGGCGACCTGAAAGAAAACGCCGGCTACGACGCCGCCCGCGAGATGCAGGACCAGGAAGAGGCCCGCATCAAGCAGATTTCTGAGCTGCTGGCCAACTCCACCACCGAGCGTGGCACTATGCAGGAAGGCGTTGCCTACACCGGCAGCGTTGTTCACGTGTACTACAACGGCGACAAGAACGATAAGGAAACCTTCCTCATCGGTACCCGCGCCGCTGCGACCGATAACAAGGACCTAGAGACCTACTCCGAGCAGTCCCCACTGGGCGCCGCCATCATCGGTGCGCAGGAGGGTGAAACCCGCGAGTACTCCGCACCAAACGGAAAGACCATTTCGGTAACCATCGAATCGGCTGCCCCATACGATTCCGCCAAGGCCGCCACCCCGCGCGAATCCTAAATTCCTCCTCCCACCCCACTACCGCCTTCACTACTCTGGAGAAAGAGCACATCCCCATGAAGAAATTCTCCCGTTTCGCCACCGCTGGTTTAGTTTTTACCGCCGGCCTTTCCTTGGCCGCATGCCACCCGCCGAACGAACAGGATTCTGAATCCGGCAAGATCGACAACGCATCGACCTTCACCGGCGAGGCGCCGGCGCAGAAGAATGCCGAGACGTCTTCATCTGCTGCCACCACCGAACCCGGGGTGGATTCGGAGGGCCTGCAGAACGGGGTCGAGGAACCTGTGCAGCAGCCAAACGCCACCGCGACACAACTGCCGCAATAAAAGAAATGGGCTGAAGGATAGTATCCCTCAGCCTTTTTCTTTCCCGATTCGCTGCCTAGGATTCTCGCGCCCAATTGCCGATGACCCCAGGCACAACAGCCGGTGGTTCTCCCAACAGATCTCGCTTATTAGGATCGCGCTCAACTTGAGTCGTTACCGCCTTCACCCGGTTCTTGTCATTTCCCTGACCCCGGGTTCCCATCATTGGCGCAAAGGCTCGCATACCTGCTGCCGGCCTTGCGGCGCCAGATTTGGCACCGGTGCTATTGATGGCGCCTCCCCCGCGCACCACGGCTTCGCGCACAGCTCCCCTTTCAAGGTGTCCCCGGTTACCGTTACCGCCGCTGCTATTGCCAGCAGATTCGCCTGCCCCGCGAGGAAGCGCACCTCCCACACCGCGAGCGCCGACGCTCTCACCGGAGCCACCACGCAAAGCAGCTCCGCCGCGCGCAGTGGTTCCGCCAGCACCTAGTCCTAGAGCGGAATTTACGAGTGCACCCATGTTTCCGCCTACTCCAGAACCAGGCCTTCCACCCGTGCCCAAGGCCCCGCCGCCGAGCCCGGTCAGTGGATTGAATCCGCCACCGCGGAGCGCGCCAGGATTTCCACTTCCAGCTCGCCCGCCGAAGGTAGGAGTACCCGTGGCACTTGCAATTCCAGTTCCGGGACCTAACCCGGCCCCAGTGCCCATACCCGTAGCACCGGGCCCACCGCCAGCCATTGACGTAGAACCTAACTGACTATGCGGCGCCGTCGTCCCAGGAAGTGAGGCCCCACTGGTTGCGACATCGCGACCGCTGATATCCATTCCGTCGCCCACGCCTAGTTGGGAAAGAGCCTTTCTGCCGTCCGCATGCAATTGCTCTTGGAACGCAGCGGTTTCCTCTGGAGTCATGCCCACCGACTCCAAATCGTGGACCGTACCATTTGCCACGTCGAAGTTTCCCGGTCCCACATCACCGCGGGCAATAGCTTCCTGAATCGCGCGCGGCCACGCAACACTGTCGGTTCTATACTTCTGGCCATCGCCATCCACACCAGACAAACCGGCATCAATACCGCCCCCTCCGGAAGCTGGCGACTGTTCCATTAACGCATGCTGATTAGGCATTGCGTCGATGGCAAACCTTTGAAGATCCGGTTGGAGCTTTGCCAACGCCGCAGTCTCTGCGATTTTTCGTTCGGCCGGGTCAGAAATCTTCATAATATCCATCGCCATTGCCATTGCCGACGGCTGAATCATCATCAATCGCGAGTGGAAACCAGTGAGCTTTTCTCCCATTGCTTCCGCATTGGCTACAAAGTGCTTCCCCGAGGCCGCTACCTCTCGGATCTTCGCTGCCGCTCGCGACGTCGTTTCGCTGTCATTCTCGTTTTCCAACGATCCCGCGGCTTTTTCAAGCCCACTAACGATCTCCCGAACCTCGGAGCCTAAGGACTTCCACCGCGCATTAGCTTCGGATACGCTCCAAATCTGCGTAGACATCAAGTCCGTTGCCAGCTTAGTAATCGATGTGCCGACGTTAACTACAGGCGGAGTAAACATAAACGGGCTATACCCTGGCTCCGGCTGGTCCATAATCGGCATCGATTCAACGCCAATCTCACCGCCAGCGTCCGCGATATCCATCGCCCTACTATTTGCAGCTTCTTGGGCTTCAAAGCCTCGTGCTTCACGAGCAAGACTGTCGTAGAGCCATTTCAATTGCTCCGAGAAAGCTCTTAAAGAATTACCTGCGGAACCGGGATCTGTTTTGACGCGCGACGCTATTTAGTACCGGTAGGGCGGTATCGAGTACCGACCGGTGCGGATATCGGGTACCGGGGGTAGT
>NZ_JBEHFO010000006.1:0-154744 GCF_040225595.1 Corynebacterium sp. KPL2734 | reverse complement strand
AAAACCGGCTACCGGGCGGCTACCGCCACCCCGGTACCTGGTACCGCCTTACCGGTCCCTAAAACAAGCCCGCGTCATGCAACAGCGACGCTGGCATGAAGTGTCCCGGCCGGTGTTGCATCCGCTCATACAACACATCAAAGTCACCATGTACGTGCACAAACGTCACGCCTGGGCAGTACTTTCTAATCAGATCTCGGTACTTTCGCTTCAACGCGCTGCACCCCACCATCGCGCCTTCTGGCCTATCCGCCAGCCATTGACCAATCTGTTTTAGCCACGGCTCCCGGTCCTCATCATTCAGCGGCGTTCCCGCGGCCATCTTGTCGATATTTGCCTGCGGATGCATATCATCGCCGTCGCGGTACTCTAGTCCCACCAACGGAGACAGGGCCTGCCCCACCGTTGTCTTGCCCGAGCCAGAGACTCCCATGACGACGACATGACGGAATTTGTTCTGGTCCATGGCGGCTCCTCGAGTTGGGTTTTCCTGTTCAGTTTATCCGCTTAGAGTCACAAGACCCGAACTGTGAATTTGCGGATGTGGATCTTGACGAGGAGCAGCCTCTTTCCCAAAATTTGCGAGGACTTCTCAATTCCGAAGAAGTCTACAAAGATCCTTGACCCCATAACCGGCTTTTTAAAGTGAGAAGTAGTACTCCTTCATTTTCTTCGCCATCAAACGCCGCCGCTCTATGAGGAAATCTTCGAAATTCTCCACAGTCGTTTCAAAAAGGCTTGCTGGAACTGCATTTTCTTCAAATGACTTGTCAAAGTCAGCTTCAGTTGTAATCTCACCAAGAGTAGTCTGACCACTGCGAATTTGAGCCTTAACCTCATCCAAATAATCTGCAGGCAAACGGTTTCCAATGCGAATATTTACAGCAGTTTCCGTCATCGCATAGTTTGCTACCTGATTGTATTCACGCTTGTCATTTACACCATTCTTTCGCAGATAATCTTTCGGTACGAGATGGTGAATGTCACCTTGAATCTCTATCATATCGTGCACGCTGGAATGCTTGGACAAGAATGCTTGCGCCTTAGCTTTAACCTGAGATGCTAGGAAAGAACGGAACTGAGGATTGTTAATACTCGAGGATTCCAAACGCTGTGGCAGGCCAAAATCCCAAAACGCATCAGTAAGTTCGCTCTGCTCAATTTCTTGCAACGCAGCCTTCGCACCATGGCGCGCGATGCGCGATAAATCTCGTTCGAATCCGGTCTCAAAACTGCCAGAAGCTCTACCGGTCAGAAGCATCATGACCAGCCACCGACGCACTACGGAACTAACCTCGGAATCAGAACACTTGTCTTCGCGCATGATAAGGAAGAGCGCGTAGGCGAAGTTCACGGCATTGACAGAGCTGAAGAGCTTATTGCTCACAAACCCAGCAGACTTCACAATCGTGAGGAACTTCTTGAAATTGTATTCATTCACTGACAGAAGCAGGGCATCCTCGAACTTGTCATATGCTGCAGGGATACGTTCGGGGTCGAACTTACGGGTTTCCGGATCCAATCCGCTGAGTTCTCGAACCACGTAACTAATTTGGCCTCGCCGAAAGGCGACCATCGACGCAACACGGATCAGGTCAACATAAGTAGGGTCATACAAGTCCTCTGCGTCATTCTTCAGCCAGGAGATTTTGGGCCAGAACTTCGTTTGGACGAACTCCGTGTCTCGCTCAAGCTCCTCATAAGACTGAGGACTCACAGATAGATGAGCAAAGTAGTCAATTGTTTTGCGCAGGTTCCGCCCCTGCTCGCCTTGCGCGCTAATCTTACTCATGACGAAGTCAGAGCTACTCAGCGGTACGCCCTTGGAGTTAATGCGAACAAAGATCTCGGTAACTGTTTCAATATCGAGCTCATCGCTTAGGGAAATGATGCCAATCTGGGCATTCTTAATCCCCATCAGCTGCTGCAAGTTCTTGCCTACGATGCGCCGATCCGCACTAGGATTTTTGGTCAAATACTCATCCATAGCCTCAAAGACGTCATCGCCCTTCAGGAACTCGTGAATATCATAAATCCACTCTGGTGAACGTCGCAGTACTGGTGTTGCAGTCGCAAATTCCTCAGATTGCGGATTAAAGCTAATTACTACCCGCTTCTTCTCGAAGTGTTTGTTGATCACCGGCTCACCAGCTACCGCTGCGCGCAATGCTGTGGTGCGCTGTTGGCCATCGATAAGAATCTGTTGGTAACCGGCGTGTCCACCACCTTTTACAGGAGCTGCTTGGGATTGCCACGTGATGAGATATCCCACTGGAAAACCCCGGTAGAGAGAATCCATCAGATCGCGGACCTTTTTACTGGTCCAAACAAAAGGCCTTTGCATCTCTGGGATGGCAATATTGTTACTTTCAATCCAACCAAGGATGACACTGACCGTTTGCTGGTTCACCGTATATTTGTTCAAGAGAAAACTCCATAATCCGCTTCAATTAGCAGTACAACTGGACAATCAGCTGTGCAATAGCGCGGGTCGAGATAGGGCGTTTACTGCTACCAGGATAGCCTGTGTCCCAATCGGTATTTATAAAGCATTGCCCCATCTTCTCAATCGGGACTCGGTTCGCTTAACTGCAATGAAGCAGTTTACGTTGGTCAAAGCACACAAAGAGCTAGGCGAGATTTTTAAGGGCCTCGGTTACCAATTTCCAGAAGCCCGCATGATCTAACTTGGTAGCGACCTGGGTATGGCAGGTGTCATCAGCGGGTTCACGTAGATCAGTCACGGTCATACCGGTGGTAAGTGCGCCGGCGAGCTCAACGTGAACGGGTGCCTTGCGGGTTTGCACGATGCTCGGATCGATGAGGTAAGCCACCGTGCACGGATCGTGAACCGGAGGATCCGTAAATCCTTGGTTTTGCTGATACGCCTCACGGAAGAAGCCGAAGAGGCCGACAACAAAGTCTGAGACGGGCGTATTCAACGCCTTAATTTCGGCTTCGACCTCGGCGGTGGCCAGTGCCTGGTGGGTCAGATCTAGCCCCACCATCGTGACTGGCCACGGCTCTTCGAAGACGATATGTGCTGCTTCAGGATCGATCTTGATATTGAATTCGGCGACTGGGGACCAATTGCCTTCGTGGTAGCCGCCGCCCATAAGCACAACCTCTTTGACACGCTCTACGATGCGCGGTTCTTTGCGCGCGGCCATAGCGATATTGGTCAACGGACCCGTTGGAACCAAGGTAATGGTGCCGGGTTCATGGGCCATGATGGTGTCGATGATGAAGTCGATGGCGTGGGCATCGGCAAGCGCGGTGCTTGGGTCCGGAAGCTCGACGCCATTAACATCCATGCCGGTGGAGCCGTGGATGGACTCAGCAACTTCTACGGGGCGCACGAGCGGGCGATCGCAGCCGGCGTAGACCGGAATCTCTGGGTGGCCGGCGATCTCCTTGACCACCAGGGCATTGCGGGCAACCTTGTCCAAGGTCTGGTTGCCGCCGACGGTGGTAATGCCCAGCAGATCGATGTTGGGGTTGCCCATAGCCAGGAGCAAAGCCACCGCATCATCGTGGCCGGGATCGCAGTCCAGAATAATTTTTCGCGTCATGTCTCGAGCCTACTTTTGGTCACGGCAGGCCGCCACGGTTTCATCGTGTGGCACAGCTTCAGTTCCTCCGAGCTCACCAGCTGTACCCTTGGAAAGCAGCAACACACCCGTAAACCGTATAAACGCCATGGAAAGGATTTCGCCCCGCCATGCCTTCAATTTCGGACCGCCTGACCCAGGCACAGCAAGAATTTAACGCGGTGATTTCCACCATTCCTTTTGATGAAGACGCCGTGGATCCCGCGCCTTCGCTGCGCGGATTACCCATTGCCTTTAAAGACATCGTGGATATCGCCGGGGTGCCTACGACCTGTGGCACCAACGTCGATATGGGGCCGGTCCCGACACAGAATGCCACGGTGGCACAGCGGCTAATAGATGCTGGCGCGATTCCCGTTGCCAAGGCCAATCTCCAGGAGTTTTCCTATGGCATCTTGGGCGATGCCTCCGCATATGGCCGCGTGATCAATCCGCGCGATCCGCAGGTCTGCGGCGGTGGTTCTAGTTCTGGGTCGGCGGCCCTGGTTGCGTGTGGAGCACTCGATCTCACGGTGGGTTCTGATAGCGCCGGTTCCGTACGGGTCCCGGCCGCCAGCCAGGGTGTTCTTGGATTCAAGCCCACCACCGGCGCGATCCCGCTCGATGGCGTCTTCCCCTTCGCGCCGAGCTTCGATTGCATCGGATTCTTCGCCAGCTCCATCGAGCTCATCGAGCAAGCCCTGCTAGCCACGGTGGATAAGGTACCGACTCCGGCCGAGAATGTATCCGCCATCGATGTCTCTGCGTTGAAAACCAAAGGTGAGCGTTTTGCTGGTCTGCTGTCTGCGCTACAGGATTCCACGTTCGCAGCCGTGGAGCGCCTCGATTACTCCCAGCTCGAATCCACCATCGCTACCACCGCGAAGCTCTACGCGCCGATGCGCCTCAAGGAGGCCTATGACGTCCACCAGCCCCACCTTGACCAGCGGGATAAGTACCAGGATGTCATCTTGGAGCGCGTCCTCGGCGGGCAGGATATTTCTCAGGCAGACTACGACGCTGCAGCGCAGCAGGTAGAAGAACTGCGTACGAAAGCACTGGCGCTTTTCGATGCCTCCCCCATCATCCTCACCCCCCACCCTCGACGCCGGCCCCATCAAATGGGACGACATCACTGCAGAAAATACTGCCGACTCCGCCGCCAGCCTGCGCCGCTGGACCGAGCCTTTCAATGTGTTGGGTTGGCCGGCGATCACTATCCCACTGCGCACGAGGGACACCACGGGAGTGGGTGATGCGGTGCAGGTCATCGGCAAGCCGGGCCAGGATCTCACCGTCTTGCGCGTCGCCCGCGAAATTCAGGCACTGCTTTAAGCACACCGCAATTCTGCGCGTCTCTGCCTGCTAACGTCGTTGGTAAGGTGATCGTTATGAGCACTCCAGCACAGCTTGCCGCGCGGTTGCGCGCTGAGGCCGATGACGGCTCCTTGGAGTCATTCTGCTTGGATACCGGCATTGACCTGCTGGTTCTTTTTGGCAGCGCGCACGTAGATGCCACCAATGCTAATGATGTTGACCTTGCCTATTCGGTCGATTTCTCGCGCGCAAAAGCTGAGCGTCCCAACGTGCTCGACGCTGCCACGGCGTTTTACGCCCGCTATGGCGACGGCATCGATCTCATGTGCCTGGATACCGCAGACACGGTGGCGCAACATGAAGCTCTGCAAAAGTGCGAGCTCTTGGTCGATCCGTCCAATTCCAAGTATGGAACGCTGCAAATGATGGCGGCACGGGAGTACATCAATACGGCGTACCGTCGCGAGTTCGAGCTCAGGAGCTTAATGTCATGAGTCCACGGGATTTCCAATCAGACACTATCCGCAAAAGGCTTGTCTCCCTCCGGCGCATACTTGGCGAGCTTGAAAAATACCGGGATTCAGATGCGAAAGAACTGCGCTCTGACCTTTCACAAATGTATGCCGTGTTTTTCATGCTGCAGCAAGTAATCGATCTTGCCACGGATATTAACCAACACATTGCGGCAACGACCTTAAACGTTGCGGACTCTAGTAGCCGTCGCGGTTTCGAAGATCTCATCCGCGCGGGCGTTTTACCCGCTGACTTGGAGCAGGATTTCTATAAGAGTGCGGCTTTGCGCAATGTCATTACTCACCAATACGTTGAAGTTGATTTGGGAATCGTCTCCAATTCAATCCCGCGAGTATTAGATGTATATACGCAATACGTTAAATCGATTTCGCGCTGGCTAGCCTCCCGCTAGCACGGTCTTTTCTTGCGTGCGCGGGCGCCAATACGCAGCTTCTACTGCGTTAAGTTCCTTGAAGTGCGAGGACGTCAGTTCATCCATCGCGGTTAAATAGCCACCCACATCCTCGCGCGGTAAGCGCAGGCCCATCGTCAAGTGCGGGGTCCAGCGCGGACCGCGCCCCTCAGGATTGGCGGCGCTAATCTTCCGCGCTGCCATTTCGAGTTCATCGCTAGTTTCTAATAACCACGCCACGGTTCGTTTCCGCTTGGTGCCGAAGATGACATTTCCCACGCGCCGAAACGTCGCCGGAATAACCGCCGGTAAAAGCTCCGCGGCAAGCTCTACAACGTCGGGGTCCATCTCCGGCGCGAAGGTCACCGTAATATGCGGGCGCTGGTTCTGTACGGGGAATCCGCGCTCGGCCAGACCGGCAAAGATCTCCCGAATCTGCTCTTCCTGCTTTCCTGGCAGGTAGAGCAGGATATTATCCGGCGATGCTGTACTCACGATGCGGCTTTCTTCGTTTCAAGTGGGCACGATTCATTCGTGCTCCCCAAGTGCGGGCGGTTTCGGTTCTGTTTCTAGCTCTGGTTCTAGGGTACCGCCGGTCATCGCTTGTGCGATCTCCGCTATGCTATAGGTCCTTTGCACAGTTTGAGCAAACTCGCCCTTCAAAAATCGCATCGCGCCTTCAGTTGATGCAGAGGAGGTTGCACATCGGACACTGCACACAGGAGGTTGCACATAGGACCCTGCACATTAGCTCCCGTACATCGGACCCTGCATAGAGGAGGTTGCGCATAGGGCCCTTGCACGCCGGCCCCTGCGCAAAGAACCTTCCAATTCTCTTGTGCTCGTTTAACCGGGTGCCTTTAATAAGAATATGAGCACATCAGATTCTTCGCCTTTTATTCTCGCCATCACGGCGTGCCCAACGGGTATCGCCCATACTTATATGGCCGCCGAGAACTTAGAGGCTGCCGCCGAAAAGCTGGGCTACCGCATCAAGATTGAAACGCACGGTTCGATCGGCGTGGAGGGCAGCTTCAGCAGGCAAGACATTGAGCAAGCCGATGCCATTGTTATCGGTGCCGATACCGTCATCGCAAAGGACCGATTCCACGGCAAGCGATTGGTGGCCACCGGCGTGGACGAGGCCATCAAACACCCCGAGCAGCTATTGACCAAGTCCTTGGACGCGGCAGCGTGGAAGGGGGAGGATAAGGGGGCATCGGCAAGCGAGGCGGAGGACGCCGCGGAAGATGCGGGGCTGCGCGGTATTGGGCAGACCATGTACAAGGCGCTGATGAACGGCGTTTCCCACATGATTCCCTTCGTGGTCACCGGCGGATTGCTCATCGCGGTGGCGTTGTCCTTGGGTGGCACGCCCACGCCGGAAGGGCTGTCCATTCCTGAAGATAGCTTCTGGAATACGCTCAATGAGCTCGGTGGCCTGGCATTTTCGCTGATGGTACCGGTCTTGTCTGGCTACATTGCCGTTGGCATCGCGGATAGGCCAGGTTTAGCGCCAGGCCTTATCACCGGACTCATCGCCACAACCGGCTCGCTGTATGGGTCCGAGGCTGGCGCTGGATTCTTGGGCGGTATCGTCACCGGTATTCTCTCCGGCTACGTGGCACTTGCGATCAAGAAGATTCCGGTGCACAAATTCATCGCGCCGATTTGGCCGATTATCGTCATCCCGATTTTCACCACGCTGATAGTGGGCTTGACCTTCATCTATTTCATCGGCGCACCGATTGCCACCGCCTTTGAGGCCATGACCGAATACCTCAGCGGGCTGGAAGGCTCATCGGCGATTGTGCTGGGTCTTATCATCGGCGCGATGATCGCTTTCGATATGGGCGGGCCGTTCAATAAGACTGCCTTCCTGTTTGGCGGCGGCATGATCGCCGCAGGAAATGCCGCCCCGATGGGTATGGCCGCCGCCGCGATTGCGGTCCCGCCGCTCGCCGTGGGCGTGGCCACCCTCTTGCGCCGGGGTTGGTTCAATAAGGCGGAAAAGGACTCCGGTATCGCCGCGCTATGTATGGGATTTTTCGGCATCACCGAGGGTGCCATTCCCCTGGCTGCGGCGCGTCCCCTGCAGGTCATCCCGGCCAACGTGGTGGGCGGTGCCGTCACCGGTGCCATGGCCGGCGCATTCGGCGTCCAAGATCATGTCATGCACGGCGGCCCCATCGTCGCCGTTCTCGGCGCGGTGGATCAGGTGGCGTGGTTCTTCCTGTCCATGCTCTGCGGCGTTGCCGTGTGTGCCGCGCTCATGCTCCTGCTTATTCGCCTGACGCAACGCTCCCCGGAAACGGACGAGGCGACGGAATCACCCGCAGTGCTCCCGCTGCTCGGTACCTCTACCATCAGCCTCGATGAACCGCTCGGTTCCGATCCAAAGGCCGTCATCAAGTCGCTCGTTTCCCTCGCCGCAGCCGATGGCCGCATTAGCGACGCCGCTGCGGTTGCCGATGCCGCCCTTGCCCGCGAGTCCCAACACTCCACCGGCGTGGGCCACGGCGTGGCCATCCCGCACGCTCGTTCCGCTGGGGTTACCACACCGACGCTGGCCTTCGCCCGGCTTCCCGAAGGTGGCATCACCTGGGGCACCGGAGAAGGACCCACGAGCTTAGCGTTCCTCATCGCCGTTCCCGATGACGCTGGGAAACAGCACTTGAAGCTGCTGTCCACCCTCGCCCGCGCCATCATGAAGGAAGATTTCCGTGCTCAACTGCACGCGGCCAACTCCCGCGAAGAAGCAGAAGAGGTTATCGCCTCTGCCCTCCAAGTCGAGCTACAAGCCGCCGTGGAGTCTTAGTCTTCTACCTTGGCCTCAGCCTGCCCAGCAAGGAGCTGTTCCACCGATACCGATCCCCCGAAAAAGTAACCGCCTTCACAAATGACAGTGGCACGGGTTACACTAAGATTCACACTTATTGTTCAACAATTAAGGACGGTGTTGAATGGCTTCGCTCCACATTGATCTCAACGCGGACTTGGGTGAAACCACCGCTGGCAACCCGGTAGCTGATGATGCTGCGATGCTGGAGATGGTCTCCTCCGCCAATGTCGCCACCGGCTTCCACGCCGGTGACCCGCACTCCATTGCCCAGACCCTTGAGGCCGCGGCGCGTGCGGGAGTAACGGTCGGTGCACACGTGGGCTATAACGATCCAGCCGGCTTCGGCCGCCGCTTCATCGACTACAACGCGGCGGAGCTCGCGGACGAGATCACCTACCAAATTGGTGCGCTTGACGCGCTGGCGCGCGCCAATGGCACACGGGTGTCCTACGTGAAGCCGCATGGGGCGATGTACAACACCATCGTCAAGGACGAGGCACAGGCCAAGGGTGTCATCGCGGGCATTAAGGCCTTCGGGGATCTACCTGTGATGCTGCTGCCGGGCGGCCGCGCGGTCGATATTGCAGAATCGCAAGGCCTCACCGTCATCCGCGAGGCATTTGCGGATCGCAACTACAATCCCGATGGCACGCTGGTCTCACGCAAGCAGGACAATGCGGTATTGGGGGATGAAGGGGATGTCGTCAAGCGCGTGCTAGAAGTCGCCCAAACCGGTTCCATTACCGCCATCGACGGCACCACGCTCGATGTTGATGCCCAATCCGTGTGCACCCACGGTGATTCACCGGGCTCCGTGAAATTGCTACGCGGTGTGGTCGAGCGCCTCAGCGCGGAAGGAATCGACATTCGGAGCTTTATCTAATGCCGCATATTCACTTCGTTGGCACCCGCGCCCTGCTCATTGATTTGGACGGGCTCGAGCAGGTCATGGCGTGGCATGCGGCGCTGTCCGCTAAACCGCTCAAGAACCAGGTGGATTGCATTGCCGCTGCCACCACATTGCTCATTACCTTTGAGGCGCCCAATTCCGCGCGCGCGGCCGCAGAGTTCCTGACGGATTTCTCCCCTGCCGCCGCTACCGCCAAGGAGGCGCGCACGGTAGACATCGACGTGCTTTACGATGGCGAAGATGTCGACGCCGCCGCCGAGCTCCTCGGCATGTCGCGCGAGGCCTTGATTGACTGGCATACCTCTACCGAGTGGACTGCCGCCTTTGGCGGCTTTGCTCCCGGCTTTACCTACTGCGCGCCCTCCGATCCTGCCCAAGCCAAGGCCGTGTCCCGCCGCTCCGATCCGCGCACGGCCGTTCCGGCTGGCGCCGTAGGCATCGCGGGCGAGTTCTCCGCGGTCTACCCGCGCGTTTCACCAGGTGGCTGGCAGTTGCTCGGCACCACCAATACCCCGATGTGGGATTCGCACGCTAACCCACCCGCATTGGTGCAGCCCGGTGACCGCGTGCGCTACCGCGCGGTGGACGAGCTACCGGACTTGGTGGATCGCAGCGCGGAATCCAAGCGCTCCCCGGCCCGCCTGCCCCGCATGGAGGTCCTCGATGCCGGACTGCTCACGCTTTTTCAAGACCTTGGCCGCCCCGGCGTAGGCGACCTCGGCGTGACGCCCTCCGGTGCCGCCGATCACGCCGCCGCGGCAACCGCGAATGTCGCCGTGGGCAATCCGCGGGGTGCGACGGTGCTAGAAAATATCGGCGGCATTAAGCTGCGCGCGCTGACCGATACCGTCATCTGCGTTACCGGCGCCACCGCCCGCGTCCGCCTGGGTGAGATGCCCGTGCACCTCGCCCGCCCGGTGCTCGTTACCGCTGGCCAGACCGTGACGGTCGGTGCTGCAACGGTAGGCATGCGCAACTACGTTGCCATTCGCGGCGGCATCATTGCCGAATCCGAACTGGGGTCCTCTGCCACCGACGTGCTTTCTGGCCTCGGCCCCGATCCCGTCACCACTGGCGATGTCATCGGCGTGCTGCCGCGCTCGACCGGCATGACGGATGCGCAATTGGTCAATCCTCTGCGCGTATCCGCCGATTCCACTGGCAAAACGCGCGCGACGCTGCGCTGCGTGCTGGGTCCGCGCGATGACTGGTTTGCCGATAATATCTCTACCTTCCTGGATACCGAATGGGTCGTTTCCTCTGATTCCAACCGCGTTGGCCTCAGGCTTTCCGGGGCTAAAGACAGCGCAGGGGCTTCCGATATCACCGTGCAGCGCGTGAAGGATGGCGAGCTGCCCTCCGAAGGAATGGTGGCCGGTTCCATCCAGATCCCGCCGAATGGCAAGCCGGTGGTCTTCCTGCGCGACCACGCCGTCACCGGCGGCTACCCCGTCATCGCCACCGTGCTGGAAGAAGATATCGACATCGCCGCGCAGCTCCCGCCCGGCGCGCGCGTGACCTTCCGCCTCGTGACACCCCAAGCTTTAAATACTGGAGAAGAAAATGCAGATTAAAACCGTCCTCATTGCTAACCGCGGCGAAATCGCCGTGCGCATCGCCCGCGTGGCCCGCGATTTGGGCGTTAAGTCCATCGCCATTTATTCCGAGGCCGACGCCGGTGCCCTGCACACCCAGGTTGCCGATGAAGCCTATGCGCTGCCCGGCAATACCGCCGCCGATACCTATATGAATATCCCGGCGCTGCTGGATATCGCCGTGCGCGCCGGCGCCGATGCCATCCACCCGGGATACGGTTTCCTCTCCGAAAACGCCGACTTTGCCCGCACCGTCACCGATGCCGGCATGATCTGGATCGGCCCATCCCCGGAGTCCATCGAGCTGTTGGGCGATAAGATTGCCGCCCGCCGCGTGGCCGAAGAGGTCGGCGCGCCCCTGGCTCCGGGCACCTCAGATCCCATCGATGATTGGCAGGAGGCCCGCGCCTTTGCCGAGGAACATGGCCTACCCATTGCCATCAAGGCCGCTTATGGCGGCGGCGGGCGCGGCCTTAAGGTCGTGGACTCCATGGATGAGATCGAGGGCGCGTTTAACTCCGCCGGACGCGAGGCCATGGAGGCCTTCGGCCGCGCCGAGTGCTACGTGGAGAAGTTCCTGACCCACCCGCGCCACGTGGAGGCGCAGGTCTTGGCGGATACCCATGGCAACGTCCGCGTGCTGGGCACCCGCGATTGCTCCACCCAGCGCCGCTTCCAAAAGCTCATCGAGGAGGCCCCGGCGCCCGCGCTTTCCGATGCCCAGCGCACCGGCATCATCGAAGGCGCGCGCTCCATCTGTTCCCACGTGGGCTATACCGGCGCCGGCACCGTGGAATACATCGTTTCCGAGGACGGCACCATCTCCTTCTTGGAGGTCAATACCCGCGTCCAGGTCGAACACCCCGTAACCGAGGTGGTGACCGGCACCGATATCATCGCCGAGCAATTCCGCATCGCCGCGGGCGAGCCCCTGTCCATCTCTGAGGATCCGGATTCCACCGGCCACGCCTTCGAGTTCCGCATCAATGCCGAAGATATCCTCAACGGTTTTGCCCCCTGCCCCGGCACCATCGTCTCCTTCGAGCCGCCCACCGGCCCCGGTATCCGCGTCGATTCGGCTGTCCGCTCGGGTTCCATTATTCCGCCGTACTATGACTCGCTCATTGCCAAGCTCATCGTGTGGGGCCCCACGCGCGAGGTAGCCCTCGCCCGCTCGCGCCAGGCGCTGCGCGAGTTCGACGTCTCCGGCGTGCGCACCGTGCTGCCCTTCCACCGCGACATGATGGACGAGCCAGCCCTAATTGGCACCGCGTCTTCCGCTGAGGCCGATGCCGGCGCCAGCGAAATCGGCGTCTTTACTGACTGGCTTGATCACAACTACCGGCCCTCTGCTGCCAACCAGGTAGACAAGGTCGAGGCCATCTATACCAAGCGCCGGACGGTCGCGGTAGAAATCGATGGCAAGCTCGTCAATATCGGCGTGCCCATGGACTTCCTCGCAGGCGCCGGTACCGGCTCGGGCGCCGTGGGTGACTCTGGTGCCACCGCCACCGCCCCCTCGACGGCCGGGGCGCAGTCCAGCGACGATAACGCGGTCACCTCCCCCTTCGAGGCCAACCTCGTGGCCTGGAATGTATCCGATGGCGATAGCGTCTCCGAGGGCGATTCCATCGCCACGGTCGAGGCCATGAAGATGGAATCTGCCATCAAGGCCCCGCGCGGCGGCACCATAAAGATCCTCGCCAAAGAGGGCGACCGCCTGGATTCCGCGACGGTGATTGCGACCATCGACTAGCGCGTGCTGCCTACCTGGGTGCCTGGCTGAGCAGATACTCACCCAGGTAGGGCAAGAGGAAGCGCACGGTGCCGTAGCGGCGGCTGGCGATGAGATCGCGCTCTAAAAGCAGCTTGCGGGCCATGGAAATAGCATTGGGCCTCTTGCCCAGGTGCGCCGCGATGGCACCGGTGGGAATATCAGCCCCGTGTTCGGCTTCCAGCTCCGCCATGGCATTGAGAAAAGCGCGCTGGGCGTCAGGAACATTCTTCAACGCAATCTTGTGCACTTGGTTACCCATATGCGCTGGAATCTCGCGCGCAATGGAGGACACGTGACGCTCTTCGATGGCATCCGCCCCATCGAGTACCGCACGGGTCCACGCCAAAGCGCCGACCAACTGCAATAGGTACGGATAGCCCTGTACCAATGCGGTCGCCTCTTCTAAAGCGCGCTCGCTGAAACCGCGCCCAGCCGCGGTGGCGATGCTACGCAGGGTATCGGCTACGGTGGCATCATCAAGCAGCCCCAAATCCAGCCTTTGAGCGCGGCGCAAAAAGGTGGTGCCCTCGTGCTCCAATAGTTCTTCTACCCCGAAGGTCAATCCCGCGGCGGCGAAGGCGATATCGTACTCGTCCCGAATGAGGTCCTGGATGGCGGTGGCAAGCTGCGCAAGCTCGTCCACGGAAGCCGCTTGCACCTCATCGACTGTCAACAAGACGCCCGCATCATGCGCACGCGCGGCCTTCAGGAGGCTGCGCAGCCGCGAGACCAAGCTGGGTTGGGATTGGTTGTGGGGCAATTGCGTCGTCACAGATCCCACGCCCGCCACAGAGAATCCCGTGATCTTGCGGCCCGTCTTCTCCGTATAGTCCAGCTCCTCTATGGCTTCCGGAATCGTGGAATCGCGCAACTGCGCTACCATCTGGGCATCCGCATAGGCGCGAATGACCACCCACCCAAGGCGGCGTGCAGATTCTTCAAACTCATTAAGCAGCACGGTTTTGCCCACCCCGCGCGTACCGCTGACAAGTAAGGCGCGCTGCATGGCGCCCACGCCGCCCACGAGCCCATAGTTAAACGAGCTGATTTCAAATTCGCGCCCGGCCAGCTGCACCGGCGACGCGCCAAAACTGGGGCGAAAAGGATTCTTATCCGGAATCACTATGCCAGACCTTCCATTTAGATCTTTTAGAACTTCGCCGCCTCTTTAGAACTTTTAGATCTTTAAGTCATACGGAATGGCCGTTGACGCCTCACCCATTCAGTAAGGTGAGGGTCATGCTTTCCCAGTCCGTCACCACCGCTTTGCGCCAAGAGATATCGGCCGGCAATTTTCAGCCCGGCGAGCAGCTCAGCGAGGTAAAGGTGGCCGAGCAATTCGGTTGCTCCCGCAATACCCTCCGCGAGGCCTTCACCACGCTTACCGCCGAACGCCTGGTCGAGCGCATCCCCCACCGCGGCGTCTTCATCGCCACCCCGGATGCCGCCTATATCCGCGATTTATTCGCCGCCCGCGCCGCCATCGAGCCAGCTGCCGCGCGGTGGGGCGCGTTTGCCGATGCCCCCTCGCTCATCTCCCTCGCCTCCTCCGCCTTCGAATGCGCAAGGCGCGATAAACACCAGGAAGTCTCCTCCATTAACCAGCGCTTCCACCAAGCACTGGTAGCAGGACTTGATTCTCCCACCTTGGATGAGCAGATGAGCAACCTGCTCGCGCGCATGCGTCTTACCTTCTTATTAATCATCCCCCGCTACCCGCAGCTGCACGCCGAGCACATTCAAGGCAACGTTGATGTGGCCACGCTCATCGCGGAGGGAAAACGCGAAGAGGCCACCACGCGCTTGCGCGATAGCCTCTTAGAAACCTGCGATACCATCTTGTCCTTCACGGACTAAGAAAGTAGCGGGGACAATGCCTAAGGGATGAGGTACTCCGCATCGCGGGCATTGGTCACCAGCATCTTGCCCGGCGCATGGGAAATGGCCAGCTCCGGCTTTGATTCCATCACGATGGCTTGCGGGGTGACCCCACACGCCCAAAAGACGGGCAAGCAGCCTTCTGGAATATCCACCGCATCACCAAAGTCTGGGTGTGCTAAATCCGCAATGCCGATGGCCGCTGGATCTCCGACGTGCACCGGTGCACCGTGCACGGATGGATAGCGGGAGGTAATGCGCACCGCATCGGAAACCTGCGATGCCGGAATCGGGCGCATCGATACCACCATTGGACCGGAGAATACGCCCGCAGGAGTAGTGGGGATATTCGTCCGGTACATCGGCACATTGCGTTGCTGTTCGATATGCGCAATCTCTATGCCCGCATCCACCAGCGCCGTTTCAAAGGTAAACGAGCAGCCGATAAGGAAGCTGACCATGTCGGGGGTGTAATGGGAGGTGGCATCGGCAAGCGTGGCCGTGTGCTCACCATGCTCAAAGATGCGATAGGCCGGGATATCGGTGCGGATATCGCCGCCGGGTAGCAGATCCGAGGTGTACTGACCTGCCTCAAGCACGCCGACGATGGGGCACGGCTTGGGGTTGCGCTGGGCAAAAAGGAGGAAGTCAAAGGCGTATGCGCTGGGCAGCGAGAGCAGGTTGGCCTGCATATATCCCCGCGCATGCCCGGCGGTGGTGGTCATCTCGTGGGTGCGCGCGAACTCGCGCACCTCTTCTGGCGTGTGCATTATGCCCATATTGCCGTGATTCCTGAAACTGCGCGGAGGCCGATGAAGATGGTGAGCAACCAGACCAGACTGCCAAGGATAAGCAGCCACTTTGGGTACTTATAACCTTGCAGTAAGTCCTTGCGGCGCCAAGCCACCCACATCACCAGCGCGAAGCCGATGGGAAGGATGAGCCCGTTAATCGCACCGGCGAAAATCAAGAGCTTTTGCGGCGCGGAGTTGATTATTACAAAAATAATCGTGCAGACCGTAATGAAGATGACGGTGAAGATATTGCGGGTCCGGGACGAAGTTTCCTGGGTGGTCACGAAGGATACCGAGGTATAAGCGGCACCGATGACGGAAGATAGGCCTGCGGCAAAGAGCACCATGCCGAATGCACGGAGTCCGAATTCACCAGCTGCGTGGTAAAAGGCATCGGCGGCAGTATTATTTTCTTTTAGCGTGACGCCGGTAGCTACCACGCCCAATACCGCCAAGAAGAGCAGCATGCGCATAATCCCGGTGACGATGATGCCGCTAACGGAGGTCCGCGTAATGTTCTTGACGTTTTCAACGCCAGATAAGCCCGCATCGATCAGTCGGTGCGCGCCGGCAAAAGTGATATAGCCACCGACGGTGCCGCCGATGATGGTAGTAATGACGAAGAAATCGATTTCACCCGGCGCGACGGTATTCTTAAGCGCCTCCCCTACCGGCGGCTGGCTGACAATGGCCACATACAACATAAGCAGGATCATCACCGCGCCCAGGGCGGCCACGAGGCGGTCCAGCGCCATTCCAGCGCGGCGGGAGAGGAAGATGAACACCGCAATCGCCGCTGCAATGACGCCACCCATGCGGGCATCGATGCCCAGCATCGCGTTCAGGCCCAAGCCTGCGCCGGCGATATTCCCGATATTAAAAATCGCCCCGCCGAAAAAGACGAAGCCTGCGAGCACCCAGCCCAATCCGGGCAGGACGGTATTGCCCAAGGTATTGGCGCGCATTCCCGTCACGCAGAGCACGCGCCACACATTAAGCTGGATGGCAATGTCCACCAAGATGGACAGCGCGATTGCGAAGGCAAAAGAAGCGCCCATCTGGACGGTAAAGACCGAAGTCTGGGTCAAAAAGCCCGGTCCAATGGCCGAGGTAGCCATGAGGAACATGGCGCCCGCCATGGCGCCAATGCCCTTGGGCGGGGTTTTCGCATCCGCCTGCGCATCCGCCTGTGCCGAGGCGGAAGCTTGTTTTTCAGCACTCACTAGTTTCACCTTTCGTGACGCCGGTCTCTCTTAAATGTGATTCGCATCATCATAATTGTTATTACGGAGGTTGTTCAACAACATCTATAGCTAGGGGTGCTTCGGGGGTGATCTACGCTACTTTTCCCGCCTTTCGCCCCAGGTATTCAACTATTGTCTCCACTACCCTATTCGGCTCATTGACCAGCTCTTTTGTCCCGAATCTCAATACGGTAAATTGCTGATTTTCGATTTCTCGTTGCCTGCGCATCTGTTCCTTGACCACTGTTTCCGGTGCTTTCCCATAAGTACCGTCGTACTTGGTATCCCCGTCGACCTCGATAATGAGCCACCCATCGATACATAAGTCAGCCCGGTACTTTCCCAATACACGAAATTGTGGGTACACAGTGGCCGTGGGAATCCTTTCAATAATCAACGCCCGCAACAGCGACTCGTACGGTGATTCAGAACCGGCATACGCATGCTCCACCACCATTCTCATGGGGATAGGCCCCTTCATCCGAGCCATTGCTGCCCGAGTTTCCTTCAGATCTTCTATCGAAACTAGGCCCGCACGCAATGCGGAATCGACCGCTACAAGCCCCTCCGGAAACCCATGTAACCTAGCGATATCCAAGCACGTTCGTGCCGGATTAGTCACCCGAACCCCGGACCTTTCTACCGATGTCTCCCCTATACGTGACATTCGGTAATACTTTCGCGGCCACTGCGTGTGCGGTGGAATGCTTCCTGAAGGTGAAGCGAGCTCAACGAGCTCTTTTCTCCTGGGAATCACCCAAATTCCCCAAATGCGCGCAGCTGACTTAGCCACCAATGACGCCCGGTGCGCACTGAGACCGGCCGCTAAAGTAAGGGCAAGCTGTTGCTTATGCCATGGCCAACTTTCCCAAGTCGTTGTTTTCACTGCAATCCATGGAGCAACTCGCTTTAGTTCTCCTGAGTACAGCGCTGGATAGTAAGGACTAGTTGAACCTGCATAGCGAAGGTTAATTAACTCATGATTTAACATGCTCTTTATCTTCGTTGCTTCCTGGAGAAACTGCTGAGCGTGATGCTCCAAATGGTCATATTCTGAGCTCCCTGCTGGGCATCCGCATTGAACGGGTGACGATGCACGGAGCGAACGGCCGTTTCTACTGCGGAAGGGCAGATTGCTAGTCGTTTTGGTCAGGGCTGGAAGGTCATCCTCCTATGGTCAACCTCCACTGCAATAACTGAGCAAAATGGTGCCTCAAATATCGCAAATTCTCTTCAAATGTTGCATGGGACCCTGCACTTTTTCGGAGCATCATAAAGAGGCCTTTGAGCAACCGATTGCGGAACATCCTGAGGAGACCTTTGCACAGCTCTTTGTTGCACTGTTGCGGGACGGGCCGCAACGAGTCCTAAAACTATCGCGAACAGTCACGAATCGAGTCCACATCAGGCGCGTGCAGCTCACCGCTGGAATGGGGCGTGATTTACTAGAACCAATGGAACCCCTCGAGCTCTCAGCACTCACCGGCACGCAATCGCGTACCTACGGCACCCGCAAAATCACCAAGGACATGGTGTCTGCGCCGGTCCATGTGGCGATCGCGCTGTGGGATGAACGCTGGGACTCAGCGGAGGACGGAACCATCGAGGGGTGGGTCATCGCTGTCAACACCCCGCAGGCACGCTTCGTACGCAGAGGCCAGATCAAAAAGGGCGATATCGTCAAAGTTGCAGTAAGCGAGCTACAGCGCGCCCTGCGCGGAATCGACGGGCGTACCTGGATTGTCACTGGTCGCAGGCAAAATGCGCTGCGATCGGCGCTCGAGAAGCGCGGCTATACGGTGACGGGGAGCTTTGCGGGGGAGAATCGGGCATCGGCAAGCGCGAGCTCCGCACGCCGCAAACAAGCTGGGCTAACCGCGCGGAAGGCGCGCAAGCTGGGCGAGGCCCCGAAGAAGAAGGAAGCCAACCACGTCGAAACGCCAGAGGCGAAATGGTGGCCCAACTTCTCGCACACCACGTCGTGGCCGGCGGGCGCGGTGGTGCGCATCGCTACCGACGCCTCCTCCGATACCGTATTCAAGGGCTCGATGTGTTTCGTGGCGGGAAACGGTGACTACCGCCTGCACACCCGCGAGACGAAAGCTAGCACGGATGAACTGGAGTTAGAAGCGCTCACACTCGCCTTAAAGTACCTGCTCAAGGTAGGTGCGACAAAGGCTGTCATCGAATCCGATTCTGTTGCGGCATTGGATGCTGTCAACCACATTGTGCACAAGAAAGGCTCGAAGGCGGCACGGCCGGGACGCAGGTGGCGCGGTGTCTCGTCTGGTGCGCGCTCCCGATTCCAACAGGCCTGGGGCGATCTAGAAGGCACCTGCGAAGTGGATATTCGCCGTGTGCTCGGTCATGCCGGGGATCCGCTCAATCGCGCCGCCGATCAGATTGCGTATATGGGGCTGCGCGCCATTGCGCACCCCATGAAGCAATCGCGGCCTACCTTGCAAAGCGGGATCAGCAAGGCGCTCAAGGCGGTATAGCCCAGTTACCTCCGCAGTCGCCGCCACAGGATTCGCGCTGCGGAATGCGGGGTCGCCGCAACCTCGCGTAGGTAATTGCGCGGCATCGACAGCCACGGCGTGCGCGCGGGGTGAACATTAATCGCAATGCCCAAATGCCAGGCCCACAATGTGGTGCGCAGGGCATGGAAATCGTTGGTGACCACCTGCAATACGGCATCTGGTGCAAGGCTATGTGCGTTTTCTAAATTTTCATTTGTACTGGTAGCGGCCGGTTCCACAAGCACATTCCCAGGATCAACGCCTCGCTTGATGAGGTATTCGGCCATCGCGCCCGCTTCCCCGCGGCCAGAGACGATGACCGTCTGCCCAGAATAGAGTTCAAGCGTCTTATCCAAACGAGACCGCAGCATGGCGCCCGGATGACCGTGGGTAACACGAGAGCCCAAAACAAGGAGCGGATCGCGCGGGGAATTTTCCATGCTCATTAGCTTAGACCGGCGCGAACCCTTGACAGACACAGGTACTGAACCGTAAATTGAGACACAAGTGTGCAATCGATTGCACGACCCATCGAAGCTGCTCTAACCCTAGGAGCCGAATTGGCCGCAACCACCCTCAAGCACGTAGCCGCCGCAGCTGGGGTGTCCATTTCCACCGCCTCGCGCGCGCTGGCAGGAAATCCAGCTATTTCCGCAGCCACCCGCAGGCGCGTAAAACAAGCAGCCGAACAGCTCAATTACCGCCCAAATGCCCAGGCACGCGCACTGCGCAACGCACGGTCCAACGCCATCGGCCTCGTCATACCAAGCCTGGATAACTCGTATTTCGCGGCCATGGCCGCCGCAATTGAGCAAGAGGCTAATGCTCACGGTGTCGCCACCATGATTACCAGTTGCGGCGAGGATCCTGCGCGTTTGGAACGCGCCCTCGATGCCCTCACGCAGCGGCAGGTTGATGGAATAATTACTGTTCCCCTCGATGGCACAGAAGACGCCATCCGCCAGGCCCATTCCCATCGGCCGTTGCTATTGATTGACCGAACACTGGGAGAATTTCCCGCCGTGATTTCTGATCCTGGTCCGGGAATGCATAAGGCAATTGCGCAGCTCAAGGACAAAGGCCATACCTCGATTGGCTATCTTTCCGGCCCCCAAGAAACCTCTACCGGCAGGCAGCGCCTCTCTGTATTCGCAGAAGCGGCTCGCGACCTTGATATCCACATTCACCACGGCAGCTTCCGGCACCGCGAGGGATATAAGGGCGCGATCGAACTACTTAATGCAGGGGTCACGGCCATCGTTGCCGCTGACTCGATGATGACTGCAGGCGCATTAGAAGCCTGTCATAATTCCGGCAAGGCCATTGGAGAGGAAGTCGCACTCGTCGGTTTCGATGACTTCATTTACCTGCGCTTCCAGCCGGCGCCCATATCCGTAGTGGACCAAAACGTCGACCACATGGGCAAGATAGCCACCGCAGAACTCATCGCGGCCATCAAAAATAAGCGCCCACCTCAAGGCTCGATAATCGATACGCGATATATCCCCCGCATGTCCACTGCATTCACCGTAGAATCCGATTCATAGGAGGATTTCCAATGAGCAAACTCACCGTCGTCGGCTCGATTAATGCTGACCTTATTGTCCATGCTGAACGCCACCCCCACCCCGGCGAAACGCTGCTGGGCTCCGGCGGCGAGATCCTCGCGGGCGGCAAGGGCGCGAACCAGGCGGTCGCCGCTGCGCAACTGGGCGCCAATGTAGCTTTCGTCGGCGCGGTTGGCTCCGATCCCTACGCCGAGCCCGCAATGCACTACATGCACAGCTCCGGCATCGATCTCAGCGCGGTGGAACAGTCCGATACCACTACCGGTTTGGCGGTCATCACCGTCTCCGCCGATGGGGAAAACACCATCGTCATTTCCCCCGGCGCGAATGCTCTTGTCGATGCCCCCTTCGTCACCGCCCGCCAATCCACCATCGCCGATGCGGACGTGGTCCTGCTCCAGGGCGAAATCCCCGCCTCCGGTTTCAAAGCCGCAGTCGATGCCGCCCAAGGACGCGTGGTCGTCAACCTCGCCCCAGTCATCGAGGTGGACCGCGACGCCCTCCTGCAGGCCGATCCCCTCATGGCCAACGAGCACGAGGCTGGCCTCATCCTTGAGCAACTGGGCCTTTCTTCCACCGGCACCCCGCGCGAGCTCGCTCACCGCCTCGTCTCCGCCGGCTTTAAATCGGTGGTGCTGACCCTCGGGGCCGAAGGCGCCTACGTAGCAACGCCCGATTCCAACACGGACATCCCCACCCCACAGATCACCGCAGTCGATACCACCGGCGCCGGCGATGCCTTTGCCGGTGCTTTTTGCACCAAGCTCCTTGAAGGCGCCACGCTTGTCGATGCCGCCACCTTCGCCGCCCGCGTCGGTGCCTTCGCCGCCACCAGCGCCGGTGCCCAGCCGTCCTATCCCACGACCTCTTCACAATTGCCAGAGGTCACGCAGAAATAGAAGCGTCCAGTTTTAAAGTCACTGCAATGGAAGGTCACATCAGCCATCATGCATAAGAGCCTTGGAAAGGATAGTAATAATAAAGAGAGAAGCGGTAAGAGCGAGCCTAAAAAATGGAAAGCCTTTTTAATCTCGCTATTGATATTTCTGCTTGTTCCCTTACCTTTTGCTCTTTACCTTGGCGGCACTGAGTGGCTTTTCAACGACAAGGAATCGGTGCCGAAAGAATTCTGGGTTTCTTATGTACTAGGTTTCGTCGTTTTTATTGGTGGATTGCTCTGGATGCAGATCAAAGAGTGGTTCCATGACGACTCCAAGAATTCTAAACGGTAGCTGACTGGAGTCTCCCTCTCTTTCAGCCGAAAAAGAAAGGGGCTCGTCCCTACTCCCCTAGCAGCTTCGAGCGCAGGTTCTTATCCTTCTGCTCGACTTCTTCTGCCATCTTTTCTTGGTAGGCGACCATCTTGTTTTGCAGGGCGGGGTCTCCGGCGCCCAGGATGCGGGCGGCCAGCAGGCCGGCGTTCTTTGCGCCGCCGATGGAGACGGTGGCCACGGGAACGCCGCTAGGCATCTGCACGATAGAAAGCAGGGAGTCTAGGCCATCGAGGTCCTTGAGTGCGCGCGGAATGCCGATAACGGGCAGCGGCGTGGCCGCTGCAACCATGCCCGGCAGGTGAGCGGCGCCACCGGCACAGGCGATGATGGCCTTAAGGCCGCGGGAGTGCGCTCCCTTGGCGTAGGCCAGCATCTTTTCCGGGGTGCGGTGGGCGCTGACCACGCCGACCTCAAAGGGGATGCCGAAGTCCGCGAGGACTTCCGCGGCGGGTTCGACGGTGGGCCAATCCGAATCCGAGCCCATGATGATTCCTACCTGCGGTTCCATAATGTCCTTTCTAGGTTTTAAGAGTTATGCCCACGTTGCGTGCATGAGAAAGTGCGCGGCCTGGCGGGCGGCATCGCGGGTCTCATCGAGTGATGTACCAGCGACATTGACGTGGCCGATCTTGCGGCCAGCGCGGTGGTCCTTGCCGTACAGGTGAATCTTGGCGTGCGGGTAGCGTTCCATGACCTCGCGCACGCGCTGCGGCATAGGCATCCTGGGATCTTCGTCCGCGCCGAGAACATTTGCCATAACGGTCACCGGGGCTAGGGCGTCCACCGCACCCAAGGGCAGGTCGAGTACGGCGCGCAGGTGCTGTTCGAACTGCGAGGTCACGCAGCCATCCTGGGTCCAGTGGCCGGTATTGTGCGGGCGCATGGCCAATTCATTGACGGAGATGTCCTCGCCATTCTCACCGTTAAAAGCGAAAAGTTCCACGGCTAGCACGCCGGTCACGCCGAGGGATTCGGCAATGCTTAGCCCCAGCGCAGAGGCGCGTTCGGTCAGCTCAGGCGAGAGATCGGGCGCGGGCGCGATGGCCTCGGCACAGATGCCGTTTGCCTGGCGGGACTGGGTAATGGGCCAGACCTTGGCTTCACCGGATGGGCGGCGCGCTACCAAGATGGACAGCTCGCGGGTCAGATCCACCTTCTCTTCGGCCATGAGCGGCGTGTCGGCATCTAATAGCTCGGCGACGAGCTGATCGAGATCGGCATCCGAAGGAAACCACACGCCCTTGCCGTCATAGCCACCGCGGCGGGCCTTGAGGCAAACGCGCCCGTCTACGGCATCAAAAAACGCGCGGGCATCAGCAACGGATTCGATTGCGCTAAACCGCGGAACGGGCGCCCCCAGTGCGGAGAGCTTTTCCCGCATGTCCAGCTTGTCCTGGGCATAGCGCAGGGCGCTGGGCTGGGGCTGGACGTTAAAGGAGGCATCGATAAGCGCGGCGGAATGCTCATTGGGCACATGCTCATGCTCGAAGGTAACCGCATCCGCGCCGCGGGCTGCCGCGAGCAGATCCTCGTACTTGTGGTAATCGCCCACCACGATGTCCGGGGTGACCTGCGCGGTCGAAGAATCCGGGCTACCAGCAAGAATCCGCAGATGAATATCGAGTTCAGCGGCGGCAGGCTGCATCATGCGCGCCAGCTGACCATCGCCACAGACAGTTACAATAGGTTTTGAGACACTCACGCCCACAATATTAGCTTGGATACCATGTTTACCCGTCATTCGATCTTCCAGAACTCCCTCATGAGCGCCCTCCTTGATGGCATTTATGACGGCGAGATGACCATCTCTGAGCTGCTAGGAAAGGGCAATTTCGGCATCGGTACCTTTAATGGCCTCGATGGTGAAATGATTATCCTGGACGGGACCTGCTACCAACTGCGCGGCGATGGCTCCGCACGGGTTGCGGACTTGGACCAGCAAACCCCTTATGCCGTGGCCACCAACTTTGTGCCGCGCATTCTTGTCGATGCCCCACGGGGCCTGCGCCGCGACGAGCTTTCCGCCTTCATCGATGAGGTGGAACCTTCCGCCAACTACATGTACGCGGTCCGTATCACGGGCAGGTTCTCTGAGGTCACCACGCGCACCGTGGTCAAACAAACCAAGCCCTATCCCCCAATGACCAAGGCGGTCGGCGGCGATAAAGAGCTGCACTTTAGCGATGTCGAAGGAGTCATCGGCGGCTTCCGCACTCCCGTGTACGAGCGCGGGATTTCGGTGCCAGGATGCCACGTGCACTTTATCGACGCCGCGCGGCAATCCGGCGGACATGTGCTGGATTACACCGTGGATGAGGCGAAAATCGAGCTCTGCCCCGGTTCCGATCTAGAACTGCGCCTGCCGCTGACCCAAGAATTCAGCACCGCTAACCTCGCACCGGAGGATCTTGATAAGCAATTGCACTCCACCGAGGTTAAAACCAAGGGCGATCATTAATAATCTCTGCTACCTGCTTTGACTTGGCTACGGTGGGAAAATACATGGCCCTGTCCCAACCGTTGAGTGCAATGGAGATACCGCCGCGGCGCTTGCGGGCGCCGCGAATATCTTCCAGCGGAATTGAATCGATGTGGCGGCCCTCCCGCACGATGACGCGGCGGTTGGTCACGATGAACCGCTTGCGGCGGGCCTTATATAAAGGAATAAGGAAGCGCCACGTGCTCAGCCCAGCCCACAAAACGACGAGTCCATTGCGCAGCATGGGTTCTACTCCCTGGGCATCGCACCAGCCGATGGCAATCCACAGCACGCCAGTAATGAGGATGAGCTCCAGAAATGGGAAAACGAGCGCGCGAAATGGCGCGGATACATCCGCGCGCTTGACCTCGCCTTGGCCCATCTTCATCAATCCCATAGCCATGGATAGTACCAGTGCGAGGCAGCGCTTCTCGGACTGCGCGAACTACCACCCGACGCCTGCTGCGCGTCGCCTGCCGCGCGATACCTATCGCGCGGCGACTATCGCGCGGCGCCGATCGTGCGACATCTAACGTGCGGCGCCTATCGCGCCGGACGCAGATGCGTCACGTCACCGGCGGAGTAGTACTCGCCTGCGACGTTAATGCGGCCGTCCTCACCAATGCCCTCAACGCGGCCGATAACATCGCCAGTCGGGGTCTCCAGCCGCACCTCCTGGTCAATGGATGAGCACACCGCGCGGTAATCCTGCATAAGCTGCGGATCCTGGTTCTCCCACTGCGTAATGCGGCGGCGCAGGTTTTTCAGCACGGTAATGGCCAGCTCGGTGCGGTCGGTATCGCGGCCTTCCAGAGCCAACGAGGTGGCCTTTTCAATGGGCAATTCCTCGCGGCTGAGCGTGACATTAATACCCATGCCTACGACCACGCGCGCAGAGGGCGCCTGCCCGCCGACGGCCTTATTTACCTCGGCTTTATTGACTTCAGCTTTGTTGACTTCAGCCTTGTTCAACTCAGTCTTATTGAGCTCTGCCTTATTGACCTCGGTCTTCGGTGCGGACTTGAAGGCTTGGCCCACGGGACCGGCCTCGGCAAGGATGCCGCAGAGTTTATTGCCATCGATATGCACATCATTCGGCCACTTCAGCACGGAGCCCTCGATGGAATCGGTCACGGCTAGGCCCGCAGCCAGCGGAAGCGTGCCCAAGTAATCAAGGGAATCGGGCAAGAGCAGCACGGAAAAGATCACTTGGGAGCCGGCCGGTGCCGTCCACGCCCGGCCGAGGCGGCCTTTGCCGGACAACTGCTCATCGGCAAGCAGCACGGTGCCATCGGTGACATTGATGGCCTGCATCAGATCGGTATTGGTGGAACCGGTCTGATCCACAAAATCGATGGTGGTGAAGTCCTCTGCCAGGGCGGTGCGGATGCGGTGCTTATCAAGTGCAGTCATAGATTCCAAGATACCGTCCGCTGGTGGTGCTAGTGTGTTGCGCATGGCAAAGGTCACTTTTGAAAAGGTAAATATCACTTACCCCGGCGCGGCGGCGCCCACCGTGAAGGAATTGGACCTAGAAATCGCGGACGGCGAGTTCCTCGTTTTGGTGGGCCCTTCTGGCTGCGGCAAGTCCACGACGCTGCGCGCGCTGGCCGGCCTTGAACCAACGTCTAGTGGCCGGATTCTCATCGATGATACGGATGTCACGGGCCTTGAACCGGGTGATCGCGATATTGCGATGGTTTTTCAAAATTATGCGCTCTACCCGCACCTTTCGGTGGAAGAAAACATGGGCTTTTCGCTCAAGCTGGCGAAGCTCCCCAAGGCTGAAATCAAGCAAAAGGTCCAGGAAGCCGCAGAGATGCTGGGGTTGAGCGAGTTCCTTAAGCGCAAGCCCAAGGACCTCTCGGGCGGTCAGCGCCAGCGCGTTGCCATGGGCCGTGCCATTGTGCGCAACCCTAAGGCCTTCCTCATGGATGAGCCGCTCTCTAACCTGGATGCGAAGCTGCGCGTGCAAACCCGTACGGAGCTTGCGAGCCTGCAGCAGCGCCTTGGTACCACCACGGTCTATGTCACCCACGACCAGGTCGAGGCCATGACGCTGGGGCACCGAGTCGCGGTGCTGAAAGATGGCGAATTGCAACAGGTTGCCCCGCCGCGCGAACTTTATGCGAAACCGGCCAACGAGTTCGTCGCCGGCTTTATTGGTTCGCCTGCAATGAATATCTTTGACCACAACGGCGAGCGCCTGGGGGTGCGCCCGGAAAATATGCACCTCAATGAGGGGGCTGAGGGACTGCGCGGCGTGGTCGACCTGGTTGAAGAGTTGGGTTCCGAATCCTTTATCTACGCCACGGTGAGTAGCGCACGGTTCGTGGCCCGGTGTGAAGGCACCCCGCCGCAGCGCGGTGAGGAGGTTGTATTGACCTTTGATGCAAGCGCTGCACACCGCTTTGACCCAGAAACCGGGCGACGTATCTCCACCTCCTAAATTACCCCCCATTTAGAGGTGAATAATCAAAATCTATTCTGCGCGCGGTGTTTGTAAATTATTTTTAAGGAACACCCAAGCTTTCTGAAAGGTGAATTCCCATGAAGAAGTACTTCATTCGCACCACAGTCGCCACCACGGCAGTATTGGCGCTGGCAGGCTGCTCCACGTCTGACGACGGTGCAGATAACGCGGACGGCTCCGCATCCGGTTCCGGCGCTGACTCCCACGGCCCCATCACCTTTGCCATGGGCAAGAACGACACGGATAAGATCACTCCCATCATCGATAAGTGGAATGAAGAAAATCCGGATGAAAAGGTCACCCTCAAGGAGCTCGCGGGCGAGGCCGATGCCCAGCGCGAAACCCTGGTGCAGTCCCTCCAGGCTGGCAATGATGACTACGATGTCATGGCCCTCGACGTGGTCTGGACCGCGGAATTCGCCGCCAACCAGTGGCTCCAGCCGCTTAACGGTGACTTCGAGACCGATACCTCGGAGCTCTTGCCCGCCACCGTGGAATCGGCCACCTACAACGACGTGCTGTATGCGCTCCCGCAAAACACCAACGGCCAGCTCCTCTTCCGCAATACTGAGCTCGCGGACGCTACCCCGGAGAAATTCGCTGACCTCGAATCCGCCTGCAAGGCCCTGGAAGACGGCAAGAATTGCCTAACCACCCAGCTCAAGCAGTACGAGGGCTTGGCTTTGAACACCGCCGGCTTCATGGAGGGCTGGGGTGGCTCGGTGCTTGACGATGACGGCAATGCCACCGTCGACTCCAAGGAAGCCCAGGAAGGCCTGCAGGCCATGGTGGATGCTTATGAAGGCGAAATCATCTCCAAGGACTCCACCGCCGCCACCGAGGAAGAGACCAACATGGCCTTCACCGAAGGCAAGACCGCCTTCGCAGTGAACTGGCCCTACATGTACACCAATGCCGTAGATGCCGGCATTGACGTTGAGGTCCAGGCACCGCTGGGCAAGGATGGCGTTGGCGTGTCCACGTTGGGCGGCTACAACAACGGCATCAACATCAATTCCAAGAACAAGGGCACCGCCCTGGACTTCATGAACTTCATCATCAATGAGGAGAACCAGAAGTCCTTTGCTGAGCAGTCCTTCCCGCCGGTTCTTTCCTCCATCTACGATGACCCACAGTTGCAGGAGGAATTCCCCTACTTGCCAGCGCTGAAGGAATCCCTGGAAAACGCCGCACCGCGTCCGGTATCGCCGTTCTATTCCGCCATCTCTAAGGCCATTCAGGACAACGCTTATGCCGCGCTTACCGATGGCAAGTCCGTCGAGGATGCCACCTCCGATATGAAGGCGGCCATCGATTCTGCTTCGCAGGGTTAAAGAAGCCCTCCCTGGACCTCGTATCCTACGGGCAGGGAGCATGCTGAAAAGCGAGAAATATATAGCGAACCGCTAGTACACAAATGGGTGAGGAAGGCGCATATGCCACTGCCTCACCCTTTGTGGTTTTCCCGTCCCAGTTGGGGATAGAATCTAGCGCACTAGAAATCATCTGAATCAGAAAGGCGAACTCCCGTGGTCACCACTTCGCCGACGCAACAGAAGCACCCTCGATCGAAAAAGCCCAAGCGCGCCTCTAGCACCTCCAGGTTTGCCAATTTCGGGCGCCCGGCCGCGCTGATCGCCCCGGCGCTCATCGTGCTGGGCATTATCATCGGCTATCCCATCGTGCGCGCGGTCATCCTGTCTTTCCAGGGAAACCGGCAGCTCAACCCCAAAACGGGTCTCTTTGAAGAAGGCGGTTTCGCCGGCTTAGACAATTACCTGTACTGGATCAATAACCGCTGTGTGTCCGGTGCGGGTGAAATCACGACGTGCCCGCCCGGAGTTATCGCCACCGACTTCTGGCCCGCCGTAAAAATCACGCTGTTTTTCACCGTGGTCACGGTCGCCCTAGAAACCATTCTCGGCATGTTCATGGCCATCATCATGAACGGCGAGTACCGCGGCCGCGGCTTAGTGCGCGCCGCCGTGCTTATCCCCTGGGCCATTCCTACCGCCGTGACGGCCAAGCTGTGGCAGTTCATGTTCGCCCCGGACGGCATAGTCAATTCCTTGCTGGGCGCGGATATCGCCTGGACCACGGACCCGTTTTATGCGCGCTTTGCCGTCATCATCGCAGACGTGTGGAAGACCGCGCCGTTTATGGCCCTGCTCATCCTGGCTGGCCTGCAGATGATCCCCAAGGATGTCTACGATGCCGCGCGCGTCGATGGCGCTAACCGCATCCAAACCTTCTTCCGCATCACCCTGCCGCTAGTGCGCCCAGCCCTGATGGTGGCCGTGCTCTTCCGCACCCTGGATGCACTGCGCATGTATGACCTTCCCGTCATCATGATTTCGAGTTCTTCCAACTCCCCTACCGCCACCATTTCCCAGCTGGTGGTGGAAGATATGCGCCAAGGTAACTTCAATTCCGCCTCGGCGCTATCCACCCTTATCTTCTTGCTCATCTTCTTCGTCGCCTTCATCCTCATCCGCTTCCTCGGCGCGGATGTCTCCGGCAGAAAGGGTGCAAAGTAATGCGTAAATTCGGACACTACGCGGGCATTATCTTTATCATGTTCTGGGGCCTTGCCCCTTTTTATTGGATGGTGGTCACCGCCCTGCGCAGCCAGGAATTCACCTTTGATACCACGCCCTGGCCAACGCATATCACGCTCGATAATTTCCGCGATGCCCTGGCAACGGATAAGGGCAATGACTTCCTCGGCGCGCTGGGCAATTCGCTGTTCATCTCGCTCGCGACCACCGCGGTAGCCGTCTTAGTCGGCGTATTTACCGCCTATGCGCTCTCCCGTTATGACTTTCCCGGCAAGGGCATCGTCACCGGCATCATTTTGGCGGCCTCCATGTTCCCTGCCATCGCGCTGGTTACTCCGCTCTTCCAGCTCTTTGGCCGCTTGGAATGGATCGGCACCTACCGCGCGATGATCATCCCAAATATCTCCTTCGCCCTGCCGCTGACGGTCTATACCCTGCTCAGCTTTTTCCGGCAGCTGCCGTGGGAGCTTGAGGAGGCCGCCCGCGTGGACGGCGCTTCGCGCGCCCAGGCCTTCCGCCTCGTCCTCCTGCCGCTGGCCGCGCCGGCGCTGTTTACCACCGCGATCATCGCCTTTATCACCACGTGGAATGAATTCATGTTGGCCAAGCAGCTGTCCACTACGAGTACCGAGCCGGTCACAGTGGCCATCGCCCGTTTCTCTGGCCCCTCGGCCTTCGAGTACCCTTATGCCGCGACCATGGCGGCTGGTGCATTGGTGACCATTCCGCTTATCATCATGGTGCTCATTTTCCAGCACCGCATCGTCGCCGGGCTCACCGCAGGAGGTGTCAAGGCCTAATGCGCCGGTCCCTGCTGTGGGATTCGATCCTCGGATTCCTCGGCTTCTTCGCGTGTCTTGCGGTTATCCAAGCCGCGGTGAACCTATTTGAAGACTCTCCCGCCGTATGGCCCGGCCTAGTGGCCGGCGCGCTGTGCGCACTGACCTACCTTGCGTGGCGGGCAAAAAGAAAGGATCTGCAATGAGCTGGTACCACAACGCCGTCTTCTATCAAGCCCTAGTGGGCTCCTTTAAGGACTCTGGCAATAACGAGGCCGAAAATAAGGGCATCGGTACGCTGCGCGGGGTCATCGACAAGCTGGATTACCTCCAGTGGTTGGGCGTGGACTGCCTCTGGCTCTCGCCGTTTTATGCCTCTCCGCTGCGCGATGACGGCTACGATATCGCCGATTATTACTCCATCCACCCCGATTACGGCACGATGGCGGATTTCGAGGAACTGGTTGAGGAATTGCACCGCCGCGATATGCGCATCATGACGGACCTGGCGCTCAACCACAGCAGCTCCGACCACCCGTGGTTCCAGGCTTCGCGCTCCGATCCGGATGGCCCGTTTGGGGATTTCTACGTCTGGGGCGATGATCCCGAGCGCTACCCCGAAATCCGCGTCATCTTCACGGACGTTGAGACCTCCAACTGGACCTGGGATGAGGAGCGCCAGCAATACTATTTCCACCGCTTCTACTCCCACCAGCCGGATCTCAATTACGATAACCCGGACGTGCAGGACGAGGTCTTTAATATCTTGTCCTTCTGGATGGACAAAGGCCTTGATGGCCTGCGCCTCGATGCCATTGCGTACCTCTTCGAGCGCGATGAGCTCGGCGGCGAATCCCTGCCGGAGACGGTGGAGTTCGTGGAAAAGATTCGCTCCTTTATGGATACCCACTATCCCGAGGCCGTCCTCATTGCGGAGGCCAACCAGCCGCCCAAGGAGACCATGGAGTTCTACGGCTCCGGCAACCGCTTCCACATGGTCTTCAACTTCCCGGTCATGCCGCGGCTGTACCAGGCGCTCGCGCTTGGCGATGCCACCCCCGTCTACGACATCCTCGACCAACTACCGCCGCTGCCCGAGGGCTGCCAGTGGGGTACCTTCCTGCGCAACCACGACGAATTGACCTTGGAAATGGTTGACGATGATGTCCGTGAGCTGATGTATCAGACCTACCTGCCAGAGGAAGGCATGCGGGCGCATGTGGGCATCGCCAGGCGGCTCATGCCGTTGATGGGTGGGGACCGCCGCAAGGTGGAGCTGATGTTTTCGCTGCTGATGACCCTGCCGGGAGCGCCATTTATTTATTATGGCGATGAAATCGGCATGCTCGATGACACCTCTTTGCCGGATCGTTATGCCGTTCGCACCCCCATGCAGTGGGACGATAGCGAAACCGCGGGCTTTAGCGCCCGCACCCCAGCGCGGCTACCCATCGTCGGCGGCACGTCCGTGGAATCCCAGCTCAACGATGCCACTTCCCTGCTGCACAGCGTGCGCACCATGATCACGGAGCGCCACGCGCACCCCGACCTGGGAACGGCACCCTGCGAGCCAGTGGAAACCGGTAAGGAAAGCGTGCTCGGTTACCAGCGCGGCAACCTGTTGTGCCTGCACAATTTCAGCGACCGCTCCGTTGACCTAGGCCCCGTCGAGCTCGGGCCTTACGGATACGCCTGGTTGCCGGCCTAGAGCGGCTGTCTTTGGCCCGTCATGACCGCTGCACGGCCAGTCATGCCGGTGGATGGGCTAGCCATGCCGGTGGATGGGCCTGCTTTTGCAATTTGTGCATCCTCCACTGCGATAACTGAGCAAACCCGGCCCTCAGATATTGCAAATCTTCCTCAAATGTTGCAGAGGACCCTGCACTTTGGAGGATGCACTTCAGAGGATGCACTTTAGAGGATGCACTTCTAATAAGGCAATGTAGCTGCCAGAAAAATGAGCCCAGCTCCACACCTCCATTCACAGGGCGCGGCTGGGCTCATTTTCTGATGAACTAACTCCAGTCCGGAGCGTCTTCTAAGCGCAGCTCGGAATAGCGAGCTTCAGGGACAGTGGCCGAATATGGTTTTCCTACCGTTTCCCATACTTGATCTCGGTTGCAGCGCACATCCTGGCCATCGGTATCCAGCATGGTAAAGCCCCACACCAACTTGCCTTGGGAATTTGCAGGCAAGGTATATGGACCAACTACCTGGTTAATCTTCCAGTGTTGTTCGCTTACATAGTTGAATCCGTAGGTCTTAGTCAAGATCTTGGCCAAATCTCCCTCTCCCTGCACGGAGCCGGAAACCTCAACGGTTTCCGTCCGCGCTTTGGATACGGTGTGTTTGACCGGCACCGGCTCAGCATTGTGATTTGCCACGCTGGCGGCATCGGTTTGCTTGAACCAGCGGCGCTTCGCGGTGACATAAGTTGAGTTCTCCCCCGGCGTTGCGCAATGCGTGCCGGGCTTAAAGTCATCGTTCCAGCGCTGGGGAAGTTCAAAGTCTCCGCCAAAGTCAGAGGCATGGGCTACGGGAACGGCCACCAAGCTCAGCGCTGCGATTGCACTAGCGATGGACTTCACCTTCACGGTTTAACCCCAATCGTTGTTATCACGGGTGGAGACTGCGACGTGGCGTTCCTTGGGCAGAGTTGCGGTAAATTTACCGCCATTGGCCTGCCAGGTGTGGTCGGAACCGCACACCGTCTTTTGACCCTCGAAGTCAGAGACTACCCAACCAGCCTTCAGCACGGCAGTCTTACCCGGGGCGATATCGTATGGGCCAACCTGCTCGCCTACCTCGTAGGTCTGGCTAGAGGTGTAGCTGGAGGAGAAGGTGAAGTGAATCAGATCCAACAGCTTGAAGTCCACACCAGCAGAAACGTTCCAGGTCTTGGACTTGGTTTCCTTGATGGAGCGGGTTACGGGAAGCGGCTCGTCGTTGTAGTTGGAAACGGTCCAGGTACCGGCGGAACCGTCGAAATAGGTGCGCTTAATATCAATGGTCTGGCCGGTATCGCCAGGATTGGCGCAACGTTCACCAATCGTGGTGGGGTTTGCTGGGCCCAGGTCGCGCTGCGGCAATGCATTGGCGGCTGGGGCAGCGAATACGCCGGCGGCAACGGCTAAAGCCGCGGTAGTGGACGCAATCTTGGAAATGCGCATGAGATGTACTCCTAGCAGGTAGTTAGTAGATGGTTTGGGTGGGTACGGGCAGATCGCGGTATTCGTCAGGGGTGACGTCTACGGTGCGGGTACTGCCGTCTTTGGAAGTGATTGTGGCTTCGGCCCAGAAACCGCTCGGGGCGGTGGTCTGTTTATAGTTCGAGGTGAGGTCGTACTTGCCGGATTTTCCGCAGTGCACTTCGCGATAGTTGATACGGGTCATGGTGGTGCCGTACTCCACGCGAACGCGCTCTCCGGGTGCAAGGTTTACATGTTTGAGTTCAGTACCGACCGGCATGTAGGCACGCTTGATGGCGCCCACGGACTCGAGCCACCCCTGAGGGATATCGCCCCTATTGCCTCGCCAATTGGTATATGGATCGTGCTGGGCACCAACCACGAAGTCCGTTACCGGAGCAAATTCATAGTCGCCCTGAGACCAGTTGAGGAAGTCGGTGGAATAACCGGGCTTGCGGAAGGTTGGCTTCACCGCGGTGATATCCAGCGGATACCAGGAGTTATCGTTGGCTTCGCACTTTTCGCCTTCCTTGGGCCAAGCAGGATCGCGTTGGGGTTCAGCGGCTGGTTGCATGATCTCGTCTTTGTTCGGATCAGCAATCTTTTCCAAGCTGGGGCCAGAAACCGCAGTGTAGCTACCTTCGATGGGCTTAGAATTAGTGCTGCCGGATCGAGACGGAATTTCCATTGCCAGGTCCGATACGGATCCATCGGCCTTGATGATATAGGCAAAGGCATAGCGCTCTGCTGGGCCTTTACCGCGGATGACGTTGGCGCCGGGAATGTTTTCGAGGCGGTCATCATTGCAGCCGACGAACATGGAAATAAAGTCCTTTTCCACCACGCCGTATTCCACGCGGAAGGATTCACCCGGCTTGAGTTTGACGGGCCCGAAGGTTTCTTTATCTCGCCAGCCATTGGCCATTTTTAGGCCAATATCGGATTTGGCGGTGGTGTCCCAACCAGAAGGCAACTTGGCCTTGGAGTTGGCATCAATTTCGTGATTGGTGCCGGTTTCTACCTCTGCGGTGTACGGCACCTCCTGGTCGGTGGTGTTTTTGAATTGCAAGGTTCCGTCGCTCATGTAGCGACGTCCTGTTTCAGCAAACCGCCATTCGCGTTCGGTGTTATCTCCGGCGGCGCTGCAGCTTTTATAGAGGTTGGTAATGGGATATGCCTGTGGCATCGGGGGAATATCGCGCGCATGTGCCGCGGGCGCGAGAAGTATCGCGATGGCAAGCGGCGCGACAAGTCGCAGTCCCTTTGAAATCACCAGAAGACCGTCCTTGTGGTTGTTTAAGGATACGAGAAAAATTCATGAAGACACAGCTGATATTAAGCTCTTCGTTATAGCTCCTCAACAGTTACAGCTATCTCTCTTTATGGCATTTATCGTCGTTACGGTGGGAAAACGCCCCTTACCGGTAACGAACGCTGCACAACACATTTCACCCTTACCCCCATAAAGGGGGGGCTAATATTTCCTAATGCCTGGCAGATACTCCGGTCGCGCTAATGCCGCACCGATAGCGCGCCGCCACCGACACTGTGACGATGCCCAAACCGCACGATTTCCGCATCTTTGGCCTTCCACTAGTAAACTCAGCGCCTATGACTGACCTGAAGACCACCGCTGGCAAGATTAAGGACCTGGACAACAAGCTCGCCGAGTCCCGCGCGCCGTTGGGGGAAGGCGAGCCAGCCTCCCGCACTCGCGTGAATCAGCTGCTCGATGAGGGTTCCTTTGTAGAAACCGATGCACTAGCCCGCCACCGCTCCACCGACTTTGGCCGCGAGCACGATCGCCCGTACACCGATGGCATCGTGACCGGTTACGGCACGATCGATGGGCGTCGCGTGTGCATCTTCAGCCAGGATGCCACCGTCTTTGACGGCACGATGGGTGAGGTTTATGCGGAAAAGCTCACCAAGGTCTATGACCTTGCGCTGAAAACCGGCGTGCCCATCGTGGGCATCTATGATTCCACCGGCCCGCGCGTACAAGAGGGCATCGTCACGCTGGCTGGCTACGCCCGCATCCTCGCCCGCGCGACCGAGGCCTCCGGTCTTATCCCGCAGATCTCCGTGGTGGCCGGGGATACCAGCGGCATTGCGGCATTTGCGCCCACGCTTGCCGATGTCCTCATTGTCACCCACGGCACCAGCCTGCACCAGGCAGCCAGCGACGTGGCCCAAGCGGAACCGGACACCTTTGGCGGTGCCGCAGTCCACACGCAATCGGGCACCGCGCAGCTCAGCGCCCCAAGCGAGCAAGCAGCCCTCGCCTTGGTCCGCGACGTACTGGCTTACCTGCCGGCTAATAACCGCGCCGAGGCAACGCGCATCGATACGCGCGAGGTCGCCGAGTTTGATCTGGATTCCGTCATCCCGGATTCAGCAGCGGATGCCTATGACATGCGCGAGGTGGTCAACGCGGTCGTCGATAAGGGCTCCTTCTTTGAGCTTTCGGCAGAGGCCGCGCCCAATATCATCACGGGCTTTACCTTCGTGGATGGCCGCGCTGTGGGCATCGTTGCCAACCAACCGCTGTCCCTCAATGGCGCGCTGGATTCAGCCGCGGTGGAAAAAGCGGCGCGTTTTGTGCGCCTGTGCGATGCCTTCAATACGCCGATCATCGAGTTCGTGGACTCGCCCGGTTTTGTCTCCACGCCGGAGGAAGAAAAGGCCGGTCTCCTGCGCCGGGCAGCGGGGTTTGCGTATGCGCAGGCGGAAGCGAGCGTCGGCAAGCTTACGGTGGTCACCCGCAAGGCCATTGGCCCAGCCTACGCGTTTATGGGGTCTAAGGATCTGGGCGCGGATTTGGTCTATGCCTGGCCGACCGCAGAAATCGCCGTCGCCGAAGCAGCCCAAACCGCGCTGGCCATCTACGGCGATGCGGACAAGCAGGAAGAAATGGACGAGCTTTTCTTGCACCCCTACGCCGCCGCCGAGCGCGGGCTGGCCGATAATGTCATCGAGCCTTCCGCTACACGCCACTACCTGGTTGAAGGTCTGCGCCTGCTAGAGCGCAAGGTCGTGGCACAGGTACCAAAGAAGCACGGAACTGTTTAGGAAAAGATGTCTGAACCCGAAATCAAAGTCCTGAAGGGAAACCCCACGGAAGAAGAGCGCGCCGCGCTATCGACGGTGCTCAAGCAGATGCAAAAGGACCATTCCGGCGCCTTTGGGGATCGCAACCACTGGGGCAGGCCCGGTGAGCGTTTCGACCACTACGGCGCGCAGCGCGTCTTTAATCCTTCTGCCTTCCACACCGTGCGGTATTACTAATGCGCCTCATTTTGGCCTCACAGTCGCCCTCGCGCGCCTCCATCCTGCGCGGGGCCGGGGTGGAACCGGTGCTCGAGCCCGCCGATATTGACGAGCGCGCCCTAGAAGCCCAATTGGCGGGGCACTCGCCTGCCGATACCGTGGCGAAGCTTGCCACCGCCAAGGCCGAGAAGGTCGCTTCCCGGTACCCCGACGAGCCGGTTATTGGCGGCGATTCCATGCTGCTATTGGATGGCCAATTGCAAGGCAAACCGCACACCGTCGAGGCCACCATCGAGCGCTGGCACCAACAGGCAGGCCGCACCGCGCGGCTGCTTACCGGCCATTGCCTGATTTTTGGCACGCAGCGCCACGTGGAAACCTCCACCACGACCATCCGGTTCGCGGAGGCTTCTGCCACCGATATCGAGGCCTACGCCCGCAGCGGCGAGCCCTTGGAGTGCGCAGGCGCGTTTACCTTGGAGGCCATGGGCGGCTGGTTTATCGATAGCATCGACGGCGATCCTTCTTCTGTCATCGGGCTGTCCCTGCCGGTGGTGCGCCGCGCGCTCTATTCTTTTGGGCTTTACGTTTCTGATTTCTGGTAGGCCCGCATGAGCATCGCTAGAGTGTGTCTTATGGAAATGAAAGACATGCTTGCCCCAGAACCTATAAAGTTGCCCGCCGATCCCGGCACCAAGGACGCGGCCGCACCTGCGGCCGGCATCGTAGACCACCCAGATTCCCCGTTGCTATGGGCCATGCTCGCGGAGCAGGAGCTCGACAAGCTCGAGGGCGCGGACCCCAACGAGTACATCACCGCTTATGCCTATGCCCGCACCGGCTACCACCGCAGCTTGGACCGCCTGCGCGGCAACGGCTGGAAGGGCTGGGGCCCAGTCCCCTTCTCCCACGAGCCCAACCAGGGTGTCCTGCGCGCCATTGCCGCCCTCGGACGCGCAGCTGAGGCCATTGGCGAGGACAATGAGTACGACCGCATCCGCCAGATGCTTTCCGATGCCGACCCCGATAGCGTTGCCCAGCTGCTCGACTAAGCCCACACTGCGGCTTATTAGGCCAATATAAAAAGCACATTCTCCCTGTTCAATCCCAGAGGAGAATGTGCTTTTCTTGTAGCTTATGCCTAGTTCAGCCGGTGCAGGATTTCGCGGGTATATTGCGTCGTCCGGATATTTGCGACTGCGAACTCTAAAAAGAGCCTCAAGCCAATGAGCTCGCCAAAGCAGATAAGCGTAACCAAGATGGCGGTGATAATCCCGAACGGACCAAAGAAAACGAATCCTAAAAGTAGGCCCAACAACCACGTGCAGCCAAGGATGATCATGCCGATGACATAAATCGCCGAAGCATAGCCTACGGTGATGAATTTATCGAAGCTGAAGTCCAAGAGGCCGGAGAAGAAGCCATCGGTTGGCGTCTTCGTGCGCGGAGCCTGTGGCGGGAACTGCCCGCTGTTATTCGGATACGCAGTAAAGCCTGGCTGCTGCCCATTCGGCGCGTTCCACGCCTGCTGTCCCTGCCAAGAATTGCCCTGTTCTGGATAGGAATGCGGCGGCTGCGCGGGCCCCGGTTGCGCTGGACCCGGTTGCTGCGAGTACTCGGGGTGCTGATAAGCCGCCTGTTCCTGGCCCGATTGCGGGTGCTGCTCTTGGCTGCTTTGCGAGCCTTGTTCCTGGCCAGCCTGCGGGGTGCCATGGGAACCGAAAGCTCGCGCGTCATTGTCCGCAAAAGCACCGAAATCCTCGGTAGTGTCATTGCGCGGACCCTCAGAGAAATCACGGGCAACGAAGCCCTTCGAGAATTCCTCGTTGTCGTTAGTGGTGTTGTCGCTATGATCAGCCATAATCGCAGCCCATATTCCTAGGTCTAGGGAGAAACAGAACGATCTGACTATAGACCTTTTCAGCGCGTGGCGCGGTGTAAACATGATTAAAATTCGCTGCCCCGATTAATCTTCGAGAGCTGCTGGGTGCGCTCCTTAAGTAATGCAGCGGGAAAACTTGTAGAATCGCGGCTCCAAGTAAAAGCACTATTATGTTTAATGCTTTCCCGCCCCCACTTAGCTGTTTTATTGTATGGAATACCACACTACGGCCTCCCAAGTGATCAATTTGGCATTCATCGGGTTAGAGTGGTGGGAGCGAATCATCCCGTTTTATTAGAAAGGCAGGCGGGCAGTGGCAGAAGTAGACCCCTATCCCCCATTCCAGCAATATGCGCACCCAGAGCGGCTTGTCTCCGCTCCGTGGCTGTCTGCGCGCCTGGGCGTTAAAGGGCTGCGCGTCATCGAGGTCGATGAAGACTCCCTTTTGTACGATATCGGGCACATTCCCACGGCCACGCGGATTAATTTCCGCACCGAGCTGTTGAGCTCGCTGACGCGCGACTTTATCAACGGCGAGGAATTTACCCGCTTGATGCGGGAAAAGGGCATCCACGAAGACGATACCGTTGTTTTGTATGGCGATAAGTCCAATTGGTGGGCGGCCTATGCGCTGTGGGTATTTACCCTCTTTGGACACAAGGATGTTCGCCTTCTCGATGGCGGGCGCGATGCGTGGATGTCAGAAGAACGCGATACCTCCTTCATGGTCCCGGAATTCCCGGAGTCGGATTATCCCGAGGTAGCCCGGGACGATTCCCTCCTGCGCGCCTTTGTTTCCGATGTCCGCGAGGCAACCGGTTCCCTGGTTGATACCCGCCCGCCGGAGGAATTCGCGGGTGAGGCGACGGAGTTCGACCCGAATGGAAACTCGCCGTATGGTACGACCATGTGCCACGGCCACATTCCGGGTGCGATCAATTTGGAGTGGGATCGCGCAACCTACCCCAACTCCTGTTTCCGCAACGTCGATGACCTCAAGGTCAACTACGGCATGCTGGAGCCGGATACCCCCACCATCTTGTATTCCCACGTGGGCGCGCAGGCCGCGTTTACGTGGTTCGTACTGACCTACCTTTTGGGCTTTAAAAAGGCGCAGGTCTACGATGGATCATGGTCTGAGTGGGGCAACATGGTCAATATGCCGATTGAAAAGTAGATTTTCGTCCGGTCATTAATTACCCACATCGTGACGATGTGGGTTTATTTTTGTTTAAACGTAACAATTATTGCCACACGGACGAATTAATATTTTGGTGTGCAACAATAGATCCCGTAGTAAACGAAGTGTATTCAGGAGGTTACTGCCGTGGCAGTAGAAACCAAGAAGATCTCCAAGGTTCTCGTAGCGAACCGAGGTGAGATCGCCGTGCGCGTCATTCGTGCTGCTCGCGATGCCGGGATCTCCTCAGTCGCCGTTTATGCCGAACCGGATGCGCAGGCGCCCTTCGTCACGCTTGCCGATGAAGCCTTTGCCCTCGGCGGTTCCACCTCTGCTGATTCTTATCTTGTCTTTGACAAGATTCTGGACGCTGCCGCTAAGTCCGGCGCGGATGCCATCCACCCCGGCTATGGTTTCTTGTCCGAAAATGCCGATTTTGCTCAGGCCGTTATCGATGCCGGCCTGACCTGGATCGGCCCGCCTCCCCAATCCATCCGCGCTTTGGGCGATAAGGTCACGGCCCGCCACATCGCCGAGCGCGCCGAAGCCCCCATGACCCCTGGCACCAAGGATCCTGTGGCCAACGCGGACGAGGTCAAGGCCTTCGCGGATGAGCACGGCTTGCCCGTGGCCATCAAGGCGGCGTTTGGTGGCGGCGGCCGCGGCATGAAGGTCGCGCACACCGCCGAAGAGATTCCGGAGCTTTTTGAATCCGCAACCCGCGAAGCCACCACCGCCTTTGGCCGCGGCGAGTGCTTCGTCGAGCGCTACCTCGATAAGGCCCGCCACGTTGAGGCCCAGGTTTTGGCGGATAAGCACGGCAATGTGGTGGTCGTCGGCACGCGCGATTGCTCCCTGCAGCGCCGCTTCCAAAAACTCGTAGAGGAAGCGCCGGCGCCTTTCCTGAGCGACGAGCAGCGCGCCTCCATTCACGAGTCCGCCAAGCGCATTTGCCGCGAAGCTGACTACTGCGGCGCCGGCACCGTGGAGTATTTGGTTGGCGCCGATGGCCTGATTTCCTTCCTCGAGGTCAATACCCGCCTGCAGGTGGAGCACCCCGTTTCGGAGGAAACCACCGGGCTGGACCTCGTGCGCGAGCAGTTCCGGATTGCCCAGGGCGAAGAGCTTTCGCTCAGAGAGGACCCGACACCGCGCGGGCATGCCTTTGAATTCCGCATCAACGGCGAAGACGCCGCGGCTGGCTTCATGCCCGCCCCCGGGACCATCGTCAAGTACTCCGAGCCCGCTGGGCCTGGCGTGCGCGTGGATTCGGGCGTCGTCGAGGGCTCCGTCATCGGCGGGCAATTCGATTCCATGCTGGCCAAGCTCATTGTTTGGGGTCCGGACCGCGAAACCGCCCTGCGGCGCTCCGCCCGCGCCCTGGCTGAATACCAGGTTGAGGGCCTGCCCACCGTGCTCCCCTTTGACAGGGCCATCGTCGCCGATCCCGCCTTTACCGCGGAAAATGGGTCCTTCGATGTCTACACCAAATGGATCGAGGAGGCTTGGGATAACCAGCTGACGCCGCATGATGATTCCACCGATGCGGAAGCCGGCGCGCCCGAGGCCGCCCAGGTCCACACCGTAGAAATCGACGGCCGCCGCATCGAGGTAGCATTGCCCGCCACCTTTGGCATTACCGGCGCGCGCAAGCGGAAAAAGCGCAAGGGTGCCGGCGCCAAGGCCGCAGTGTCCGGCGATGCCGTGACCGCACCGATGCAGGGAACAGTCATCAAGGTCAACGTAGAAGAGGGCCAAGAGGTAGAAGAGGGCGATATCGTCATGGTCCTTGAGGCCATGAAGATGGAAAACCCCGTCAAGGCCCACAAGTCCGGCACCGTAACCGGCCTGGCGGTCGAGGCTGGCGCGTCCACCACCAAGGGCGCGCAGCTGCTGGAAATTAAGTAACCATGCCAGCTAACCTGGAAGAATGACTGATTCTTCTCTTGGTGTTCGCTTGGCCAAGGAAGAGGACCGCGACTACCTTGCGGGCCTCTTCCCCTCCTATATCGCGGACTGGTCCCCCATCGTCGATGGCGGCGTCATCGCCTTGCCCCTTGCCGCCAACGAAGATCCAACCATAGAACCCGTGGGAGCCGCGCTCCTGCGCTACTACCCCGCCGCAACGAAAGGCCCAGCCTTCCTCGGCGATCCGGATGCTGACCCGCTTGACGATGCCACTTGGCTCACCCCCTTCGATCCCGAGGACATCCCAGAGCTCATCGTCGCCACCGACGGCACCGACGGCACCAGCGACGAGGCTTCCCGTGCCCACGACCTGCTGGTTGCCAACGCTATAGACCTCGCGGCCGAGCAAACCGCCCCCGGCATCGCGTCTGCCACGCCGCTACCTGGCTTCGAGGAACTCACCTCGGGTAAGTTCTTCCGCCGCTTTTAATCTGGCCCCAATCTCCTGCAGGCGTCCAAGGCCTGCAGGAGATAAATTTCAACGAAGACCTTGTGTTCTGCACCACAGCTGCTATCGTTAAGGGCTATGAAGATTTCCGCCTAGTACGACGTACCTTGCACACTCGTTCTTTAAAGGTGGATTCTTCATGCCGATTTCTCTTTCTCAACTCAGCCTGTCCTGGCCAGACGGCACGCCCTGCTTTTCTCAACTTTCCGCAACAATCCCTGACTCGGTTACTGGGATGATTGGCGATAATGGATCCGGAAAATCAACCCTTGCTAAGGTCCTGTCCCACCAGATCGCACCATCCTCGGGCACATTCTCGGCACCAGAAGTCACGTACCTAGACCAAGATCTTGGTCTACATGACTCTTTAACCATCGCCGACGTTTTTGGCGCAGCGGAAAAGATTGCCGCGCTCCACGCACTTGAAGCGGGAAATTACTCCGAGGAACTGCTGAAAACCATTGGCAACGACTGGGATATCGAAGACAGGATTCATGCCTGCCTCCATAACGCAGGCGTTGCCCACCCGCTAGATCGCACCATCGGCACGATTTCCGGGGGCGAAGCGGTCACCATCGCGCTAAACGCCGCCTTTTTTGATCACCCAGACTTTGTCATCCTCGATGAGCCGACCAATAACTTGGACGCAGCAGGAAAAACCAAGGTCACCGAGCTTATTTCCAGCTCTTCTACGCCCATTCTTGTCATCTCCCATGACCTAGACCTGCTCTCCCATGTCGAGCACATTGCAGAACTCTACGCGGAACGTTTGCGGTTATTTTCCGGAAATTATCACGCCTACCGGGAGGCCATAGAAACCGAACAGCGCGCTGCCGAAGCAGAAACGCGCGAGGCCAAAGCCGAACACCGTAAGCAAGTGCGCGAGCGCGAGGCGATGCAGGTGCGCATTTCCCGGGACAATCGCCGCGGCAAAGCCTTCTCGCACAACCGCCGAAAGCCCGGGATGGCAATGGGCAACGACAAGAATCGCTCCCAAAATACCGCGGCTAAGCGCTCAGCTCAGGCAGCGGGTTCGGTAAAGGAAGCATTTGCTGCCTATCAAGCTGCGCAACATAAGATCCGCCCGGACGAGCACGTACACCTTGATCTCCCGGGCACGCAGCTGCCCAATGGCACCCGCGTGCTCACCAGCAGCATCGTAGACTTAACCGGTCCTGAACATGTACGTCTCATGGGGCCAAATGGCAGCGGGAAAACCACATTCCTTAATAAGGTTGCGCGCGGTGACGTTGAGTACAGCTTGGACTGTGGATACTTGCGGCAGAAAATCACCCTGCCAGAAGATCGCACAATCTTAGAAATGGTCACGGAGGCCAATCCCACGGCTCACCCACAATTCATCCGCGATCAATTGGCACAGCTACTATTTCGCGATGACCAAGTACACCGCCGCACCGGCCAGCTATCCGGCGGCGAACGCTTCCGCGCGGAATTTGCCCGGGTGCTTTTGGCCGAGCCCAGCCCTCAATTCCTCTTGCTTGATGAGCCCACCAATAATTTGGATATCACCACCATAAAGTGGCTCGTGCAGATTCTTGAGTCCTACGAGGGCGCATACTTGTTGGTCAGCCACGATGAGGGTTTCTGCAAAGAGCTCAGCCTAACTGCGCAGGTGCATATCTAGTCCCCAGTCTCCACTTTGTATCACCTTCACTAATACAGACTATGCTACTATTAGTTGCACAAAACTTATTGGAAGGAGGTAGCTCATGCTCATCACGCTCAACCCTGACGCGGATGTGCCGGTCTTCCAGCAGATTCACGATGAAATCGTGCTGGCCATCGCCCGCGGGCAACTGTTCGCTGGCGAAAAACTCGATCCCGTGCGCCACGTCGCCGCGGATATTGGCATTAACCCGGCCACGGTCAAAAAGGCCTATGACCTGCTCGTGGCTGATGGCCTCGTCGAAACCGCGGGCAGGTCCGGGTCAATCGTTCGACCCGGCGCGCACACCGCGGCGCAAGAACAGCAGGTACGGCAACGCCTGCGCCGCGTGGCAACCCTCGCCCGCGCCCAGGGCTTTTCCGCTGAGGAGCTCCACGGCTATCTCGATTCCGCACTGAAGGAGCTCGCATGATTCTTACCGTCCTCATGGCCGCGACCACGCTGGTCATAACGTGGATAATGACCACGATCCCGGCGCTTGCGGCGCCAGGCGCGCCGCTCGGCGTTCGCGTTCCCCAAAGCCACCTTTCGGATCCCGTTGTGGTCGGTGCTATTTCTGGATTTAAGACTCGGACGTGGGTTGTGGGCATCGCCGCGACGGTTACCTCGCTGTTCTACGTTAACCATTCGTGGGTGGCGGCCCTGTCTTCCCTGCTGGTCATTATCGGCAGCATGTGGGCTTACCTCTCCCAGCGCCGCTATATCATCGCGGCTAAGAAGGACGGCGGCTGGTTCGACGGGGTAGAAACCGCGGTCAGTGCCCAGGTAGCGGAGCGGGACGCCGACGCTGTGCAGGATATTGATGTACCAACGCCGTCTTTCCCCTGGCTGACCATGTTGGGTTCCTTGCTGGTCATCGTCGCCGGTGCGCTCATCGTCGCCGCCCATTGGACCGATATCCCCGATCCCGTACCGGTGCACTGGGATGATTCTTTGGAGCCGGATAGCTGGAGCGACAAGTCCATCGGCAGCGTCTTTTTCATCACGTTTATCGCGCTGGGAATGTGGTTGCTTTTCGCCGGCATCTGCTGGCTTATCCAATGCACCGCGGTTCGTCCACGTTCGGAGCGCTCCATCAAGGCGCGGCTGCGGAATCAGGCAAACCTTGCAGCCTCCAACGAAGCGATGGGCGTCCTGCTGCTTCTCATGTCCCTCGGGCTGGCTTTTGTACAGATAACCGGCCCGGTACCGAGCTATCAGGACCTGGCTGGCCTCTCCTTTATCACCATGGTGGTGATGACCATTAGCGGCACCATAGCCATCGTGGCAATGATACTGCGCGCCCAATCGCAGCTCGAGGATCAGCTGCGCGGGGTGAAACTTCCGGATGGAGACAAAGAATCCCCCGATAATGACGAGCATTATAAGTGGGGGATCCTGTATTACAACCCCGATGACCCAGCGGTGCTGGTGGACAAGCGCCTGGGCGTCGGAGTGTCCTTCAACTACGCCACGTGGCAGGCGAAGGTCTTCCTCGCCGTCATAGCGGTCATCATCATCGGGTCGATTGCTCTTCCATTACTCCTGATTTAGCCAATGCGGTCCAGGATGATCTGGCGCTCCTTATCCAGCGGGGCGTCGGTAATCTTAAAGCCCTGCTGCAAGGTCTCAAGGGAGCGCTCGAAGCGCTCTGGAGTCTCCGTGTGCAGGGTGAAAAGCTTCTGCCCCTTGGATACCTTCTCCCCCTTCACCGCGTGCAATTCGATGCCCGCGGTTGCCTGTACCGGGTCTTCCTTCCGGGCGCGGCCTGCGCCCAGGCGCCAGGAGCTCACGCCGACGGACAAGGCATCAAGCTCGGTGAGGTAACCATCGGATTCAGCGATGACATCGTGGGTATGCGTAGCCACGGGAAGCTTGGCGTCTGGGTCTCCGCCCTGCGCCTTAATCATTTGCTTCCACTTATCCATGGCGCGGCCATCCTTGAGCGCCTTTTCCACGTCGGCATCATGCACGCCGGCTGCTTCCAGCATCTCGCGCGCAAGTGCCAGGGTCAGCTCGACGACATCGCTTGGCCCACCGCCGGCTAGAACCTCGACGGATTCTTCAACCTCGAGCGCGTTGCCCACCTTGCGGCCCAACGGGGTGGACATATCCGTTAGCAGTGCCGTGGTGGCGGTGCCGGCATCATTGCCCAAGTCCACCATGGTCTGCGCCAGCTCGCGGGCCAAGGTCTCATCCTTCATAAAGGCACCAGAACCCACCTTGACGTCGAGGACCAAAGACGAGGTACCTTCCGCGATTTTCTTCGACATGATGGAGGAAGCAATAAGCGGAATCGCTTCAACGGTGGAGGTGATATCGCGCAGGGCATAGATCTTCTTATCCGCGGGCGCGAGGCCAGAGCCTGCCGCGCAAATGATGCAGCCCGGATCCTCCAGGATTTCCATCAATCGCTCATTGGAAATATCCGCCTGCCAGCCCGGGATGGCCTCCAGCTTGTCCAGGGTGCCACCGGTGTGGCCCAAGCCGCGGCCAGAAAGCTGCGGGACCGCGACGCCAAAGGCGGCAACGAGGGGCGCGAGAGGCAGCGTAATCTTATCGCCAACGCCGCCGGTGGAGTGCTTGTCCGCGGTCTTCTTGGACAAGGACTCAAAGCTCATCGTCTCACCGGAGGCAATCATCGCCTTGGTCCACTGCGAGATTTCCTCGCGGTTCATGCCGTTGAGGAAGATCGCCATATTGAGTGCGGCCATCTGCTCATCGCCCACGACCCCGCGAGTATAGGCATCGATGACCCAGTCGATTTCCTCCGGGCTAAACACCCCCTTATCGCGCTTGGTGCGAATAACATCTACCGCATCGAATTTCTCGGCCATGACGACTCCTCCTGTAATGATTTGGAAACCGAAACATACAAGCACATAATGTGATTTACTGCACTATATATAGTGGTTGTACACTCCGCCACGTCCAATTATTATTCCCTATAGAACAGATGTCAATGAGTATTTTTCTTTTTGTTCTAATGGAGAATTAACGCAGTCTCTCTTCATCCCGTAGAAAGAAAGTCCATACCGCAATGAACGCCACCCCGGATTCACCTCCTACCGATGCCGAATTGCTCAGCCTCGCTGAAGAAGCAGCCCACCACGCCTGGGCGCCCTATTCCTCTTTCCCAGTCGGTGCGGCTTTGCTGCTTGCCGATGGCCGCATTGTCACCGGCTCCAACGTCGAAAACGCCTCCAGTCCGCTAGGCATTTGCGCCGAACGCAATGCCGCCGCGCACATGGTCACCACCGCAGACGTAACGGCCACCGATGGCCACTTGCCCAGCATCCCGCAGATTAAAGCGGTTGCTATCGTCGGCTTAAAGTCCGCGCCTTGCTACCCTTGCGGTGCCTGCCGCCAGGTCCTGCGGGAGTTCAACTGCGAGCGCGTCATCGTTTCCGTAGATGGAAAGCCCCGGAGCCACGACTTTGCCGAGATCCTCCCCCACTCCTTTGGCCCAGAGTCACTCTAACTAAAAATTCCCTTCAAAGAACGGTCAGAAAATATGGAACGCTTACAAGGATTGCTCGGCATCATTGCCATTCTTGCAGTGATCTACGTCCTGTCGAGCTCGCGTAAAAATATCAAGTGGCGCACCATTGGTGTGGGCCTTGTCCTGCAGGTGGTCTTCTGTTTCTTAGTCCTCGCGTGGGATCCTGGATTCAAAGCCCTCAAGGGCGTCGCCAATGGGCTGACTAAGCTCACGGAATTTACCAACGAGGGCACCCAATTCGTCTTCGGCGGACTCTTCGGTGATGACTTCGTCTTCGCCCTCAACGTGCTGCCCGTGATCATCTTCTTGGGCGCCATCATCGCTGCCCTGTACTACCTTCGGGTTATCCAGTACTTTGTAGAATACGTCGGATCCGCCATCAAGTGGCTCATGGGTACCTCCAAAGTGGAATCGGTCTGGGCCACCACCGTCATCTTCCTCGGGCAATCCGAGGCCCCACTGGTGATTAAGCCCTACCTGCCCAAGCTCACCCGTTCCGAGCTTTATACCTGTATGGTCGGTGGCTTTGCCTCCGTGGCCGGATCCACGTTGATCGGCTACTCCCTCTTGGGCGCGCCCCTGGAGTACTTGCTCGCCGCATCGCTCATGAATGCGCCGGGTTCCCTGCTCGTCGCCAAGGGCCTCATGCCAGAGACGGAAGAGACGAACCTCGACGCCACCGTGAAAGACGTCCGCGATACCGAATCTAAAAACATCATCGACGCCATCAGTAGCGGTGCCATGGCCGGCGGAAAAATCGCTATCTCGGTTGCTTGCTTGCTCATCGCCTTCATCGCGACGATTGTGATGCTCTCTGCCATCCTCGGCGGCATCGGTTCTCTCTTCGGCCAAGATAACTGGTCGCTCGAAGGCCTCTTCGGCATCATCTTCGCCCCCGTGGCTTGGCTTATCGGTACGCCGTGGAACGAGGCCCTCGAGGTGGGTAACTTCATCGGCCAAAAGACCATCCTCAACGAGTTCGTTGGCTACACCGCTTTTGGTGAAAGCGTCGATGAGCTCAGCGATAAGGCCATCTTGATCTCCTCCTTCGCCCTCGCTGGCTTTGCCAACCTGTCCTCCATTGGTATTCAGATTGGCTCCATCGGCGGCCTCATCCCTGAGCGCCGCGGTGAAGTAGCAAAACTTGGCCCGCGCGCACTCTTCGGTGGCTTCCTTACCAATATGCTCAATGCCGCCATCGTCGGCGTCATCGTTGCACCAATGGTTCTCTAACCCGCCCGGCCAGATTCGATAACTAATCACGCCAAAATTTCCCAAAAGCAACCGCGTTTCCACAAAAATCAGGGCCGAAAATGGCCAAACGCGGTTGCTTTTAGACGTTTCCGCGAACTAGGTATGCAGCGACACAATTAATTGGTTGCGTCCTCTAGCTTTATACACCTTGAACCGTACGGAGTTTGTGTCAGCTCACGGCGCAGACGAGCATTCTCAGCGCGAAGATCGGGCTAGCTTAGCCCATCGGAGGATCCTCGGCGTTCGCGCTCATTTTGCCCCACCGGCCTAAAAGAACCTCGGCAGTGGGAGTGTCTAATGGTTTGTGTGTGGCAATCTATCCCGAATCAAATACTGGGCTCGACGAGAAAGAGAAACCTGTGATCCGATTCGCCATGAGAGATTACGGCACCCTAAAACCTCTAGACAGGCTCTTGTGACTTACATGCCAGGCACAAGGAGCCAAGCCCATCAATAGAACAGGAACGCACAATCATACCCAAGGTTTTAATCCAAGATTACTTCCTGAAACAATTGAATCGCATCAAAGCTACCGTCCCCTAGGGCCAGCCACCTGTCTGCTAACCTGGCAACGATGTTGACAATAGATGCAGACTACGGACATTCCGCCGCCTTGGGGCACCTCAATCGCAGCTTTAATGCCGGTCGCGTATACGGCCTAAAAGGCCCGAATGGTGCGGGTAAATCTACGCTGCTGCAGACGTTGAGCGGCGAGATTGCCCCACTAAATGGCACCGTTTTCATCGACGGTGCCGCGCCCGGTAGCGCTGCGGCGGCCGGTTCCGTCATCTCCGTCGGGGACCCAGTCTTCCTCCCCGATCTCACCGTGGGTGAGCACTTTAGCTTGCTATCCCGCCGCTCCGGCGTAAACTTTGCCGAGGTCCATGAGCTCTGGGCCATCGACGACGCCATCCGGAACTCCGCTGTCAGCAGCCTTTCTTCTGGCCAGCGCCAGCGGGTCTACCTCGCAGCCCAGCTTTATCAGCCGGCCAAAGCCTTGCTTATCGACGAACCCGAGCGCCACCTCGACCACACCTGGACCGCCTTCTTGGCCGAGGAGCTACGCCACCTGGCAGCCAATGGCCGCTGTGTGGTGCTCGCTTCCCATTCTCCGGCCATCTTCGCTGCCTGCGACGAAGTAGTGAAGATTTCATGAAACTTCTCTCCACAGCTTCCTCAGCCATCTATTACGCCTTCATCGCGGCACTTATCGCGAGCGTCAGCGTCTACGCCTGGCACAATGCTGCAGCGCTTCTGCCCTCGCTAGCACAGCGCACGGCCGCTGCTCTGCCCGCAACCGCGACCATTGGTGCCGGGCTCGGCTCGCTCGCCCTCATCGTCCTCCTCGAGGCGCTCTATCCGCTGCGCAGCCTTTCGCTCGGGCGTTGGGTCTATGCGGATAGGCCGCGGGGGCGCATGGGAGGCGTCGATAAGCTGTCTATTGCCCAGCTCGCCGGCGTGAGCCTCCTAGGTCTTGCCCTGTGTGCATCGCTGCATCTTCCACTCTATGCGGCGATAACCCTCCCCCTGCTGCGGTTTGCCATCGGCTGGCGATCCTTCGAACTCGCCTCGCTCCTCCGCGCGGGCCGTACCCGTGCCATCGGCTCGTCCTCCTTTGGGCTACTGGATTCTGAGGTTTCTGCCGATGCTATCGCCTCCCAATCCGCTCGCCTGCGCCCGCGCTCACATGCCACGGCTTCGCTCAGTCTCCTCTTTGCTCGGCGCCTGTTTCGCCGGTGGTACATCCCCCTCGGTGCGGTCGCCGTCATGGGACTGACCCTAGCGCTAGCACCTCAGCTCGGCGGCCTTGCTCTTATTGGATTTGCTGCCGCTTGGACCATTGTCGGCGCCGCTACTGGCCGCGCCGCCTCCTTCGGCCGCATCGTCGATGGTGCGTGGCCCGACTGGGGACTGCCACTGGCTGCCACCGCAGGTGCTGCCGTTGTCGGCACCGCCTTCATCGCCACCGTGTGGAAGCTGTCCCTGTTCACGCTCGCAGCATGTTGTTTGGGGCTTAGTTACACCGCTTTTAAGCGCTCCCGTCCCGCACGCGTTACCACCATGAATATCATCGATACCGGCGGCTTCGGCGCCTCCTTCTCTCCCGAGGTCTTCGGTTACTTCATGCGCGGGAGCTACGGTATTGCTGCCATCGCTGGGGCCCTTTTTCTCTAGTCTCCCTGCCCCGCAACCCAGGTACGTCACTGCATTAAGTCGCAGGTACCTGGGATTCTTTTTGCCCTCTTTTCTGTACCACATAAAATAATACAGCTTGTGTTACAGCAAGTAATACAGAAAAAGATTGGAGGTGACAGATGTTCATTACCCTTCACCCCGAATCTGACGTCCCCGTTTTTCAACAGATTCACGATGAAATCGTTTTGGCTATCGCTCGCGGACAGCTTTCCGATGGCGACAAGCTAGATCCCGTCCGCCGCGTTGCCAAGGATATAGGCATTAACCCTGCCACCGTGAAGAAGGCATACGACCTCTTGGTTTCCGAGGACCTTGTAAAAACCGCCGGACGCTCCGGCTCCATCGTCAGGCCTGGTGCTCGCACCACCGCGCAAGAAAAACAACTGGAAGAGCAATTAAGCCGCATAGTCGCACTCGCCCGCGCCCAAGGCTTTAGCCCAGATGAGCTCCACGCTCGACTCAGCTCCACCCTTAATGACCTGGAAGTATCACCATGATTTTCACACTCATAATGGCCGCCACCACCCTGGTTATCACCTGGATCATGGCCACAGCCCCCTCCCTGGCCTCACCTGGCACACCGCTCGGAGTGCGCGTGCCCAAGGCTTATCTTTCTGATCCTGCGGTTACCTCCGCCCTCGCCGGATTCAAGATACGCACGTGGAGCTGCGGCATCGTGGCAACGGCCATGTCCCTCTTTGCCTGGAAACTGCCGTTATTAGCCGCACTACCTTCCCTCGTGGTGGCGCTCGGTGGCATGTGGGCTTATGCGTCCCAACGCCGCCGTATCACCGCGGCTAAAAAGGCGGGCGGCTGGTTCAACGAGGTTGAAACCAGCATCGCTGCCCGTGTTTCCACCACAGCCATTGATGCGCCCGAATTTCGCGGCATCCCTACCCCGACCTTTCCGTGGGTAACCATGCTCTCTTCCCTGCTGTGCATCGCGGCCGGTGCCATCATCGTCGCTTCCCACTGGTCCGCCATTCCGGACCCCGTTCCCGTGCACTGGAATGAATCCATGGAGGCCGACAATTGGAGCGATAAATCAATTGGGAGCGTATTTTTCTCCTCATTCGTCGCTTTAGCATTGCTGGGCCTATTTGCCATTATCTGCTCTTTTATCGCGCATAGTGAGGTGTCCCCACGCTCTGAGCGCAGCATTAAAGCGCGGCTGCGTAACGAAGCAAACCTCGCCCTGACGAACACCGGCATGGGAGTCCTCACCCTGCTCATCAGCGCCGGGATGGCGCTGATGCAGGTAACCGGCCCTATCCCGCATTATCAACGCTTCAACGGCGCCGCGATCACCACAATGCTGATTCTCACCATTGGTGGCAGCATCGGTCTAGTTGTATTTCTTCTCTACAAGCAATCCCGGTTATCCGAACAATTGCGCGGTATTCACTTCGCTGATGAAGACAAAGAATCACCGGACAATGACCACCTCTATAAATGGGGAGTAATATATTACAACCCGGATGATCCGGCGGTACTGGTAGATAAGCGCTTCGGTACGGGAATGTCATTTAATTATGCCCGGTGGCAGGCCAAAGTCTTTTTCGGCCTCGTGGTACTCATCTTGGTCGGCTCGTTAGCATTGCCCGTCATCCTTGGTTAAGGCGAGCCTCCGCCATCCTCGCGAATCAACGATTTCGTCCATCTAGAGCAAGGATTTCGTCGACGGTTGCGGTCATTTGGATGGACGAAATCGTTGATTTTTAGCACAGCTAGACACCAAAGCGCCCCGCTGCCTCGAGATAAATCGAGGGAAGCGGGGCGCTTGAGTGTGCAGACTAGTTGATTACGGCAATGAGGTCGCCGCCTTCCACCTTGGTGGCCTGGCCAATGGCCACGCGTTCGACCACGCCATCCTTGGTGGCGGAAATGGAAGCTTCCATCTTCATGGCCTCGATGACCGCGATTTGGTCGCCGGCCTTGACCTCGTCGCCTGGCTCTGCCGTGGGGTTGACCACACCGGCGAACGGGGCCGCTACGTGGCCGTCATTGGACGGGTCCGCCTTCTCCACCGTGGCCACGGTGGATTCGGCGTTTTCATCGCGCACCTTCATCGGGCGGATTTGGCCGTTGACGTTGAGCACAACATTGCGCATGCCCTTCTCATCCGGCTCACCCACGGCATCGAGGCGCACCACGATCTGCTTAAGGTTGGAGCGATCGGTGGAATCTTCTGGGAAGAAGTGCACTACCTTTTCTTCGCCTTCGGTCAGGCCGTAGAAGAAGGTCGTATCCGTCAGCGCCTCGGTATTGCCATACTTGCGGCGGAACTCGTTGAATTCCTCGAACTGCTTGGGGAAGAGCAGGCGGTTCAGGCTGGCGCGGCGCTCATCCGAGTTATCCGACTCCAGGTGCGGCTGCTCCTCTGCCGGGACATCGTTAATCTGCGCACCGGTTTCGGCGCGGCCATCGAGGACCTTATCGCGCAGCTCCGGCCAGCCACCCGGAGGGGTACCCAGCTGGCCGCGGAGGAATTGATCCACGGAATCCGGGATATCGTACTTCGTCGGGTTCGCCGCAAAGTCTTCCGGAGAAACGCCGGTGCCCACGAGATGGAGCGCCAAATCACCCACCACCTTGGAGGACGGGGTGACCTTGGTGGGGCGGCCTAGCATCTCGTTGACGGCGGCGTAGTTATCCTCGATGACCTCGAAGCGATCCGCCAGGCCCAATGCGACGGCCTGCGCGCGCAGGTTCGACAGCTGACCACCCGGAATCTCGTGCTTGTACACACGGCCGGTCGGGCCAGGAATGCCGTTCTCGAACGGGGCGTATAGCTGACGCACGGCCTCCCAATACGGCTCCAAATCCGAGACCGCTTGCAGGTCGATTCCTGTATCGCGCTTGGAGTTGGAGAATGCAGCGATGAGCGCGGAAAGCGAAGGCTGCGACGTGGTGCCGGCCAGCGGTGCCGAGGCGCCATCGACGATATCGGCGCCGGCGCGCGCCGCCGCGAAGTAGGTAGCGATCTGGCCACCGGCGGTATCGTGCGTGTGGACGTGGACCGGCAGGTCGAATTCCTTGCGCAGCGCGGTCACCAGCGTGTGTGCGGCCTCTGGGCGCAGCAGGCCGGCCATGTCCTTGACGGCCAAGATATGCGCACCGGATTCTACAATCTGCTCAGCGAGCTTCAAGTAGTAATCCAAGGTGTAGAGGTCTTCCTTCGGCGAAGAAAGGTCACCGGAATACGCCATGGCCACCTCGGCCACGGTGGTATTCGTCTCGAGCACGGCATCGATGGCAGGGCGCATCTGGGAGACATCGTTCAGCGCATCGAAAATGCGGAAGACATCCACGCCGGACTTAGCTGCTTCCTGCACAAAGGAGCGGCACACCGAATCCGGGTACGGGATATAGCCCACGGTATTGCGCCCGCGCAGGAGCATCTGGATGTTCTGGTTCGGCATCGCCTCGCGCAGCAGATCCAGGCGCACCCAGGGATCCTCGTGGAGGAAGCGCATGGCCACGTCGTAGGTAGCACCGCCCCATGCCTCCACGGAGAAGAGGTCTGGGGTCAGGCGCGCCACGGCCTCTGCCGCGGAAACCAACGCGGTGCTGCGCACGCGGGTGGCAAGCAGGGACTGGTGGGCATCGCGGAACGTCGTATCCGTGACCATCAAAGGGTCTTGGGCGCGAATCTTTTCCGCGTACTTCTGCGGCCCGAGCTCCAAGAGGTCATCGCGGGAGCCGCGCGGGAGCGGTTCTTCCGCATTAAACTTCGGCAGCTTATCAAAGGGGCGCAGCGCGGTCGGCCTATCGCCATTGGGCTTATTCACGGTGATATCCGCGATGTAGTCCAGGATACGGCCGGACTCATCTACCGCCGGTGGGGCCTTGAGCAGATCTGGGTGCTCGGTAATGAATCCGGTATCGACGCGGGTATTGACGAAGTCGGACTCATTGAGCAAGGCGCGCAGGAAGCCGATATTGGTGGCCACGCCAGAGACATGGAACTCATTCAGCGCGCGGCGGGCACGGTGGACGGCCTGCTCGAAGGTGGTGCCGCGGCAGGTCATCTTCACCAAGAGGGAGTCAAAGTTGGGCGATACTTCAGCACCCACGGAGGTCGCGCCGTCCAAGCGCACACCAGCGCCACCCGGCGAGCGGTACGCAGTCAACGTACCCGTATCTGGGCGGAAGCCGTTATTCGGGTCTTCGGTAGTAATGCGGCACTGCAATGCGGAGCCGGTAATGGTGATATTTTCTTGCGACAGGTTGATGTCTTCCAAAGAAGCCCCGGCTGCGATATTCATCTGTGCCTTGACGATGTCCACACCGGTAACCTCCTCGGTCACGGTGTGCTCCACCTGCACGCGGGGGTTCATCTCAATGAATACGTGGTTGCCGCGCTCATCCACGAGGAACTCCACTGTGCCGGCACCTTCATAGTTGATGTGCTCACAGAAGTTCACGGCATCCTGGCAGATGCGCTCTCGCAGCTCCGAATCCAGCGATGGCGCGGGAGCGATTTCTACGACCTTCTGGTGGCGGCGCTGCACGGAGCAATCGCGCTCAAAAAGGTGGATGACATTGCCCTGGGAATCCGCAAGCACCTGCACCTCAATGTGCTGCGGATTAATCACCGCAGTCTCGAGGTACACGCTGCCATCGCCGAAGGCCGCCTCCGCCTCGCGCGAGGCCTCTGCCGCCCGTTCGCGCAGCTCAGATTCCGATTCCACGTAGCGCATACCGCGCCCGCCACCGCCAGAGACGGCCTTGACAAAGACTGGGAAGCTGAAGTCACCGGCGTCTGCCACCAGCTTATCGATCTCCGTGGTCGGCTCCGAGTCCTGCAGCGTCGGCAGCCCTGCTTCCTTCGCGGCGTTAACCGCAGCGGATTTATCACCGGTGAGATCCAGCGTGCCCGGGGTAGGACCAATGAATTTAATGCCATTGTCCTCGCAGGCGCGGGCCAAATCGGCGCGCTCGGACAAGAAGCCGTAACCCGGATAGATAGCATCCGCCTCAGACTTCTTGGCAGCGCGGATGATTTCCTCGATATCGAGGTATGCCTTGACGGGCTGTCCCTCGTCACCAATGCGCACTGCCTCATCCGCAAAGGCGCGGTGGAAGGAGTTGCGATCTTCACGAGGATAGACGGCGACGGTCTTCGCCCCCGTTTCAAAGGCAGCGCGGAAGGCACGCACGGCGATTTCACCGCGGTTGGCTACCAAAATCTTGTCGAACGATGGAAGGGCGGAATTGGCCACTTGGGTGTTCCTTTCAACTTGGAAGACGCTGCGTTGCAACGTCCCCACTGGGGTGATCCGTCTCTCAGTTTAGAGATCAGAATAGTTTTTATCATCCCTTTTTTAAAACGGAGTTTTCTACACTCACCTGCAACTTAAACCCCGCCTAGGCGATTTCTGCCAGCCAACCAGTAATAACAGTCCTAACAATTCTGCAAAGTCTGCAAATTTCCATCCGGCAAATTTTTCGCAGTCGGTGTCGCAGTCGCAGCCGTAGTCGGTACCGGAGTCGTAGGCGAAACCGATGCCGCAGCTGCAGCCATATCTGCTGCCGTAGCCGCTACATGTGCATCCTCCTATGCAATATCTGAGGCGAAAATGCGACATCTGAGGGCGCGGTTTGCTCAGTTATACCGTAGGAGGATGCACATTTGACGCAGATGTATGCGGATATACCGCAGGAGGGATGCACAAATGCTCCCCACGCAAGCGTGGGGAGCATTTACGGTCAACTTACCCGGGTTACACGGTCCGCCGCGGGACGAACCGCGCGGGAAGCCAAGTGTTTAGAAGGACTTCGGCGGAACGGAGCGCTGGTCTTCGCCGACGTAGGCGGACAGCGGGCGAATCAGCGAGTTGTTTTCGTTTTGCTCTACGATGTGTGCGGTCCAGCCGGTGATGCGGGCCATGACGAAGATCGGGGTGAAGAACTGAATATCGAACCCGAGGATGTGGTAAGCAGGGCCGGCCGGGAAGTCCAGGTTCGGCTTGATCTTGATCGAGGTGTTTTCCTCCATGGTCTTGGCCATGATGTCGTACATCTCGATCCACTTGGTCTGGTCGTGCTGCTCGGCAAGCTCCTTGAAGGCGGCCTCCATGGTGGGAACGCGGGAGTCGCCATTCTTGTACACGCGGCGACCAAAGCCCATGACCAGGTCCTTATTAGCCAGCTTGTTCTTGGTCCACTCCTCTGCCTTGGCAGGATCGTCTACCTCGAGGAAGTTCTTCATGACGGCCTCGTTGGCGCCGCCGTGCAGCGGTCCCTTGAGCGCGCCGATGGCGGAGTAGGTATCAGACATCGTGGAGGTCACCACGCGTGCCGAGAAGGTCGAGGCATTGAAGGAGTGCTCGGCATAAAGGATGAGGGACTTATCAAAGGCCTCGATATCGGCGCGGTTTACCGCTGGGGAGCCTTCTTCATCGCCGAAGACCATCCACAGGAAGTTTTCGGCAAAGCCCTTCTTACGGGAAGGCTCGATGTAGCCTTCACCGCGGCGGCGACGGATGTCGAGCGCGATGATGGTGGGGATCTTCGCCATGAGTTCGAGCGCGGTACGGCGGACGTGCTCGGAGTCCCTGGTGTATTCCTCCGCGTCCTGGGCCCCGATGAAGGAAATCGCCGTGCGCAGCACGTCCATGGGGTGGCAGCTTTGTGGCATGGACATGATGAGGTCAATGAGATGGCGGTCCAGGTGACGCAATGCCTTTTCACGCGCGGAGAAACGGATGAGGGATTCTTGGCCCGGCAGCTTGCCATTCCACAAGAGGTACGCAACCTCTTCGAAGGAGCAGTAGCGGGCCAGTTCTTGGACCGGGTAGCCGCGGTAGGTCAAGGAGTTGGTCTCAGGAACGACCTTGGAAACGGCAGTTTCATCAACGACGACGCCGTAGAGGCCCTTGCGGATTTCTGGGGTTTCGTTTTTCTTATCGGACATGGTCACTGGCTCCTTAGCTTTCAAAAGTGGGTTGATAGTTGTCTTTGGAATAGGTGAATACGGACTGGTCGAACTCGTTGTATTCCTGGTAGCGGACCAGCTCGTACAGGCGGGAGCGGTGCTGCATGCGCTCTAGCCACTCAGTCTGGATGCCGGTTTCCTGCAAGTCGCGCAGGAATTCTTCGGTAGCGCCCATGGCCACGCGGAAGCTGGAGACTGGCCAGATCACAGCGTTGTATCCCAAACCGTCGAGGGTTTTCGCTGATTGCAGCTCGGTTTTTCCAAACTCCGTCATATTCGCCAAAAGCGGTGTATCCACGGCGGCGCGGAACTTTTCAAAGTCCGCGGGGGAATACAGCGCCTCGGTGAAGATGAGGTCCGCGCCGGCTTCGGCATAGGCCTTGGCGCGGTCGATGGCGTCATCGATGCCATTGACACCGGCGGCATCGGTACGGGCGCAGATGATGAAATTAGGATCGCGACGCTCGTTGACGGCTGCGCTGATGCGGCGGACCATAACCTCCTTGTCCACCACTTCCTTGCCGTCGAGGTGCCCGCAACGCTTCGGGTTGACCTGGTCTTCTAGGTGGCAGCCGGCCAGCCCGGCATCCTCGAGCGCGGCGACGGTGCGGGCGGCGGACATGGGTTCGCCGAAGCCGGTATCGGCATCGACAAGCACGGGCAAGTCCGTAGCGCGCGCAATCTGCCCGGCGCGCTGGGCCACCTCGGTCAAGGTGGTCAGGCCAATATCGGGCAACCCCAAATCATTGGCCAACACCGCGCCCGATACGTAGACGCCGTCGAAGCCGCCGATGTCCTGGATAAGCCGGGCGGTCAGCGGGTTAAACGCGCCCGGCAGCGTGGTGATCGATCCGGATTCGATGGATTTACGGAAATTCGCGCGCTTTTCTGCGTTGCTGATTGTAGAACCAAATAGTCCAGCCATTAGAAGATTCCCTCCGGTTTCTCGGGCGCGGTGGCGAGGTGCTCATCGCTGACCCGCACGTTGAGTTCGGTTAGATCGGTGAGGTTTTCTAGGTCTTGCACGGCGGTGAGGAAGCGCTCTTGCTCGGCCTCGTCGACGACGCCATCGGCAAGCTTTTTGAACTTGGCGATGTACTGGTCGCGGGCGAAGGGGCGGGCGCCCAGCGGGTGGGCGTCAGCCACGGCGCGCTCATCCTCGATGACGGTGCCGTCCTTGAAGGTGATAACGGCCTTGCCGCCGAAGGCTTTTTCCTCAAGGTCGTTGGAGTGATAGCGGCGCGTCCACTCGGGATCCTCGACGGTGGAGATCTTCTGCCACAGCTCGATGGTCTCCGGGCGGTTGGAGCGCTCAGGGGAATAGGAGGTTTCGTGGTCCCAAACGCCATCCTCTAGCGCGACCGCGAAGATGTACATCACAGAGTGGTCCAGCGTTTCGCGGGAGGCGGATGGATCCATCTTTTGCGGATCGTTCGCTCCGGTACCGATGACGTAGTGGGTGTGGTGGGAGGTGTGCAACACGATGGACTCGATATCCGCCGTCTTCAGGCCCTTGTCCTCCAGCGTCTTTTTCAGCGCAAAGGCCATGTCGATGGGAGCCTGCGCCTGGTATTCCGCGGAGTGTTCCTTGGTGTAGGTATCCAGGATGGCGGTCTTGGCCTCACCGTTTTCTGGCAGGGGCACGGTGTAGGTGCGCTCTGGCGAATGCAGCATCCAGGCGATGAACCCGTCCTCGCCCTCCCAGATAGGTGCCGGGGCGCCTTCGCCGCGCATGGTGCGGTCAACGGCCTCGATGGCCATCTTGCCCGCGAAGGCTGGAGCGTAGGCCTTCCACGAGGAAATCAGGCCCTTGCGGGACTGACGGGTTGCCGTGGTGGTGTGCAGCGCCTGGCCGACGGCCTGGTAAATCGTGTCCTTATCCAGGCCCAACATGGTGCCAAGCCCTGCGGCTACCGATGGCCCCAAGTGCGCAACGTGGTCGATCTTGTGCTCGTGCAGGCATATGCCTTTGACCAGGTTGACCTGGATTTCGTAGCCGGTCGCGATGCCGCGGATAAGGTCGCGGCCGCTCAGACCCTTGTGCTGCGCTGCGGCAAGGAGCGGCGGAATATTGTCTCCGGGGTGGGAATATTCGGCGGCGAGGAAGGTGTCGTGATAGTCCAACTCGCGGACCGCGGTGCCATTGGCCAGTGCGGCCCACTCCGCGGAATACGTGCCATCGATGCCGAAAATGGTGGAACCCCCCTTGTCCACGGGGTGGGCTTCTGCCATCACTCGCGCGGATGTAACGGGGCCACGGGCAACGGACGCCATAGCTACTGCGGCGTTGTCGATGATGCGGTTGATGATCATCTCGGTGGTTTCTTCCGGGACTTCTACGGGGTCCGCGGCCACCTCGGCCACCTTGTACGCCAGGTGCTCCTCGTACGGGAAGTCCTCGGCGGATTTATGAGTGCGTACCTCATGGTTTTTCACTAGTTGCGTCCTCCTTCATCAAGAATGCGTTGCACATCACAGTAAATGCTTGCATGTGGTGCACGCTATAGGTAACATTTGTGGAAATTAGCGGACTTCTTTTGTAAAATCTGCAAAACTTGTGATTTTCACAGCGCATGGGCAGTAAAGGAAGACGAGGACGCATGACCAAGCACTATGCGGGGGCACGGATTCACGCTTTGCGCAAGCAACGCGGTCTCACCCAGGTGGCGATGGCGAAGAAGTTGGGGTTATCCACGAGCTACCTTAACCAGTTGGAAAACGACCAGCGCCCGCTGACCGTGACCGTGTTAATGCAGCTAGCCCAACGCTTTACCGTGGACCCCAGCTACTTCGCCGAAGACCGCGATATCCATACGATTACCGAGCTCCGCCACATCTTCCCCGATGCTTCTGAAGAAACGCTGTCGGATCTCGCCTCCCGCTTTCCCGAGTTGATGCCGCGGTTTGTTGACGTTGCTTCGCGCGCCCCTGCCGCGGACCCCTCCCCCTTTGAAGTGGTGCGCGACTTCTTTTATGACGCGCATAACTACATCCACGAGCTCGATGTGCTCGCAGAAGAACTCGCCGGCCAGTTGGGCGATCGCGTCCTGCGCCGCGGCCGGCTGGCCTCCCGCATGCACGAGGATCTGGGGGTTACCGTGCGCTTTTCCCGGCCCGGTCCTCGACGCAGCTTCGACCCGGATACGCGCGAACTCTCGCTACGCGATGGGCTATCTGAGGCCCAATTGGTCTTTGAAATGGCCCTGCAATACTGCCTGCTGGCCTACGGCGATATCTGTGACAACCTCGTGTCTGAACTGCCCGAAGGCGAATCCCAGGATCTGGCTACCCTGGGCCTTGCGCAATATTTCGCGGCGGCTGTCACCATGCCCTACCAGCGCTTTCTCACGATGGCAGAAGATACCCGCTACGATATCGACCTGCTGTGCAACTACTTTGGAACCGGGTTTGAAACTACGGCGCAGCGCCTCGCCACGCTCCAGCGCCCAGGGCTGAAGGGCGTGCCCTTTTCCTTCATCCGCACCGACCGTGCGGGCAATATTTCCAAGCGGCAGTCCTCTACTGCCTTTCACTTCGCGCGCTCTGGCGGATCCTGCCCCCTGTGGGTGGTCCACCGCGCCTTTGAAACCCCGAACCGCATTACCCGGCAGGTCGCGGCCATGCCGGATGGCCACGCCTACCTGTGGATCGGGCGTTTCGTGCAGGGAACGGCCAAGTCTTGGGGTACGCCGCGCAAGGAATTCGCGGTAGGCCTAGGCTGCGATATCACCCAGGCGGATCGCATCGTCTATGCCGATGCCCTGAACCTGGACATGTCCGCCGCCACCCCGATTGGCCCAGGCTGCACGGCCTGCCCCCGCGAGTTCTGTCCGCAACGCGCCCTGCCGGAGGCAGATCGACCGATCAAAGTCGAGCTCAACCGCACTGCGGAACAGGCCTACTCCACGTTCTAGGAACGAGGTTTACTCCAAGTCATCGTGGGCCACCAAGCGGCGGGCGGCCTCGGTGATGGTGCCGGACAGCGATGGGTAGACCGCGAAAGAATCGGCCAGCTGGTTCACCGTGAGCTGGTTGGTCACCGCCATTGCAATGGGCAGGATGAGCTCGGAGGCGGTCGGTGCAACGATGACGCCGCCGATCACACGGCCGGAGGTGGCACGGCAGAACAGCTTGACAAAACCGTGCTGCAGCGAGCGCATCTTCGCACGCGGGTTGGTATTCAGCGGCATGGTAATGGCGCGGGCGGCGACCTCACCGGCCTCGATTTCGGCCTGGGTAAAGCCGACCGCGGCGATCTCCGGGCGGGTAAAGACCGCGTTAGCCACGGTCTTCAGGCGCAGCGGCGAGACGCCTTCACCGAGCGCGTGGTACATCGCCACACGGCCCTGCATTGCGGCCACGGAGGCAAGAGGGAAGAGATCGGAGCAGTCACCGGCGGCGTAGATGCCGGCAATATTGGTGCGCGAGACGCGGTCTACCTGGATGTGCCCAGACTTCGCGGTTTCCACGCCCACATTTTCCAGCTTCAAATCCTTGGTATTCGGGACGGAACCAATGGACATAATGACGTGCGAGCCGTGGATCTCGCGGCCATCCTGCGTGGTGACCAGCACGTTGCCGTCCTCGGTGCGGTTAACGGTTTCCACGCGGCAGTTCTTTTCCAGCTCCACGCCGCGCTCGCTCAGCACGGTTTCGAGGACGTCGGCGGCATCGGCATCATCGTGCGGCAAAATGCGATCGCGCGAGGCCACCATCGTGACCTTGACACCCAGCTCGGCAAAGGCGGATACGAACTCGGCACCGGTGACACCGGACCCGACCACAATGAGGTGCTCCGGCAGCTCGGTGAGGTTATAGACCTGCTGCCAGGTCAGGATGCGCTCGCCATCTGGCTGGGCACCGGGCAAAATGCGTGGGGTGGCGCCGGTAGCCACCAAGACGAGGTCCGCATCGAGCGTTTCTTCGTGTCCATCCTCATTGAATACCGCGGTGACCTTGTGCCCACCGAAGGCATCGGCCTGCTGATCCTCCGGGAAGTGCGCGCGCCCATCGATAACGCGCGCTCCCAAGGAATCCATGGTATTGCGGATATCACCGGATTGTTTAGCCGCCAAGTCTTGCACGCGCTGGTTCAGCGCACTGATGGAAAGCTGCGCCTTGCCGATGCCCTCGTTCAGCTCCATGTCATCCGCGCGGCGCAAGTCCGTTTTAATATTGGCGCCGGCAATAAAAGACTTGGAGGGAACACAGTCCAAGACCACGCTATTGCCGCCCATGCCTTGGTCTTCGATGATGGTGATTTCCGCGCCGTACTTGGCGCCAGCCAGCGCTGCCTCGTAGCCCGCCGGGCCACCGCCGATGATGACAATTCGCTTGGTCTGGTTCAACACGCAATTGCTCCTTTATAGGCTCCACTTTTAAAGTCGCCTACGAGTCTAACCCGTAGGTAACCCCAGCGCGTTAGTCCGCCTGCGCATTCTCCCCCATAAATTGCTCGACCACAGCCCCGAAAAGCTTAATACCCACACCAATCGCCCGCTCATCCACGATGAGATCGCCCATGTGCAGATCGTGCTGCTCCCCCTCCCCGGACCAGCACCCAAGGCGCGCCATGGAACCGGGCACCTTCTCCAAATACCAGGAAAAGTCCTCGCCGCCGGAAGACTGCGGGGCCTGAACCACGGCCTGTGGGTCAATGGACTGTGCGGCAGACGCGAGCATGGCGGTCGCCACGTCATCGTTAAGCACCGGCGGCACGCCGCGGTTATAGGACAATTCATGTTCTACCCCCACCGGCGCGAGGATCTGCTCCACCAACTCCGCGAAGAGTTCCTGCATCTGGCGCCAGATGGTGATATCGGCGGTGCGCATCGTGCCGGTCAGCATGCCGGTTTCCGGAATAGCGTTGGGGGCGTAGCCAGAATTGACCTGGCCAAAGACCAATACCGTGCCGGTGCGCGGGTCAACGCGGCGCGACAGCAGCGCCGGCAGCTCTGTAATAACCTTGCCCAGCGCATAGACCACATCCGCGGAAAGGTGCGGGCGCGAGGTATGCCCGCCCGGGCCTTTAATCTTGAGCTCCACCACGTCCGTTGCGGAGGTTATGGCCCCGGCGCGGATGCCAATGCGCCCCACGCGCAGCTTCGGCTCGGCGTGGATGGCGAAGATGGAATGCACGCCTTCTAACGCACCCCAAGAAATAACGTCGGTGGCCCCGCCGACCCACACTTCTTCCGCCGGCTGGAAGATGACGCGAACGCCCAGCTTTAGCTCATTAACCCGCTGAAAATCCGCCAGCGCGCAGGCCAAACCGAGCGCCACGGTGGTATGTACGTCGTGGCCGCACGCGTGCATGGTCCCGGGCTTCTCAGAGGTAAACTCCAGCCCGGTCACCTCCGTGATGGGCAGGGCATCGATATCGGCGCGGAAGGCCAGGCGGCCAAGCTCCGTGTCTGGGCCGATGTCCACCATGAGACCAGTGTGCGGGAAGCGCTGCGGCTCGAGCCCATAATCCGCAAGGATATTCGCGATATAATTGGTGGTTTCCACCTCTTGGTTCGCAGTTTCCGGATTGCGGTGGATATGGCGCCGCCACGCAATGACCTCCGCACGGTGAGCATCGAACCACTCGTTAATAAACTCCGAGATCACGCGCACGCCTCCCTGTTGCTGGACTATCTCTTGGAGGCAGTCTACAACTAGACCATGCGGTTCAGTAAGTCAGGGTGGTTAGCCCCGCGCATTACTAAAGCGCCGCTGGTTGATGTAGTCCTGCGGAAAGGGCGCGACGTCTTCTACCCCGAGCACCGCGGAATCCGCTAAGTGGCCCTCCACCACGTCCCCACCGGCCGGCAAGAGGACCGCCGGCGGGATTTCTAAGGCCAACGCCAGCTTGTACACCGTGGATAATTGCGGGTCCGCCATGGTGTGTATGCCATTTTCGTTGCGTTCCAAGTTGGAGATCTGGCTGCGCGATACCCCCGAAATATCCGCAAGCACTTGTTGGGATACCCCGCGCCGCTCGCGCACGCGGCGCAGTTGTTGCGAAAATCCGTAGCCGTAGCTCGACCACATTAGTTGAATAAAACTCACGATCTTTTCCCCCTTTTTTGAAAGCCACCTTCGGGCTTTCAGGGAGAAATACTAGCTTAAAGATCGATATTGCGCGGCCCGTAGAGGCGATCGCCAGCATCGCCAAGCCCCGGCACGATATAGGCATCCGCATTGAGCTCGGGGTCAATGGCGGCGGTGACGAGGCGGACGGGAAGGCCCGATTCCTCCAGCGCATCCACGCCATTTTGCGCCGAGACCATGCAGATAGCGGTGATATCGGTAGCGCCGCGGGCGGCCAAGAGGCGCAACGCGTGCAACAAGGAACCGCCGGTGGCCAGCATGGGATCAACGACGAAGACGGTGCGCCCAGTCAGGTCTTGCGGCAGCGCCTCCAAGTACGGCACGGGTTCGTGGGTTTCTTCATCGCGCGCCATGCCAATGAAGCCGACCTGGGCATCAGGAATCATCGACAGAGCGGGATCCACCATGCCGAGCCCGGCGCGAATAATGGGCACGATGATGGGCGGATCCTGCAGGCGGGTGCCTTGTGCTGTGGCAACCGGGGTTTCGCAATCGAAGTTTTCTACCGCCAATTCGCGGGAGGCTTCATATACGAGCATGGTTCCCAAGTCATTGAGCGCGGCGCGAAAAGCGGAGTTATCGCTGCGCGCATCGCGCATCAGGGTCAGGCGGGAAGCGGCAAGCGGGTGGTCTACGACGTGGATATCCATGCCCACTACTTTAAACTTTTTGGGAACCACTTGGGCCATTGGCCAGTCCAATAGGGCATGAGACCATTTCAGATCGATACCGCCCACGCCCGCCATTTAGCCCGTGACCTGCATTCAAACGCGCAAGGAGACAACCCGCCCCACCCGGCATTGCCCGAAGATCCGGCTTTTACCGGGTTCAATGAGGCCGTTCATGCCGCCTTGGACAATATTGGGGCGCGGATGACCATGCTGCGCCGCGATATGGGCCATATTGCGCAGTCTTCCTTCCAGATGTCACGCGAGGCTGAAGACTCCGATGCGGCGTTGCGCGACTTACTCGGGGCGGCGATTTAAGTGCTTGCTACTGCCATTAAGAATATTGCCGCGCTGCAGCCCTCGCCGCTTCCCGATGTCCAGCTTCCCCGCGTCCCAGATATCTCCGCCGTACCGCCACTTGCGGATATCGCGCACGGTGACGCCTCCCAACTTATCGCCGCCGCGGATCTCCTCACCGGCGATAACGAGACCGTCTCCGCCGTACTTGGCCAGGCGCGCAGCCTTATCGCAGCGGCCGCCGGCGATATCTTCGGCATCGGCACGCAGCTCATCCGCGCCGCTGCGCCCATCGCGATGGGACTTATCTCCCTCGACCCCGCCTCTCGCGCCGCAGCACTTGCCTCACTTCGCGCCGTGATAGATGAGCATATTGGCTTGGCGATGGTCCGGGTCAGCCGACTAAAAGACGAGCTCACCAATGCCGCTGCGGCCCTTTTGCCTATCTCCCAGCGCCCGGTGGAATCCGCCGTGGGCCAGCCCCAGCAAGCCATGGCTGCCGCGGCGACGCACACGGCCGTGGCCCCTCCAGCAGAACTGGCCGCTGCTCCCACACCGAACCCGCCGGCGAGTACCGAAGCCGGATCGGGCGCAGGCCGGGCGGCCGTTGCCGCGGCCAAGAGCCAATTGGGCCAACCTTATACCTGGGGCGGAACAGGCAACGGCGGCTTTGACTGCTCGGGGCTTACACAATGGGCCTATTCCCAGGCAGGGGTGGATATTCCGCGCACGGCGGACCAACAGGCCATCGGCAAGCAGGTCAGCGCCGATCAACTCCAGCCCGGCGATCTGGTGGTTTGGGATGGCCATGTGGCGATGTATTCCGGCAATGGCGAGATCGTGGAGGCCGGCGACCCCGTGCAGACTAACCCGCTGCGGACGAATAATATGGGCATGCAATTTAAGGGCTTTTGGCGGCCGACTACCTGACAAGCGCCCGGCAATTCCGCGGGGCCGCAGGGGCGTTGGGTATGCTAAAAGGCCATGAGTACCCGTGCGATTGTGCCTATTAAGCTCTCCCTGACTGAGGGCGATTTTTATACCCTCTGGGCGCCCAAGTGGCGCGAAGGCGGCTCCGAATGGCAAGCCTTTTTGGGCGACGATGACTCCGTCTTGGTCTTTGACTCCCCCGCTGAGCTGCTGTGCTACCTGGAGTCCGATGCCAAGCATGACCTGCTAGATCACCCGCAGTGGGAACAATTTGCCGCCCGCCCAGCGCACCGCGTTACCCCAGCCAAGCGCGATGAATACGATCTGATTGGCATGCCGGAAGCCCTCGCCGGCCGCCCCAGCCACGCCAATGTCGCAACCGTGGCGCGCAACCTCGAGGTGGCATCTGCGCTTGCCGATGTCGCCGCTGCCGAACAAACCACCATCTTCTTCGCCACCCACTCCATCCTGCGCAACGTCTCCCGCGGCGCCGATCACTACTCCGGTGAGCAGGGGCTGAATGAGTGGACCGGCGTCGGACGGGTCATCTTGACCAATTGGAAGAAGGTCATCGCGGATTTGGATAAAAGCGTCCGCGTCGTTCCTAGCGATGAATTCGATGCCTCCGCTATCTCCGATGCCGAAACCCGCATCTCCGAGGCCGCGGACGCCGCCGACGCTGCCGCCAAGGAAGCTGAAGAAAAGCGTAAGGCCGCGGCGGAAGCCGCCGACCCTTATGACGAGTCCCCTTGGGCCGCCGCCGGAATCGACCCGATTAAAATCACCGCACAGTCCAAGTCCGTCTACACGCTGCGCACCTACTTGGACGGCAAGCCCATCTTCTTAGGCAAATGGGGCGAAATCTTTACCTTCGATTCCTCCAAGACGCTGGTGCGGTGGCTCATCGATAATGATGACCACGACTTGGCGCGCGTATCCACCTGGCAGGACGTTGTCACCGCCGCCAATGCCGGTGAACTCGAGGTCCAGGTCCACCCGGATAACCAGTATTCCTTTAATGGCATCGTGCGCGATATTGAAAAGGGACCGGAAGCGGTCGACTCCGACCAACTAGCCCGCTGCTACGAGGTCTGCGCCGATGCCGCGGACTGGGCCGGGGACGATTCCATTAACTCCTATATGCTGGCGAACCCACGCTTGCAGGACTACCTCGGCTACATGCTCGGTTCCACCGAGCACGCAGGCTACGTGCCGTCGAAGCCGTATAACGAGCATGCGGAGTCCTGGAAGGGTCTTGAGAACATGCTAATTAAGCGTTTTTCCCGCTTTTAAGTTTTTACTCTGCCCTGCGGACTACCGGCTCTAGCTACCTCAGCTGCCGGGAGCCGTTACTAACAGAAGACCGCCCCAGTCCAACCACTCCTCACAGTGGAGCGTGGACTGGGGCGGTTGCTGCATTTTCACCTACACCTCATTCCGCATCAAGTGCGGCTAGAGGTGGGAGCCGAGGTGCTCGATAAGATCTCCCAGCATTCTGCGCGATTGGGGCGCGCGCGGGCGTACCTGATCGAAGCCGTGATAGGCACCTGCATACACATCAAGTGTGGTCTCGACTCCGGCGTCCTGCAGTGCGGTAGCAAAGGCCACGGATTCATCATGAAAAAGATCGATGTCTCCCACGCCGATCCACGTGGGCGGCATCCCCGAGTGATCCGAACGCGTCGCCGGCGATGCATACGGTGGCAGCGGGGTTTCTAAATGGTCCTTTCCTAAGTACATATCCCAGGCGCCGCGATTTAAGTTCGGCGGACAAATAAACTGCCCCACCGCACCCTCTTTAGCAATGGTGCGGTGATCAAGCATTGGATAGACCAGTCCAAGCGCTCGAATGGGACGGTCTTCATCCACCGTGCGCTGGGCAAGGCCTGCGGCCAAGCCGCCGCCGGCGCTATCGCCAGCGACCGCAATGCGCGAAGTATCCGCGCCTAAAAGCTCACCGTTTTCCTGCATCCAGCGCAAAGCGGCATAACACTCTTCCAGATCCGCAGGAAAAGGTTCCTGCGTGGATTTGTGATAGCGCGGTGCAATGACAATGGCCCCCAACTCCGATGCGATGAGCGAAGTTTGGGGATCATGCATCGCCGGGCCACCGAGCAGGTGACCTCCGCCGTGAATCCACATCACCACGGGACGTGGCTCGGCTGGCGTTCCATCTCCGCGTGGAGTAATAACGCGGGCACGGAATGCTTGGTCTTCAAAAGAACAAGATAGCTCTTCGATGTCCACCGGGCGCCACTTCGGACGTGCCACGTCCATATTGGCAAATAGCCTGCTCGTTCGAGCGAATCGATCACCCGAGAGCAAGTGCAGCGGCAGGTACAGTAATGGGCTGCGAAGCTCAGGTGCAACGCTGCGCAGATAAGGACGACGACTCTTTATATACGCCGACGCCCCTACTACCGCGCTGCCTGCAGCGAGAGCTTTCAGCACCCGCATTAAAAGTCGCGCAGGATGCGCTGTGCCAAAGGCTCAGACGATGCCGGGTTTTGACCGGTGTACAGGTTGCGGTCAACCTCAACATAAGGCTGCATCGGATCGGTCTGCTTGAAATCAGCGCCGAGTTCGCGCAGGCGGGTCTCAACAACCCACTTGGCAGCGGCGATGGTTTCCTCGCCCTCTTCGGCGTTGGTAAAGCCGGTCATGGTGTAGCCCTTGAGCGGCCAGTTGTCATTGTCCAGTGCGAGCAATGCGGCCGGTGCGTGGCATACCAGGGACAGAGCGCGACCGGATTCGATGCGCTCCTGCAGCAGCTTGGCGGAGTCCTGGTCATAAGCCAAGTCCTCCATCGGGCCGTGGCCGCCGGGGTAGAAGACGAGGTCGTAGTCAGCTTCCTTAACATCGGCCAGGTTCAGTGGGTCTTCCAGGTCTGGACCGATTTCTGCGAGGTAGTTCTCCTGCTCGACGCGGTCGCCCTCAGACAATACCTCGAGGCTGTACTCGTCTACCACTGGAGCCTTTGCGTTCGGCGTAGCAAAGTCGATATCCCAACCAGCGTTCTTAAAAACGCGGTGCGGAGCAATGAGCTCCTCGGCCCAGTAACCGGTAGGGCGGGCGCTGCCATCAGCAAGCGTCCACTTATCAGCGGCGGTAACAACGAATAGTGCGGAAGGCATGTCTTCCTCCTTTATGTAGATTAACTCTCTATTACGCTTCGGAAGCGTTGTCATTCAGGTTCATTGAGAACCCGGAATCTTGGAGCGACTCCTCAGTATCGGGGCCGGCAAGTTCCGGATCGGAGAGGTCCTCGTAGGCCGGAAGGACAACGGTCTCAAGGATACGCTGCCTTGTCTCTTCGGTGCCGAAAATATTTTCAATCGCCTTCACGGTGAGATCGAAAAACTCCTCCAAGCCGTACCCAAAGGTCTCGCTCAAGGCGAGAAATTGCCTGCTCAGCGTGGAATCGCCGGAGGAGACCGAGCAGGTAAAACCAAGCTGCTGCAACAGGGGCAGCGGATGATCCGTCAGCTCCTCAACGTCATCCAAGGGCGAGAATACCAATGGAATGTGTCGGTCGCGGATCCATCCGGAAGCCTTGCCTGGGCGGATTCCATCGACATCAGCGGTGAAATCATCAATCATATTCACCGGCCGCAGCAAGCGGTTCACGCCGGCCTGGGCGGCGCTTTCGGTGGCGGCGAAATCCTCACCCACCGCGATCTGGGTAGGCAGGTACTTCGTGCGGAACTCCGCCGCGGCGGCAGCACTCCCCTCCGGCAGGGTGTAGCCAGCAATGCCCGCAGAGTCCTCAGAGTTAGCCGCCGGCTCTGCCACCTCGAGGACAAAACGTACCTCGAGATCGCCGAAGCGTTCCGCGGCCACCTCGCGTACGACTGCAGAGGTATCGAAAGAATAAGCCGCAGGGTTGAGCTGCAGCTCGGCGTAGACCACGTGGTCATCGGCAAGCTGGGCGCACTGTTCGCGAATATCCGCGTTCAATTCCTCCGCGGTGCTGGCCTGCGAACGAACCGGTTCCCACAGGGATACCTTGGGCAGTTGTTCCACCACGCTCTCGGCGGAATCCTTATTTTCGGGGCTAATTAAAGGTGCATCATGCATGCGCACCATCGTAGGCACCAGCCCTGGGATGCGCCATGTCAGCGTTCTACTTGCGCGGCTTCCTCTTTACCACTTCTGCGTTTGCGAGATCGTCGTGCGAGCCGCGCAGGTTGTTTTCCTCATTAATGGTGGTCGCGTGCACCACCGCGCCCACCAAGCCCACCAATTGCCCGATACCAGGAATCAGGTTAATTAGGCGCCACCACTGGCGCTTGGCGGACTGGCTGAGGCCGAGCTTTTCCTTCGTATCCACATCCCGCACGGTATAGCCGGCAAGAATCTTTGCCGGGCTAGCACCCAACCAAACTTCGCTGCCCAGAACGTAGACCACCATGACGATGCAGAAAACGACAAAGGACAGGGCGTCTACATCCACGAGCTCGTCAACACCCGCGCCAAACGCACTGCTGATGCTACCGGCCAAGAAGAAATCCAAGATGCCCATGCCAATGCGCGTGCTTTGCGAAGGCCGTTCCTGTGCCTGTTGCTGGAAGGGCACCGGCGGGGCAGCGAACGACGGCGACATCTGCTGCTGCTGCGATGATGCGTGCTGACCAAATGGGTTTTGCGCGTACGGGGAGCTATATGGGCTGGGCTGGGCAAAACCCGGCGCCTGCTCCGGACCACCCTGCGGTTGATCGTGGAAGCTTTTCTGCGAGCGCGGTGCCGGAGACCACTGCCCCACCGAACTCAGCGTGCCGAGCTCGCCCCACGTCGGGCGAAGGCCGGTGCGCAATGCTTCATCATATTCGGCCCTCTTTTTCGCCGAGCCCAAGATGCTGGCCGCTATGCGTAGCTGTACGCGCCGCGGCTCATCGGAGTTATATCCTTGCTGCCCGAGCTTGATATCTTTTGCTTCCAATACAACGGAAAGCTCATCCTCGCCACCACTGCGGTCGAGGTCCCACTTTTCGTAGAAGTCTGGGGCAATATCATCGGCGTTCATAGTGTCCTATCTTAAAGGTAAAGAGCGCAGCGATCCTCACCCGTAGGGAGGATTTTTATTTCCGGCGGAAAAGCTTCGCCACACCCACGGCCGCAGCGCCCAGCGCCGCGCCCACGCCGAAGACCGCACCTGCTGGTGCGCCCTCACGTACCTCGTTGCGCACGCGAATAACGGCAGGTTCTGGAACCGGCGGGTGCGCGTACTTCAGGGATTCTGCGGTCGTCGCAGTCCATGCGGAAATATAAAGCACCACGCGCCACACCAAGTACATGACGATCATCAGGACGATGACCGGACCAAAGACCGCGCCGGCCGGACTGCCGGTGGCAGAGGACATGATCACTGTGGACAGCTGCTTGATGGCCTCGAACGCCACCGCACCGATGGCGGCGCCGGTAAAGCCGGACTTCTTAGGCACCTTCGTGCGCGGCAGGATCATAATCAGCCACCACATGACGATGAAGTTGGCGATAAGGCCCAGCAACAAGCCACTGAAGAAGAAGACATAACCCATGCCCGGGAAGGAATCAATGCCTAAGAGGTCAAAGATCTTCTGCGTGAGGCCGGAGGAACCAGCAGCGGTCACACCGAAGGCGACGACAAAGGCGATGATCAGGCCGATAAGCCCCAGAAGGTCCGAGAACTTCTTTTTCAGGAAGGAGCCGCCGTCATTGGCATCGATGCCCCACATGGCAGAAATGCCGATGCGCAGGTGATTCATCCACCCCAGTCCGGACCACAGGGTGGTCAAACCACCAATACCGAACATGGCACCGCGCTGGTCGATGGCCGTATCCAAGATCTCATTGACCGATTCGCTAAGATTCCCGTCAATGGAGTCCGTGATATAGGACTGGAGATCATTGAGCAGGTCTTCGCGGTTAGCAAGGACAGCAGCGATGGTGGCCACCAGCAGCATCGCCAACGGGAAGATGGACAGCACCGAGTAATAGGTAATGCCAGCAGAAAACTGGTTGCCACCCTCTGCGGCATAGCGCTCCTGCATGCGCATGAGATGGTCAACAAAGGGCGACTTGCGCCGGACTTTATCTATCGCTCCCGGGTCATCGGCGTTCGCGCGCTCGATGCCGTAGTGGTCCGTCTTCTTAGAGGAGGATTGCGTGGTGGTGGACACGTGCTTCCCTTCTTGTTCGCACAGCGTTTATCCCGTATAGCGTAGCTGGCAAACACCCAGTTGTCCCTCGGTGGGGTGGGTTAAGGGGTACCTACTACCTGCGCGGGCGGGGAAGGAAGCCAACTTTTTCATAGACGGCATCGACAAGCGGCTGCGCTACTTCCTGTGCGGTCTGGGCGCCGCGCTCCAAGATGCGCTCCAGCTCGCCGCGATCCGCCATGAGCTCGTCATAGCGCTGCTTGAGCGGCGTGATGAAGGCCTCGAGCGCCTCCGCGGTATCCACTTTCAGGTGACCGTAGCCTTGGCCGGCGTACTTTTCCACCAAGGAGTCGACGGACTCACCAGTCAGCGCGGACTGGATGACCAGCAGGTTCGACACGCCCGGCTGGTTTTCCCGGTCGAAAGCGACGGTACCCAGGTCATCGGTCACGGCGGACTTGATGCGCTTGGCAGAGGTCTTCGGGGCATCGAGCAGGTTGACCAGGCCCTTGGGGTTGGGGCCGGACTTAGACATCTTGGACGTCGGGTCCTGCAGGTCATAGATCTTCGCCGCGCCCTCCGGAATGAATGGTTCCGGCACGTGGAAAGTCTCGCCGTACTTATTATTGAAGCGCTCTGCCAGATTGCGGGTGAGCTCCAAGTGCTGGCGTTGATCCTCGCCCACCGGCACGTAATCCGGCGAGTACAGTAGGATATCGGCCGCCATCAGGATGGGGTAAGTAAAAAGGCCCACCGAGGTGCGATCGGCGCCGCGCTTGGCGGATTTATCCTTGAACTGCGTCATGCGGGAGGCCTCACCGAAGCCGGTCAGGCACTGGAATACCCAGGTCAGCTCCGCATGGGCGGGCACGTGGGACTGGACGAAGAGGGTGGACTTCTCCGGGTCGATGCCCAGCGCGATGAGCTGTGCTGCACCGGCCATGGTGCGGTTGCGCAGTTCCTCCGGATTCTGCTCCACGGTAATCGCGTGCAGATCCGGGATGAAGTAAAAGGCATCGTAGCCTTCCTGCAAGTCGATCCACTGCTTCAGCGCTCCCAGGTAATTTCCCAAATGATAGGAATCAGCGGTGGGCTGAATGCCGGAAAGTACGCGGGATGCGGAATTAGATGCAGTGGAATCAGTCATGTCAGGTAATGTTACTCCGTCATTTTTGCTTGTTGATTGGCCGCCCCAAGATGCTGCGCGGCGTCATCAAAAATCGAGACCAGCCGGACACCGCGGGTAACGTGCGGGGTCCACGAGGTATCGATCACGTCATCGAGGTTGTCATCCTCCAGCGAGGCGACATACGCCTTGACCTGCACCAATGCTTCCTGGGTATAGCTGCGGAGCTTGCCGATGTCCTGCGTGGTCACCGCACGCGCTTCCTCCGCCGATTGGCCATAGCCCATGGCATCCGGCAGGTCGAGGTCGTAGCGCTGCCACAGCTCTTCTTCCCCAGTCAGCTGCGCAAGCTGCAGGTCTGCCATGCGGCCGGTGTGCCATAGCAGCCACGTGATCGAGTTCGGGTGATCACCAAAGTGCGCATTGGCGGTCTCGTTGCTCAACTCCGGCAATGCGGCGAGCGCATCGAGCGGGCGCTGCGCCATGTCTGTGAGTAGATCGATAGCTTTCATCGCCAGACCGTGCCCTTAGACCTTGCGGGAGGTGGGGCTGACGATGTCCATGAAAATGGCGAAACCGGTCACCATGAAGGCACCGCCGACGCCCATGAGGACGATGGGGCCAAGGAAGGCGAAGGACGGTCCGACAGCAGTCCACCACCAGATGCTCAGGGCGAGGATTACGGCGCCAAGGACAAAAGGAATAATTGCGCGAGCCATGAACTTTCTCCGTTGCAGATTTCGAAATTTTTAACGTGTTAATACTAGCACTACTGCTTGTGCTTGGGGGTCCTTTGCCTGCCCACATCCTCCTTGTTGAAGGTCCATTGCTGCTGCACATCCACTCCCCTCGCCCCAGGCGAGTGCTTGCCACTGGGGCGGGTAATCGATGAGTGAACAGTCGGCCGTGCAATCCGGTTGCTATTTAACTCTTCGAGGCTTAGCGGGGAGGAAAAATCGCTTGCGGTGCGCTTGCTGCGGCCCAGCGGCCGGGTGATGGGGCTGGCGTAGCGGGTGGCTGCGCCCGCCTTCCGCTTGGCACGACGGGCGCCATCGCGCACGATGCGCGCCGATAGCCGCAGGCGCGGATCCATCTGCTGCTCACCATCGCGGTATTCAAAGACGGGCAGGCCCGTCTTGAAGTAGATGGCCGCAAGGCGCGCGGCAAAGCAGACCAAGGCAGTAATAATCGCCGTGGGTTCCTCCGATAGCCCGGCGCGCAAGAGGATCATGTAGAGCCCGGCCGCAAGGATCGAGATGGCCGCATAAAACTCGCCGGAAAATACCAGCGGAATGCGGTCCGAAAGCAGATCGCGCAGCACACCGCCGAAGACGCCGGAAATGACTGCAGATACCGAGGCGATGATGAAGCCGTAACCCAAGTGTGCGGCAATCTGGGTGCCCAGCACGGAAAAGACCGCCAGCCCCAAGGCATCGAGGATGAGGAAGAGGTGGCGGAAATAGTGCATGAGGAAGGACATGCCCACCGTGACGATGGCGGCAGCGATGACGATGACCAGATAGATGGGGTGTTCTACCCAGGTCAGCGGCGGATCCGCCAGCACGATATCGCGGACGGTGCCACCGCCTAGTGCGGTAATGGCGGCGATCATCGTCACGCCGAAGAGATCGAGCTTCTGCCGGCCGGCCGATAGCGCAGCCGTCATGGACTCGGCGGTAATGCCGATGACGTACAGGACGCTAAATAGCGGCGACATCAGACGTATTCCACCAGCAGTGGCGAATGATCGGACCAGCGCTGCTCCACGGTCGGGGCCTTATCCACCCAGGTGCGCTGCGCGCGATCGAGCAGCGGCTGAGTTGCGGCTTGGTAGTCGATGCGCCAGCCTGCATCGTTATTGAAGGCTTGGCCGCGATAGGTCCACCAGGTATAGGGGCCGTCAGCCTCTGGGTGGAGCCGGCGCGCCACGTCGAACCACTGCGGCGCGGTGGCCGGCTCCCACGGGGTGGTGCCCGCGTAGTCCACGACGCCGAGCCACTCGCCCAGGTTCTTTTTCTCCTGCGGCGCCTCATCCGGGAAGCTGCCGAAAACGTGGTCCATAAAGGCGCGTTCTTCCGGCAGGTGGCCGGCCTTCTTCTCGTTGGCTTTATTATTCTTCAAATCCTGGGCGCGGTGGCAGATATTCCAGTCGCCACCGATGACCATGTCCTTATCGGCGTTTTCTGCCAGCACGGAATCGAATTCATCCAAGAAGCGGTATTTTTCATCCAGCTTTGGCGAATCGGTATCGCCGGAAGGCAAGTACAGCGAGGCAACGCGGATATCGCGGGTGGTCGCGGCAATCCAGCGGCCGGCATCGGTAAAGGAGCCGAAGCCGATTTCGACATCGGCAAGCGGCGTGCGGGAGAGGATGCCTACTCCGGCGCGGCCCTTGGCGGCGGCATCGGCAAGCTCCAAGTGCCAGCCGGCTTCCAGGGCGGGTGCCAGGGCTTTTCTGGCTTGATCCGGGGTGGCGCGTACCTCTTGCATCAGCACGATATCGGCCGGGGTCTGCTCCAGCCAGGCATTCATGCCGGGGTTGTTTTCGTTGCGCTGCTTGCACGCGGCGCGGATTCCATTGACGTTGACGCTAGCGATGGTAAGGCTCATGGTGCTCCAGAATATAGGCGTGTGCGGTGGTACTTCTAGCTGCGGCCTGCAAGGCGTTTTTTATCCCACATTGTTATCGCCCACACAACGCAACCCGCGGCCGCCAAGCCGGCGCCCGCCAGCGCCGGGGCGGAATAGCCCAGGCCCGCACCGACGACGATGCCGCCGATGGTCGCACCGGCTGCGTTTGCGATATTGAGCGCGGACTGGTTGAGTGCGGCGGATAAGGTCTGGGCATCGCCCGCCACGTGGACCAAGCGCAGCTGCAGCGACGGCACCAACGTGGAACCCATAAATGCCACCATGCCAAAGCAAATGGTGGCGGGGATGGCGTGGCTGGAAAGGAAATAGAAGGCGGTGAGGATGATGATCAAGCTGGCCAGGGCGAAAATGATCCCGAATTCAAGGTTGCGGTCCGCCAACCAGCCGCCAAAGGCATTGCCTATCGTCATGCCAATGCCGTAGGCCATGAGCACGACCCAAATCAGGCTATCGCTCAGGCCCGCGACCTCGGTCATGGTCCAGGAGATATAGGTATAGACGGAGAACATGCCACCAAAACCCACCACGCCCATGATGACGGTGAGCCACACCTGGCTGTTTTTAAAGGCACCGAACTCGGTGCGGATATCGGTCTGTTTCATCTCCGTCATGTGCGGCATGAGGAAAAACAGGGCTACGGCGGTAATAAGGCCGATGACCACAACCACCAGGTAGGCCGCGTGCCACCCCAGCGCGGAACCCAGGGCCTGTGCCGCGGGCACGCCGATGACCGTGGCGATGGCAAGCCCCATGCCCACAAAAGCCATGGCCTTGCCGCGCCCGCCGGGAGGGGCCATCGACGCCGCAGACAGGTTAGCCACGGAGAAGTACGCTCCGTGGGGCATGCCGGCGATGAATCGAGCCATCATGAGCACCCAGTAATTCGGCGCGAGTACCGACAGCAGGTTGCCCACCACCAAAAAGCCGATGAGCAAGAGGATGAGGCGGCGGCGCGGGAGCTTGCCGGTAAAGGCCGCAATCAGGGGCGCACCGACCACTACACCGAGTGCGTAGGTGGTAATCAGCGTGGAGGCGGTATCCTCAGAAACCCCGAAATCCTCCGCGATCAGCGGCAGCAGGCCCATCGAGACGAACTCGGTAGTACCGATAGCAAACGCACCAAGGGCCATCGCCACCATGACGATGGTGCGGCGCGCAGTAGAAATCTCCGTCTGGCGGGGCAAAGGCCGACGGTGAATGCGGTGTTCATGGGCGCTGCGCGGGCTTAACTGATCGATAATTTTCACGAGGGGCGACGATACACCCCACCTGCGCATAAAGCATGTTCAGGGCGTGGACAGGTGAAGAGATTTACCCAGCGCATGGCCCCGTGACCGATGCCACCCAGCCCCAGAATGTACCGAGCGCTCCACATGGAGCGGACAAAATCGGTAATCTGGTCACCTGAAGAAATTTTCCCACATTTAATAGGAGAATCATGGCTAAGATTACGTGGACCCGTACCGATGAGGCGCCGCTTCTGGCGACCTACTCCCTCAAGCCCATCGTGGAGGCCTTCGCTTCCACCGCGGGCATTGACGTAGAAACCCGCGATATTTCCCTGGCTGCCCGCATCGCCGCGCAGTTCCCAGAGCGCCTCACCGAGGACCAAAAGGTGGAAGACGCCCTGGCTGAGCTGGGCAAGATGGCCAAGACCCCAGAGGCTAATATCATCAAGCTGCCGAATATCTCGGCTTCCCTAGTGCAGCTGAAGAAGGCCATCGCCGAGCTGCAGGCCGCCGGCTACGACCTGCCTGATTACCCGGATAACCCGTCCACCGACGAGGAAAAGGACATCGCGGCCCGCTACGATTCCGTCAAGGGCTCCGCCGTTAACCCCGTCCTGCGTGAGGGCAACTCCGACCGCCGCGCGCCGGAGGCCGTAAAGAACTTTGTTAAGAAGCACCCGCACCGCATGGGCGAGTGGTCCAAGGATTCCAAGACCAACGTCGCCACCATGGACGATAACGACTTCCGCCACAATGAGAAGTCCGTCATCATCCCCGAGGAAGATACCCTGTCCATCGTACTGAAGACCGCTGACGGCGAGCAGACCCTGCTGCCGGAGCTGCCAGTTCTTAAGGACGAGGTCATCGACGGCACCTTCATGTCCGCCAAGGCCCTCGATGAGTTCCTGCTGCAGCAGGTCAAGCGCGCCAAGGAAGAGGGCGTGCTCTTCTCCACCCACCTGAAGGCCACCATGATGAAGGTCTCTGACCCCATCCTCTTCGGCCACGTCGTGCGCACCTACTTCGCCGATGTCTTTGATAAGTACGGCGACGAGCTCATCTCCGCCGGCCTCAACGGCGAAAACGGCTTGGGCTCCATCCTGGAAGGCTTGGACAAGCTCGACAATGGCGAGGAAATCAAGGCAGCCTTCGAATCCGCGCTTGCCGATGGCCCCGATCTCGCCATGGTCAACTCCCACAAGGGCATCACCAACCTGCACGTGCCTTCCGATGTCATCATTGACGCCTCCATGCCTGCCATGATCCGCACCTCCGGCCACATGTGGAACAAGAACGACGAGGAGCAAGACACCCTCGCCGTCATCCCGGATTCCTCCTACGCCGGCGTGTACCAGGCCGTCATCGAAGACTGCAAGGAAAACGGCGCCTTTGACCCCACCACCATGGGTACCGTGCCAAACGTCGGCCTGATGGCTAAGAAGGCCGAGGAGTACGGCTCCCACAACAAGACCTTCAAGGTGCCCGCAGCCGGCACCGTTGAGGTCCGCAACTCCAAGGGCGAGGTGCTCATCGAGCACGACGTCGAGGCCGGCGATATCTGGCGCGCCTGCCAGACCAAGGACGAGCCGATCCAGGACTGGGTTAAGCTCGCCGTCAACCGCGCGCGCCTGTCCGGTATGAAGACCATCTTCTGGCTCGACCCAGAGCGCGGCCACGACCGCAATATCCAGTCCCTCGTGGAAAAGTACCTCAAGGACCACGACACCGAGGGCCTGGACATCGAGATCCAGGATCCGGTCACCGCTACCAAGACCTCCATCGAGCGCATCCGCCGCGGCGAGGACACCATCTCCGTGACCGGTAACGTGCTGCGTGACTACAACACGGACCTCTTCCCTATCCTCGAGCTGGGTACCTCCGCAAAGATGCTGTCCGTGGTTCCGCTGATGGCAGGCGGCGGCCTCTTCGAGACCGGTGCCGGCGGCTCCGCCCCGAAGCACGTCCAGCAGGTGGAGGAAGAAAACCACCTGCGCTGGGACTCCCTCGGTGAGTTCTTGGCGCTGGCCGAGTCCTTCCGCCACGAGAACCAGACCAACGGCAACGAGAAGGCCGGCGTGCTGGCCACCACCTTGGACAAGGCCACCGAGCGCCTGCTGAACGAGGGCAAGTCCCCATCCCGCAAGGCGGACGAGAACGACAACCGCGGTTCCCACTTCTTCCTGGCTACCTTCTGGGCCGAGGAGCTGGCTAACCAGACCGAGGATGCCGATCTCGCGGCCGCCTTCAAGGACGTCGCCTCCGAGCTTTCCGGCAAGGCCGATGAGATCTCCCAGGCACTTATCGATGCCCAGGGTGAGCCCGCCGACCTCGGCGGCTACTACTGGCCCAACGACGAGAAGACCTCCGCTGTCATGCGGCCTGTCGCACAGTTCAACGAGATCATCGATGGCCTGAAGAAGTAGTTCTTTCTACCATCATGTTTCCGACCGCCGCGCGTATCCTCTCCGTAGTGGAGCGCGCGGCGTCGTCGTTTTCCTACGCCAACGTCCTCAACCACCAGGTCACCTTTGACGCCGCTGCGTGGCGCGAGGGGTGGTCTCAGCACCCGCATCTCGGGCCTCTGCCGACAGTGTTCAACACTGACTCGCCCCGCGGCACACTCACCCGCGGCCAGGTGTTTGCTGCGGCCGGCAACCTCGATTCGTCTGCGGATATACTCGCCTTCTTCGCCACCCTGGCCGCTTGGGGAACGGGCACCAACGGGCTGATGCGCTACCGCGCTATGACTCCGCTGACCATCCCCTCCAACACCAACAAGCTCCTCGATGCTGTCGCCGGAATGCCCTCCGACCCCGTGGCCGCGTACCGGTATTTCAATAACAGCGACTCAGGCCGCGGAAGACGCGTCCCCGGACTGGGGCCCGCGTATTTCACTAAACTGCTGTACTTCACCCATCCACCACAGCCAGGCGAGGTTACCCCACTAATCCTGGATCGCTTCGTCGCGAACGCTATGGGTTGGACCATCCACAGCGGGTGGCGCACTACGGAGTACGAGCTCTACCTGGCCACTGTCCACTCTGTGCTCGAGCAGTGGCGCCCCGATCTACCCTCCGATGCCATCGAGTATCTCCTCTTCACCACGCAGAGCTGACATGTACCCGTTTCCTGAGATGCGGGAGTTCTTTCCTCCGCTGACTCCCGGCAGCGTCTTCATCGTGAGTTCTGCGGACCCCCATCTCGCGCATGCAATGATTCGCCAAATCGGGCAATCAGTTCAATTATGGCCGGAGCTTCCCTTCGTGCCCCTGCGCCGCGAGAGTCAATCATGGGATAACTACTTCGCGGCAGCTCGCCGCACGGCCCTGCGGCTTGACACCATCGTTTTCCTCCCCGTTTCCCCTGAGTGCCCTGACAGGCCAGAGTGCCCGAGGGCCGTCCTCAAGCATGGCGACGCCGGTCTCATCGACCTCACATTGCTGTGGAACGGTTACCAACACTCTGCACCCGCCTCCTACCGCCTGAGCAATGTGACTGGGGCTCTCATTCCCGCCCACGACACGGAGATAGCCTTCCCCAACCTGTTCGACGGACTCTTCCTCATCGAACCCTGCAGCGTCGTAGAGGAAGCCAAGCCGCGCCTGCTCGACCTGTTGGAATCACAGCCCGATGTCCTCCGAGAGAAGCTCCAACTCGGCGAGGGCGACATCACCCTAGCACGCATCGAGTGTACGAATATTGAAAGCAGCGAGCACCACGTTATGTCCTCGCTCATGCTGCTTCTCGATATCTCCGGTATCCCCACCGACCGCACCATCACCGCCACCGGTACTCCCGGCGGCCAAGGCGGTTTCACTAGTTTCCACCTCGAGCTCTCATAATGAAAGCCATTGCTCACCCCCGTTCATCGATGACCTGAAGAAGTAAAAGCTTCTTCACTGTCTAGTTTTCACATCCCTTTCACACGACTGAAAAAATTTTCGCTCTCCGGGAACCAGGGTTGCCTAAGTTCCGACTATTAGTGCAGTTGATATCAGCGTCCATGCAACTGACCACTAAGCACGAAAGAGAACTACTTTATGAGTCGGACGGCTCTGCGTTCCTTCATCCAACGCATACACTTCTACGGCGGAATGTTCGTCGGCCCCTTCATCCTTATCGCGGCATTGACCGGCTGCCTCTATGCACTGGCGCCGACCCTGGAAAAGTTTGCTTACCGCGACGTCATGACCGTCGAGGAAGTAAATAACCCGGTAAGCCTGGAGGACCAAATCAGCGCCGCCCAAAAGGAACACCCGGATATGCCGGTCTCCCAGGTGTGGCCGGCGGAATCGGCGACGGACTCTACGCGCGTGCTGGTGGCGGATCCGGGCATCGACGAGAGCCTGCAGCGCACCGTATTCATTAACCCGGCCGATGGCGAGGTCATTGGTGACTACCCCACCTACTCCGGCTTGGGCGATATGCCGCTGCGACGCTGGATTTCCTCGCTGCATGAAAGCTTCCACTTGGGCCAGCCGGGTGAGCTTTATTCCGAGCTAGCCGCTTCCTGGCTGTGGGTCTTGGCCTGCGGCGGGCTCTACATGTGGTGGATTCGCCGCCGGCCCAAAAAGGCTGCCGCACCGCTAAAGAACCAGCCGCAGCGCTCCAAGCGCTGGAAGGCCACCCGCCTGCACTCCACTATGGGCGCATGGATTTTCATCGGGCTCATTGGCTTGTCAGCTACCGGCATCACCTGGTCCCAACTGGCCGGCGGGAACGTCAATTCCGTGGTGGAGAAGATGAACTGGAAGGCTACGCCGGTAGAAACCGCGCTCACCACCGATTCCTCCGCCGATGCCACACACGGTGCCCACGCCGGGCACGAAGGTCACGGTGCCCACGGCGCTCACGGTGGGGATGCGGAAGCTCCGGGCGAGGCTCCGGAGCCGGAGGTCATCGCCGAGCAGGCAGAGCGCGTCTACGCCACCGGCCGCGCGGAAGGCCTGACGGGCCCGCTGCGCTTGTACGCCCCGGAGGACACCGACTCGGGGTGGAAGGTGAGCGAGCGCTGGGTCGAGTGGCGCTACACCTCTGATGAGGTATCCGTCGACGGTTCCACCGGCGAGGTCATCGACCGCCTGCCCTTCTCCGAGCTGCCGCTATTTAGCAAGCTCAGCAGCTGGGGCATCTACCTGCACATGGGCATCATGTTTGGCCTGCCGCTGCAGATCGCCCTTTTTGCCCTTGGCCTCGCCATCGCCGCCATGGTTGTTCTGGGCTACTACATGTGGTGGAAGCGCCGGCCGCAATTTGCACCTGGCTCCAAGCGGCACTTCTCCTGGGCCACCACCGGCCTGGGCGCTCTCTTTGCCGCAACCGTCGGTGTATTTATACCGCTTTTGGGCATTACCCTTGCCGCATTCCTCGTACTAGACATCATCTTGATGAATACCGGAAAGCGAAAGGCCACGCCGCCGCAGAAGGAGCAGGATGAAGACGCGGAGCTAGTAACGGTGAGCTAGCCTTCTTAGTGAAAGCCATCACAGAGGGTGGAGTTAATGGGTACATTGGTCATTTATGACTAATCCATTACTCCACCCTTCATCGTTGCCCTACCAACTCCCGCCGTTTGCGGAGATTAAGGTCGAGCACTACCGCCCCGCTTTCGACGAAGCGCTCGCGCGCCACGATGCCGAGCTCTCCGCCATTACTGGAAATCCCGCCGCGCCCACGTGGGAAAATACCGTGGAAGCCCTCGAGCGTTCCGGCCAAGACCTCGACCGCGTCATGGCGGTCTTTGGCAACCTTTCTGGCACGGACGTCACCGATGAGATGGAAGAGATCGCCGCCGATATCTATCCGCGCCTGTCCGCCCACTACGACGCGATGTACCAGGACGAAAAGCTCTACCAGCGCATCAAGGACGCCACCCCGCCCGCCGGCGATGAGGAGGGCGCGCGCCTGCACGAGCACCTGCTGCGCACGTTCGCACGCCAAGGAGCGGATCTCGATGCCGCCGGCAAGGCCCGCCTATCCGATATCAACCAGCGCCTGTCCGCCCTATCGGAGGAATTCGGCCGCAATCTCATGGCCTCCACGCGCGAGCACGCCGTCGAGTTCACGGAGGAAGAGCTCGAGGGCCTGCCGCCGGAGCGCATCGCCTCGGCCAAGGCGGATGCCAATGCCCTAGGCCGCGAAGGCTACGTCATCCCGCTCGAGCTGCCCACCGTGCAATCGGAGCAGTCCCGCCTGGCTAGGGAGGGGGCGCGCAGAAAGCTCTATGCGGCATCGGCAAGCAGAGGCTCCGAAAACAACATTCCAGGGCTTATCGAGGCCGTCCAGCTGCGGGCCGAGCGCGCCGAGTTGCTGGGGTATGCTTCCCACGCCGATTACGTCATCGCGGAAGAAACCGCTGGCAGCGCCGATGCCGCGCGCGACATGCTCGCAGACCTCGCCCCCGCGGCCGCGGCCAATGCCGCCGGCGAGCACAAGCTATTAGCTGAGGAAGCCACGCTCAACGAGCAAGACTTCCACGCCGCGGACTGGCCCTACTGGGAATCCAAGGTCCGCGCCCGCGACTTCTCGCTCGACGAGGAGGAGTTGCGCCAGTACTTCCCCCTGGACAAGGTCCTCACCCAGGGCGTATTCGCCGCCGCCGAGCGCCTGTACGGCATTTCTGTGGTTCCGCGCGAGGACCTGGAGGGCTATGCCGAGGGCGTGCGCGTGTGGGAGGTGCTCGACAAGGATGTCGAGCACGCGGGAGATGACGAACACGGCGATAACGACGAACACGGCAATAACGTCGAGCACGGAGACAAGGGAATTGGCCTGCTGCTCACAGACTATTTCGGCCGCCCCACCAAGCGCGGTGGCGCGTGGATGAGCCAGTTCGTGGGCCAATCAGGCCTGCTGGAGCGCAAGCCGGTCATCGTCAACGTGCTGGGCATTACCAAGCCCGCCGATGGTTCCCAGCCCCTGCTGAGCCTGGACGAGGTGCACACCCTCTTCCACGAATTCGGCCACGCCTTGCACGGGCTGCTTTCCGATGTCCACTATCCCACCTTCGCCGGCACCAACGTCCCGCGCGACTGGGTAGAATTCCCCTCGCAGATCAATGAGAACTGGGCGCTGGATAAGTCGCTGGTCAAGCAGTATGCGCGCCACGTCGACACCGGCGAACCGATCCCCGATGAGCTGCTCGATGCCGTGACCGCCGCCTCCGAATTCGGCCAGGGCTTTGCCACCTCGGAGTACTTGGCGGCTTCCATTATCGATTTGGCGTGGCATTCGCTCAGCGCCAAGGATGCCGCGGCACTTGAGGCCACCCCGGAGGCTGTGGACGCATTCGAGGAGGAGGCCCGGCGTGCGGTGGGGCTGGATAACCCGCACATCGCCCCGCGCTACCGATCGACGTACTTCAACCACATCTTCGCCGGCGGCTACTCCGCGGGCTACTACTCCTACCTGTGGGCGGAGGCGCTCGATGCCGATGGCTTTGAGTGGTTCAAGGAGCAAAGCAATCTGCGCGCCGCAGGACAAAAGTTCCGAGACCTCATCCTCTCCCGCGGCGCCTCCCGCGATTTCGGCGCGGCCTACCGCGACTTCCGCGGGCGCGATAAGGACGTAGCGCCGCTGCTCAAGCGCCGCGGCCTCTCCGGCGCCTAGCGGATACTGTCCAGCCAGGCGGCGTGCACGCGCGCCTCATCGTTTTCTTCCGGGTGGAAGCTCAAGGCGGTGACGGCACCGTGGCGCACGCCCACGACCGCGTCCTCCGCGCCGTCGTGCGGCACGGTCGCGATGACCTCCACGCCATCGCCGACGCGGGTGACCAGCGGGGCGCGGATGAAGCTCGCCTCGATGGGCAGAGTTTCTTCCCCGACCACGACCGGCACGGTGCGCTCGGCGGAAAAGCGCTGGTTGCCAAAGGCATTGCGCCGCACGGTGATATCGAGCAGCCCCAGTGTCTGCTGGCCTGGCGAGGGGTTATCCAGCTCGCGGGCGCAATAAATCAGCCCGGCGCAGGTGGCGAGCACGGGAAGGCCGTGGTCTACGGCCTCGCGCAGCGGACCTGCCACGCCGAAGGTGCGGGCGAGCTTATCGATGACACTCGACTCCCCGCCCGGAATCACCAGCCCATCCAGGCCCTCAAGGTCGCGCGGCACGCGCACCCGGCGCGTCCCCGCCCCCAAGCCGTCAAGGATGTGCAGGTGCTCTTCCACGCCGCCCTGCAGCGCGAGCACCCCGATCGTGGCGCTAGCTTCTTGTGGCATGACCACGCGATTACCAGCCGCGCTCGGCCAGGCGGTGCGGTGCCGGCACATCGCCGACATTGATGCCGACCATGGCCTCGCCCAGGCCGCGGGAGAGCTTGGCGAGCTCGGCGGGATCATCGTAAAGCGTGGCGGCCTTCACGATGGCCTCCGCGCGCGCCGCCGGGTTACCGGATTTGAAGATGCCGGAGCCCACGAAGACGCCTTCGGCGCCCATCTGGCGGACGAGGGCGGCATCGGCAGGCGTGGCCACGCCGCCGGCAACGAAGAGCACGACCGGCAGCTTACCGGTCTCCGCAACCTCCGCTACCAGGTCATACGGTGCCTGGAGTTCCTTGGCGGCAACGTAGAGCTCATCGCGGTCGAGGTGCTGCAGGCGGGCGATTTCCGCGCGAATCGTGCGCAGGTGCTTGACGGCCTCGGAGACATCGCCGGTGCCGGCCTCACCCTTGGAGCGAATCATGGCCGCGCCCTCGGTGATGCGGCGCAGGGCCTCGCCCAGGTTGGTCGCACCGCACACAAACGGCACGTCGAAGTCCCACTTATTGATGTGGTTGACGTAATCGGCGGGGCTGAGCACCTCGGACTCATCGATGAAGTCCACGCCGAGCTCGCCCAGAATCTGCGCCTCGACGAAGTGGCCAATGCGCGCCTTCGCCATCACGGGGATGGATACGGCGTCGACGATGCCCTCGATAAGCTCCGGATCGGACATGCGGGCCACGCCGCCCTGGGCGCGGATATCGGCAGGCACGCGCTCAAGTGCCATGACGGCGCTCGCGCCCGCATCCTCGGCGATGCGCGCCTGTTCTGGGGTCACGACGTCCATGATGACGCCGCCCTTGAGCATGTCAGCTAGTCCACGTTTCACGCGCGTGGTCGCAATGTTTTCGGTCATGCGCTCTATACTGCCCTGCCCAAGTGGTACAAGTAAAGAACCATTTCCCGCGTGTTGGGTTGTACCACTTATACTGTGTTTATGCCCCTGCGCCTCGACCCTACCGATACTCGCGCCCTGCCGGTGCAAATCGCCGCCGCCGTGCGCGCCGATGTCACCTCCGGCGCCCTGCTTCCCGGCGAGCCCGTGCCCTCCACGCGCACTCTGGCCACCCAGCTCGGCGTCTCCCGCGGCAGTGTCGTTACCGCCGGTGCCCGCGATGGCCTGGCTTTAGTGCTGCGCACGCTCGGTACTGCGCTGCGCGTCGGCGTCGAATCGCCCGGTTACCCCAGCCTGCGGCGCATTCCGCAGGCGCTTGGCCATGAGCTGGTGAACGTGCCCACCGATGCCGATGGCGTTACCGTTCCCGATACCGACCTCGACGCGCTCATTGTCACCCCGAGCCACCAGTACCCGTATGGCGCCTCGCTGCCGGCCGAACGCCGCGCCGAACTCGTGGCCTGGGCCCGCCAGCATGGCGCTTTACTCATTGAGGATGACTTCGATTCCGAGCTGCGCTACGTAGGCCAGCCGCTGCCCGCGCTCGCCGCGCTCGCCCCAGAGCGCACGGTGTTGCTCGGTACGTTTTCCACCGTGATTTCACCGTCCATCGCCTGTGGCTATGTGGTGGTCCCGGATGGGCTGCGCGGGGGGCATCGACAAGCAGCGCGATATCTTTGGCCAGCCGGTCGGTACCATCCCACAGGCCGCGCTCGCCCATTACCTGGCCAGCGGGGCGCTGCGGCGCCACACCGGTCGCATGCGCCGGACCTATAAGCGCCGCCGCGACCTCGTGGCCGATGCCCTGGGATCTCTCCCCGACGCGCGCCTGTTGCCCATCAATGGCGGTCTACATGCGGTTTTGCTGTGCGACCCGGCCATCGTCCCGCGCGCCGCCGCCCGCGGCATCAAGCTGACCCCGCTGCGCGAATACTGGGGCGGCGTGGACGCTGAAGACGGCGTGGTTTTAGGTTTTGGCCACTTAAGCGATGACAGGCTGGAATACGCCTTACAAACTATTGAAAAGTCCAATCATAAAAGTTAACTGTTAGTTAACATCCGGACACGATTCAACAAAAAAGAAAGCTTTTATGTTTATTTTCTCATAAAATATTCATTGAACGGTACGCGTTCATTCATTTCAATTCAAGGAGATTGCCATGAGAGTAGCTTCTCAATTGTTAGTTGCCGCCACGGCTGCAGCCATAGTCACCCCGCCGGTAGCTGGAGCCGCTGAAACCTCCCCAAACTGGGAGCAAGAGGCTCAGGCCCCGCCCCTGAAACACCCCATTTCACTACGTATAGTGCACAAGGCCTCACCTGGGCACCAGGCGGAACTGCAGCGTCCAACTCAATCTACGTAAAGGGACAAGGTACTCACGTGGAGTGGGCAAGTGTTTCCTACATGGTAGGCACAGACTTGGGAAATGCGTGCGCAGATGAATTTCAAATCATCTACCGCCAAAATGGAGAGGGTAAGTCTCAAACCACCAAAGGCTACTGCAAGCCAGGTCGAGTGAGCCACAAATTTCCCATCAATGCAAACGTCGATCGCGCCAAGTTCTGTGGCCGCGCCAAGGTTGGCGGCAGTTGGGGAAACTTCGCTTGCATCGATATTAAATAGAGGAGGGAACAATGACTTTATGGGAAATTATCCTTATCATTCTGTATATTCTTGTTATTCTCGCACTAGCCGGAATAGTGTGTTGGATTGTTAAAACGATCCTACGAAATAACAACCATAAAATACAGTCGTCTATCAACAACGACAAGTCTGCAAAGCAGTAAGCCTTGTTAGGACCCCTGCCAAAGCAGCAGTTTGCTTTAACAGGGGTCCCCAAAATTACTACAGCAATGAAACTCAGTCCACGGCAATGGAACTATTTCTCCGAACCTAGATTCCCAGACTACCGATACAGACTACTTTCATGCCGACAAGCCTCGTGCCTTTCCGCACCGCTCGTTTTCCGCTCCAACTAATAACCCGGTGACTGCTAAAAATAGGCTGATATTGTTCGCCGCTATTCTATTATGGAATAGCAGTGATCTTACGACAGCACTTGGCATATTGTTGAAAACTCCAAGGTTGACCCCTTCGACTTTAGGCAGTCCTGTAGAATGTAGTTTTTCAAAGCCGTACCTGCCGTTCTAACATCAAACAGCCGAGTCTTCACCAATCCATCCCCACACTGCCGTCTATGAACCGACGTTCGTTGATAGCTTTAGGTACGTTACACCCCATTATCAACCAGCAGGATGGCATCTCTAGTCAACTGGTTTGCACCATTCCAAAGGCTACACTCAGGAATTACCTGAATAATGGCGCTCTGAGGCATCACACTGAAGACAGACACCGGACTTCTAGGAGTTACTGCGCTATACGAGTGCTAGTTTCTGGATTTAAATACCCTCGCACACAGAAAGGCGTAGCAATGGCGTTTGGCCCGTTCGAACTTCTGCTGATACTCATCCCGCTAGCCATCATTATCGGGATCGTTTATTTAATCGTGCAGGTCGCGCGCAATTCCAAAGACATCAAGCACAATGCGCAGGACATCGCGCAGCTTCGAGAGGCACAGAAAAACGGCCCCTCCGCTGAGCAGGGGCCGCTTTCTTAAGTTCCTAGTCCGCAGGCTTTTCCGTATTCACCGCGTGCGAAAAGTTCTCGCTGAACTCCTTGAAACCCTTATTAAAGGTGCCCAGGTTTTCCATAAACCCGCCCATGATGTCTATGGGCAGCGGGAAGACGATGGTGGAGTTTTGGTCCGCGCCGAGTTCCAGCACCGTTTGTAGGTAGCGCAGCTGCAGCGCCGCCGGGGCCTTGCCCAGCTCCTCTGCCGCCTCGCGCAGCTCGCGGGAGGACTGCAGCTCACCGTGGGCCGAAATGACCTTGGCGCGGCGCTCGCGCTCCGCCTCCGCCTCGCGCGCGAGGGCGCGCTGCATCATCTCTGGGATCTCAACGTCCTTAATCTCTACGATGCGAGTCAGCACGCCCCACCGTTCGGTTTGGCCGTTGATGATCGCCGCCAGGTCCTCGTTGAGCTCCTCGCGGTGAGCCAGGAGGTCATCGAGGCTCGCCCGCCCCAAGAGCGAACGCAGGGTGGTCTGGGCAATCTGCGAGGTGGCCACGGCGTAGTTTTCGACCTCGAGGACCGCCTTGCTCGAATCGGTGACCTCGAACATGACCACCGCATTCACGCGCACGGACACGTTATCCTTAGTGATGATTTCCTGCGGCGGAATCGTCAGCGTCACCACACGCAAATCCACGCGCTCCAGCTTATCGATGCCCGGTAGCAAGAAATGCAGCCCCGGCTCCAGCATCGGCCGCAGGTGGCCAAAGCGGAAGGTCACGCCCCGCTCATACTGCTTAATCACCTTGAGCGAGTAGGACAAAAATACCCCGATGAGGGCGATGATGATGCCGATGACGATCGGCCAGAATACGGGAGCGGACACTTAGACTTCCCCTTCCAGTTCTTGACGCACCGAGCGATAGCGCGTGGATTTTCCGTACTTCGAACCATAGCGGTCAACCTGCGCTGCCAATTCCGCCTCGCGGTTATCCATCTCCGGCACCACCAGCTGCGGCGCGTTCGAGGGAGTATTCCACAGGTGCCGGGCCAGCGGGTACACGCCGAACCCGGTGATGATGAGCACCGTGGCCAGCGTCAACGCCACCTCCGAGGGCGAATGATAGCTAATCAGCGAGGCCAGCGGCAGCAGGTAGCCCATCGCCGCGACCGCCAGCGCGATGCCGCGGTGGAAGCGCCCCGAATCCGAGTGCGGCCACGGGTCCAATTGGCGCGTGACCTCCCGGCCATGGTGCGAGACCGTGCACTGCTGCTTGACCGGGCAGGTATTGCACACGGTCGGGTTCGCGCGGTAGCGCATGACGCGGTTTTCCGGGTCGAAGCTGGAGGGCCAGAGCCAGTGATCTTCGGGGCATCGCCAAGCATCGTGGTCTTCCATGTACCGGAACGTGCCGGATTGGTTGGACATGGTGCGGTTGGCGGTTTGTTGCGCCAGCAGGTCGAATACCCAGGCCACCACAAGCAGGAAAAGCCCGTAGCACGCGGATAATACGGTAAATGCACCCGGCATTAGTCGTCCTTCTTATCCGAGCGGTAGGTACCGCCCCACTTGGTACGCGATTCAAACTCCTGGCGCGGCGCGGTGGCAGAATCGCCGCGCTCGGCATCGGGATCTTCCTCCTCGACGAAGGCACCGCGCTCATCGATGTACCCATAGCGCCGGCCCGTGGAGCTGCGCTTGTCGACGCGCCCCTTGCCTCCCGAGACCAGTCCCACCGAGGATCCCACGGGGACCTCGCCCGCGTGATCGTCCTCATCTGGGGTGATGATGCTAAACAGCGGGTTTGTTGGGTGCTCTTCCACCGTTGGGATGTCCTTCTTGTAGAGCACGCCGCGCAGCGCCATCCAGAGGAAGGGCAGGACGCCGAGGAGGAACATGACATCGCCAGGCAGGCGCAGCCATTCCATAATGAAGTTGCCGGGCTGGGTGATGTAGCCCAGCGACCGCGCTTCCACGTAGCCCGATCCGACGGATTCGTAGAGCTGCATGATGCCCAGCGGCAGGAGCGAAATGACCACCATCCACAGCAAGCCCAGGTTTTGCAGCCAGAAAGCCCAGCCCATGGCCTTATCGGACCACTTGTCCTTAGGAATGAGGTAGCGCAGCGCAAAGACCGACAGGCCCACGGCCAGGAAGCCATAGACGCCCATCATCGCGCCGTGGGCGTGGTTTGCGGTAAGTGCCGTGCCGATTTCGTAGTAGGAAACGATAGGCAGGTTGACGAGGAAGCCGAAAATGCCCGCGCCCAAGAAGTTCCAGAAACCGACGGAGACCAGGAACATCACTGCCCAGCGGTGCGGGAAGGGGCGCTCGCCCGAGGCGCGCTGGCGGGAACCCAGCTGCATGAAGGTCCAGGCCTCAACGGTCAACAGGGTCAGCGGCACGACCTCTGCCGCCGAGAAGAATGCGCCCAGGGCCATGTGCTCGACCGGGGTGCCCGAGAAGTACAGGTGGTGCATCGTGCCCAGCACGCCACCGGTGGAATAAAGGATGACGTCCAAGAAGATGATGCCCAGGGCAATCTTTTCGCGGACCACGCCGAGCAGGACGAAGACGTAAGCCACCATGACGGTGGTAAATAGCTCCAGGAAATCCTCGACCCACAGGTGGACCACCCAGAAGCGCCAGAACTCAGCGACGGAGATGTGGGTTTCCGATCCCGCCAAGTTGCCCACCGCGTAAAACGCGGGGATGGCCAGGCCGGCGAAGAAGAAGAGCCACGGCATATTGGACTTGTGCTCGTTTTTCAGGCGGCCGCGCAGCTGGCGGTAGATGATGCCAATCCACACGAACATGCCGATAGTAAGCAGTACCTGGAAGAAGCGCGGCAGGTCCAGGTATTCCCATTGCTGGGAAAATAGCGTGCCCTCTTCGATGTAGCCCATGGTAGAAAGCCATTCAAAGGCCATGGAGCCAAAGACCACGACCGCGATGGCGCCGAGCAGGAACCATACGAACCAATCCTGCTTCTTCGGTTCCTTCTTGCCCACGAACGAGGCCAGGAAGATGCCGGCCGCCAAGAGCCCGCCGGCGGTCCACAGGAGGGAAAGCTGCACGTGCCAGGTGCGCGAGACGTTATACGGCAGGATTTCTTGCAGCGGGATGCCAAAGAATCCGGTCAGCTCCGTGCGGTAGTGCTGGCTGGCCGCACCCAGCAGCGCCTGGATTAAGAACAGCAACGCAATGACCAGGACGAACCAGGCCACCACCTTCTGCGACTTGGTCAGCCCGACCTCGCCCGGCTGCTTAAAGTCCAGGTTCGGCGCTTCTTCCGAATGCCAGCCGATGGACTTGGACCACCGGCCGTAAATCGCGAAGATCAAGCCGGTACCGCCGATGAGCGCGATGAGCGAGAGCACTGACCACACCACAAGGTCCGCGGTCGGGCCGTTGTCCACGCGCGATTCCGCCGGCCAGTTATTGGTATAGGAATAGTCGTGGCCCGGACGCTCTGCCGCCGAAGCCCACGCGGTCCAACCGAAGAAACCTACGAGGTTATTGATGTCTTGCTCATCGGTAATAAAGTCCGACGGCAAGCCACTGTTGTGGGAATCAGGGCCAAAGTACTGGGCGTAGTAGTCCTTATTGGCCTCGAATGCCGAAATCTGGTTATCGGTCCACTCCAGCACGCCCGTTTCTTCGTCATAGCGGTTGGTGCGGAATTCTTCTACCACGGCCTCTTCGGGAGTGGCGGAAGAATCAACGAAATCGGGCATACCATTCGCGTCGTTTTCCTCGCGGGCGTGATCGAGAGCGCGGCGCAGGTACTCCGCCGTATAGTCCGGCCCTAGATAGGCACCGTGGCCCAGCACGGAGCCGTATTGCTGCAGGCCGCGGGCCTGGTACAGCGCCTGGCCGTTAGTGATCTCTTCCTTGGTTAAGACCGTTTCGCCCGTGGATTCGGAGACAATCTTTTCCGGCAACGGCATGGATGCGTCATAGGTGCGGTACGCCAAAAATCCCATGACCAAAAAGCCAAAGATCATGACGAGGGCAATGCCTTGCACCCACACGTTGCTCACCTTGAGGACCGGTTTCTTCCGGTCCTCAACCCCAGTCGTGGTGGCCATAAAGTGTCCTTTTCACAGTTGTAGAGAGTTCGACATACATCATTATGAACGGACAAAGCGGTGTTAAATAGTCGAACGGAAGGCCCCTACCCCCATTCGCCCACATCGGCCAGCCCGCACGCGAGCATTATTGGGAAAATCGGTGCACCATATAGCCGGGTTCCGCCCCCCAGAATCCCCACCCAGCTTGTTTACCCCCGGTTTTTCCGTAACAATTAATGCATGACATTCGCAGAGCACACCAAGCGCAATTGGCTCATCACATTATTCGCCGCGATTTTCCTCGCCGCCATCGTCTGCATGATTTTCTTAAACGATCCACACCGCACGATGGTGGTCGCCACGGTCTTTATCGCCTCGGCAATCCTGCTCTTCGGCGCGATCCTCGGCATCTGGTACCTATTTCGCCGCAAGGACGAAAAAGACCCGCAGTAGATAGGCTGGGGCGCATGGAATTTAGCTTGCTTGGCCACGCCTGCGTCGCAGTTGCGGCGCCGGGCGGGCGTATCCTCATCGATCCCGGAGCCATGACGCCCGCCATCCCCGACGCTGATGCGGTGCTCATTACCCATGCGCATGCAGATCACCTAGACCCGGACCGGCTTCCCGATGCCCCACTCTGGGCACCTGCCGAAGCCTGCGAACAACTGGGGCGCGGTACTGCGGTCTCACCGGGCGAGACCATCACCGTCGCCGGCCTCGACATCGAGGTACTCGGCGGCCAACACGCGCCGATCCACCCAAATATTCCGCGCCCAGTCAATGTGGGCTACTACTTGGGTGGCCTGCTCCACCCGGGCGATCAGTACATCGATCACCCCCGCGAACGTGCTGCTCCTGCCCATTGCCGGGCCGTGGGTGAAGGCCGCGGAGGCCGCCGATTATGCCCAGCGCGTGGGCGCCGCGGTCACGGTCCCCATCCATGACGCCGTGCTTTCCGATGCCGGCCGCACCACCTTCGACACCATGCTCACCAAGGCCGGTGTGCAGGGCTATAAGCGATTAAACCCAGGCGAGAAATTTACCGCTTAGTCTATTTTTATTCTCTGACTACCCTGCGGTTTCGCGGCAGGGTGCTGTACGTTACATACCGCTTAGTCTAGTCTTGCGTGGCATGACGACGAAATACGATAACTCCAACGCAGACTGGTCCTTCGCAACCCGCTCCGTTCATGCAGGCCAAAACCTCGACGGCGCGCACAATTCCCGCAACGTGCCGATTTACCAAACGACTTCGTATGTCTTTAATGACGCCGAGCACGCGGCGAACCGCTTTAACCTCTCCGATGCAGGCCCCATCTACACCCGCCTGACCAACCCAACGCAGGATGCGCTAGAAGAGCGCCTCGCCTCCCTTGAAGGCGGCGTGGCCGCCGTGGCCTTTGCCTCGGGCCAGGCCGCAGAGACCGCGGCCATTTTCAACCTCGCCTCGGCAGGCGATCACATCGTTTCCTCCCCGCGCCTCTACGGCGGCACCTCCACCCTCTTTACCGTCACGCTCAAGCGCCTCGGCATCGACGTCACCCTCGTGGAAAACCCGGACGACCCCCAGTCCTGGCAGGACGCCGTGCAGCCTAATACCAAGGCGTTTTACGGCGAGACCTTTGGCAACCCGGTAGCCGATGTCCTCGACATCCCGGCCATCGCCGAGGTCGCGCACACTAACCAGGTCCCGCTCATCGTGGATAACACCATCGCCACCGCAGCGCTGGCCCGCCCGCTCGACTTGGGCGCGGACATCGTCGTGGTTTCGACCACGAAGTTCTACACCGGCAATGGTTCCGCGGTGGGCGGCGCGATTATTGACGGCGGCTCTTTCGACTGGACCGTCGAGCGCGACGGCGAGCCGGTATTCCCCTACTTCGTCACCCCAGACGAGGCCTACCACGGCCTGAAGTACGCCGACCTCGGCGCCCCCGCCTTCGCGCTCAAGGCCCGCGCCGGCCTGCTGCGCGATACCGGCGCCGCCATTTCCCCGTTCAATGCATGGCTGACGCTTAATGGCATTGAGACGGTAGGGCTGCGCATCGACAAGCACAATGCCAACGCCCAAGCCGTGGCCGAGTACCTGGAAGGCCACGCCAAGGTGACGAAGGTCAACTACGCCGGCCTGGATTCCTCACCGTATAAGAAGATCAAGGAGAAGCTGGGCTATTCCTACACCGGCTCCGTGCTGTCCTTCGATATCGAGGGCGGGCGCGAGGAAGCATGGGCGTTTATCGATGCCCTAAAACTCCACTCCAACCTCGCCAATATCGGCGATACCCGCTCACTCGCGGTTCACCCGGCGACCACCACGCACTCACAGTCCGATGATGCTGCCCTAGCCGCGGCGGGCATTGCGCAGTCCACCATCCGTTTGTCTGTGGGCATTGAAGATATCGACGACATCATTGCTGACCTCGAATTGGGATTTAACGCACTGGCATGAGCTGTATAAGTATCGGCGATTTTCGCACCGAAGCAGGCGCCACGCTTTCCGATGCCCACATCGCCTACCACCGCTTCGGCCATTTCCTCGGCGATCCGCACGGCGGAAATAACGTCATCTTGGTAGAACACGCGCTGACCGGCAACGCCGATGTGGCCGAGTGGTGGTGCGATCTCATTGGCCCAGGCAAGGCGCTGGATACGACGAAGTGGTGCGTTATCGCCATGAACGCACTCGGTGGCTGCAATGGCTCCACCGGCCCCTCCTCCTCGCATCCAGATGGCCGCAGTTGGGGATCGCGTTTTCCGGCGTTATCCATTCGCGATTTGGTGGCCGCGGAGAAAAAGGCGCTGGAAGAACTCGGAATAACGCGCGTACATGCGATTATCGGCGGTTCTATGGGTGGTGCACGCGCCTTGGAATGGACGCTGATGTACCCGGAGGCGGTCGATGCTGCGTGCGTTATCGCCGTCTCCGCGCGCGCCTCCGCGTGGCAGATTGGTATCCAGTCGGCGCAGATTTCCGCGATTGAGCGCGATCCCTTCTGGCACGGCGGCGACTATTATTCCTCCTCCCAGCGCCCTCGCGAGGGACTCGCGGCGGCGCGGCGCATCGCGCACCTGACGTATCGCGGCGAGCAGGAAATCGATGAACGCTTTGGTGTTCAAGCCCAAACCGGCGAAGAGCCCCTCGGGCCCTATCGCCGCCACGATCAGCGCTTCGCCGTGAACTCCTACCTGGATTATCAGGGCTCGAAGCTGGCGGATCATTTTGATGCCGGCTCCTATGTCACACTTACCGAGGCCCTCAACCGCCACGACATCGGCCGTGGCCGCGGCGGCCTGAACCGCGCGCTGGGTTCTTCGCAGGTACCGACCATGGTCGTGGGCGTCGACACGGACATCCTTTATCCCTATCACCAGCAGGAACACCTCTCTCGGAACCTAGGCAACCTGCTGGCCATGGCGAAGGTAGTCTCTCCCGTCGGCCACGATGCGTTCCTCACGGAGTCGCGCCAGATGGACCGCATCCTGCGCAACTTCCTCACCCTGTCCCAACCGCACCCGCTGGACGCGGACAGCACAATCGACTACGCCATCTAGCCAACCCCGCCTACACGCCGGCGCGTGCGCACTTCCGCATCGCCTACGCCAGCGGTTTACGGTCGCGGGTGGCTCGACGCACGAACGGGACGCGGCGCGAGGCAGACAGTGGCGGGGTCCGGAACGGGGGCACGGTAAGTGGCTAGCCCGGACTCCTTGCAGAAGGCATACAGAAGGATCGCCGAAGCGGCGCAGGTTTAACTGCGCTGGCTTCGGCGATGTTCTTTATTGGGCCCAGGGCGGGCGCCACACGATGCCTTCGTGCGGGTGGCGCTCTAGGCGCCCACGACGGGGCGGGGCATTTGGGTCATCGTCGTTGACGGCGTTGTGATACTTGCAGGCGATGGTCAAGTTCTCGGAGTTGGTCTCGCCGCCGAGCAGCCACGGTTGCAGGTGGTGAACCTGGCATTCATCGGCAGGGATATGGCAATCAGGCCACGGGCACACCGGATTTTCGGCCATCGCCATCTGCCGCTGCTTCCAGGTGGCCAGCCGGCGCGTGTGGTACAGGTTCACTGGGCCGGTGACGGGGTGGATGAGGGTGATGAGGCCGGCATCGGCAAGCGCGCGCTCCGCTAGCTGCGCACCGGTGATGGTGGCACCGTTAGTCAGCTGCAGGGTGACGTCGTCGTCGCCGTGGGTAACCTTCACCATGTCATCTAGCGTGAGGACCACGTTGGTAGTGATGGTGGAGGCGGCCGCGCCCTCTGCAAATACCCGGCGCGCATCGTCCACGGTGGAGACGTGGTTATTAATCTCAGCCACTAGGTCCGATTCCGCGGTGATGGTCAGCGTCCACAGGTCATCGGTGCGGCGGGTAAGACGCACGCCCTCCGCGCGCTTCTGTGTGCGCTCCTCCTTGACGCGGCGGCGGGCGCGCTTTTCTACCTCGCTGGTAGAAACGTTGAGCCGGCACAGCTCCTCGCGCATGGCCCACGCCGCGCGCTGGTTCTTTAGCTTCTGCGCGTGCACCTCAATGATTTTCAGCGCATCGAGCGGGAGCGCGGTAGTTCGGGCGGCGCGCTGCTTGGCGCTAAACGATGTCTTGCCAAAATACGTATCCGCCAAGCGCGCGAATTCCGCGGCTTCTTTATCGCTAAAGCCGCGGTCTACCAATTCGGCTTCGGATAGCCCAGCGCACTCCCCGATGAGCGCCATCGGGGAGTTAATCGCTGCGAGGTAATCCGAAATCATGGCCCCGAGCCTAAACCGCGGGTAGCTGAGGGCGCGAGGCCAAGTGCGCGGCGGCTGTGGATAGCCGCGCGACACGCCGCAGATTGGTGATACTGAAACAATCACCTGTGGATAACTAGCTGCCCAGCGCGTCCACGGAGTAGGCGAGAAAGGCCATCAGCGCGCCGATGACCCCGGTAAAGGTGGCATCGAAGCGGCGCGAGCGCACCGCCAGCACGCCGACGCGGCGCGAATCGCAGGTCAGGCGCACCACCGTCAGCCACAGCAGCGCGAGCCCGAGCAAGAAGGTAGCCCTGCGCCAATACTCGAAAATGGCGTAGCCGCCGGACACGGCCACCCCGGCGATGAAGAGCCCGATGGCCACCCACTGCACGGAAGCGGGCAGCGGGGACGGTTTCAGGTGCGCGTCGTGGGGGTTGTCTAAATTCACGCCAGCTTTTCCGCGCGCTCAACGATGTTGCGCACCAAGAAGGCCCGCGTGAGCGGTCCGACGCCGCCTGGGTTGGGCGAGACGAACCCGGCCTTATCCCAGCAGTCGGGGGCGATATCGCCGGTGAGCTTGCCGTCGACGCGGGATACGCCGACATCGAGAAGCGCGGCGCCTTCCTTAATCATGTCCGCGGTGAGCATGTGCGGTTGGCCGGCGGCGGCGATGACGATATCGGCATTGCGGGTTTCGGCGGCAAGATCCTTCGTGCCGGTGTGGCAGAGGGTAACGGTGGAGTTCTCACTGCGGCGGGTCAACATCAGGCCAATGGGGCGGCCGACGGTCACACCGCGGCCGATGACGACGGTCTTGGCGCCGCTCAGCTCCACGCCGAAGCGGCGCAGCAGGTGCAGGCAGCCATTCGGGGTGCACGGCAGCGGGGCTTCCTCATTGAGAACGAGCTTGCCCAGGTTGACCGGGTGGAGACCATCGGCATCCTTTTCCGGATCGATGCGCTCGAGGATGGCGTTTTCATCCAAGTGCTTGGGCAGCGGGAGTTGGACGATGTAGCCGGTACAGGCGTCATCGGCATTGAGCTCATCGATGACCGCCTCAAGCTCCTCCTGCGAAATATCTGCCGGCAGGTCCTTGCGAATGGAATTAATACCTAACTTTTCGCAATCGCGGTGCTTCATCTTTACATAGGACTGGGAGCCTGGATCCTCGCCCACCAGAACGGTAGCCAGGCCAGGGGTTATCCCCTTGTCCTTCAGGGCGGCCACGCGCTCAGCGAGGTCCGCAAAAATCTCGTCACGGTACAAGGTGCCATCTAGTTTGGTAGCGCTCATAGCCCCCATCCTAGACTGAAGGCATGAGCCAGCTGCACATCGTCTTTGATAATCCCGTCATCCCGACCAATACCGGCAATGCCATTCGCACCGCGGCGGTAACGGGCGCGAGCCTGCACCTGATTGAGCCACTGGGATTTAACTTTGACGATAAGCACTTGAAGCGCGCCGGGCTGGACTATCACGACCTGGCGGATGTGCAGATTCATAAGGATTTCGACGCGTGCATGGAGGCGCTGCCCGGCGCGCGCGTTTTCGCGTTTACCACGCATACGGATAAGTGGTTTACGGAGGTCGACTACCAGGATGGCGACGTGCTGCTCTTCGGCACGGAGCCGACCGGCCTGCCGGATGAGCATGTCAACCATCCGCGCATCACCGATCAGGTGCGCATTCCGATGGTCCCGGCTAGGCGCTCGATGAACCTCTCCAACTCCGCATCAACCGCGGTCTTTGAGGCCTGGCGCCAGCTGGGTTTTAAGGGAGCGGTGTAAGTTCTGGCAGGTCGCGGGAGCGCAGGCGGTTGAGGAGGGCGTGGGCATCGGCAAGCGCGAGGTTGCGCGCCGCCATCTTGACGGGCCCCTGCACGAGGTCGAGCTCCACCGTGGCCAGGCCGAATAGCTGGGAAATCGGGCCGCGGCGCAGGGTGAGCTCCTGAATGTGGCGCAGCTCGATGGCCTGGACGCGGCGGTTGAAGCGGCCGACGCACACGATGACGTAGTCGCCGGCCAGCGCGACGGTTTGCTGCCGGTAATCGATGGGCGAGACCCATTTGGCGCGCGCGGGCGAGGCGTAGGTCGGGGCGGCATCGGCGGGCAGGAATTGCCGGGCTTGCTCGCGCTTGCCGACGGGCACGATCCGCGTCGACCCCGATCCCTCGCCGCTGGCCGTGCCACCGTAGCCGGCGACCGACACGCGCGTTTCGTACCAGCCGAAGGGCCGCCACAGGAACGGCTGGGTGACCTGGACGGCGTGGATGCGCTCGAGGCGGATGTTTTGGCGGCGGCGATCGGCAAGGCCGTAGGTGATATTGAGCACGTCATCATCAAGGCTGGCGGTGTAGCGCCACGAGGAGTCAATCACGTTCCATGCGCGCGGGACAGTAGCCAAAAGGATGGGCAGCGTGATGGTCAGGGACATCGGCGTGACCACGAGGAAGATGAGGGCCGCAAGCAGGACGATCGTGGACGCGTGCAAGGCGGCCGCGGCCAGGGAACGCGCGATGGGGATTTCGGGGATGAGGACGTTGTCCTCTTCTTCGGCCGGCTGTTCTTCAGCTGGCCGCTCTCGCGGCTCACCGTGGACGCAGGAGAGGATTTCGGCGCGCAGGGCCTCGGCATCGCGCTTTGTCAGGAAGGCGATTTCGATGGCAGACGACTGCCCGCCGGCCGTTTCCACGCGCACGGCCGCGAGCCGAAAGAGGCGGGCGATAACGGGCTCGACGACGTCTACAGCCTGCGTGCGGTCATAGCGTGCCGTGCGCTGCTGCTTCGAAATAACCCCGCGGCGCAAGGTGAGTTCCTCCTCGCCCAGCTGGTAGCCCATCTGGCGCCACCACACGCCAGAGACGAGCCAGACCACCGCGCACACTGCGATGAACCCGGCCAGCGCGAGGCCAATATCGCGCAGGTCTGCCGCGCTGTGTTCCCCGGTAACGAAGGCAAAGATTCCGCGCAGCGCCTCCATATTGACGTTTAAGGCAAATGCTGCGATGACGGCCAGGATGACCGACCACAGCCGCAGCAACGGGGTCAAGCGGTGGACGCGGTGGTACTTCATAGCCCGCTCATCCGTTCGCGGGCGTGGTGGGTGAGGCGGGTGCGGAGGGCATCGGCAAGCGGGGCTTCCAAACCCTTCACCGTGGCGTCCGTGGTTGCGGAGGCGGTGTGCAGCTGCAGCTCCTTGAGCCCGAAGGCGCGCTCGAGGGGGCCGGCGGTCACGTCCACGAACTGGATGCGGCCGTAGGGCACGACGGTGAAAGAATGCCACAGCTTGCCGCGCGTAATGAGCAGCTCATCGTCGGTTTCGCACCAGCCCATCCGGCGCACCTGGGCGGGGATGAGCCAAAGCAGCCAGAAAAAGAGGACGGCGAAGAGCCCCGCCGCCCAGTAGAACCACGGGGTCCACCAGTACCCTGCCGCTGCGGCCGCCGCGGCGAAGATAATCGTCCAGCCCAGGTGGCGGATGTAGCGCACCTTAACCAAACGCGGCGAGACGGGGTTCATTTCTTCGCTCATAGCTATTGACAGTAGCAATCGAGCCCGCACTCTTGCGCAACTTATCGTTAATCGATATTATCGAATTACGACAACACCGAAAGTCGATAAGGAGTCGACGGAAAGGATTGTCATGACCACCCCACAGCCCACCTCTCAAGCTGAGCGCCGCGAAATTAACGCGGCGGCCGCCTTCTGCCTGTTCACCATTGTCATCCTCGGCCCCACCTACCTTCGCGACCTTGTCACCGGACGCTTTTCCACCACACTGAGTGCGGCCATCCCGGAAGGCCTTAGCAAGCACAACCTCGACGGCGGGCCATTCTGGATGCTCACTGCGGGGCTCGTCGTCAAGATTGCAGGAATCTTGATTATCGCGTTCTTTGCCTACCGCTTGGTCAAACCAATGCTTCGTGGGCAGGTTTTCAATACGAAAAATATCCGCTTCCTTAATGGAATGACCTTTGGGATTTTCGTCTGGTTTATCGGACGCTTCCCACTCGAAGGGATGGGAAATAACTGGGCTTCCTCGCAGCTCGAAATTGACTGGTGGGCCAACCAGAGCGGATCCTCATTAGGCGAGCTTGCGCTGCCCTACCTTTTTGTCTGCACCCTCCAGCTCTTCTCAGTTGCCATCAAGCGCGGCAGCAAGCTCGAAGAGGAGGTTGAAGGCCTTGTCTGAGGAGCAAGAACCCCAGGTGATCTGCCACCTCGACCGGATAATGGAGGAGCGCGGTATTACCGGAGCGGCGCTCGCCAAAGAGGTGGGCATCACCCCAGTTAACCTGTCCGTCCTGAAGAATAATCGCGCCAAGGCCGTGCGCTTTAACACCCTTGCGGCACTGTGTGCGGCGCTGGACTGCCAGCCGGGCGATATTTTCGAAGTGGAATAGAAAACCTTGTCTTTACTTTGGGTTTATGCAATATTCTGACCCATATCTCCAAAGAAAAAGCCCTCCGCACCCATCTATAACCTGGGTACGTGTGCTGCGCGCCGAGCGGGACATGTCGCGCGCCCAGCTGGCTGAGGCCATCAACGTCAACCCGCAGACCGTCGGCGCCCTCGAGCGCGGGGACCACTCCCCCAGCCTGGACCTAGCCTTCCGCGTCTGCGAGGTCTTTGACCTCCCCGTGGAGGCTATCTTTTCCCGCCAAGAGCTTTCCCCGATGTCCACCGAAATCTATAGGAAGAACTCCTAATGGCTAACTAGCTCACCGCAAGCGCCTAGTCCTGCCCGGCGAACTTTTCCTCGGCCTGTCCACCGCATTTGGGCTGCAAATCTTCGGTGCGGAGCGGGTCGCAGCGCAGGAAACTAGCGGAAATCGCGGGAGCCGCGGGAGAGGAAATCACCAAAGTCCAGCGGCTCGAGCTTATCCGCGACCACGCTTACCGCGCCGGTGGCGTTTTGCACGATGCCGCGGATGATAAGCGCGCGGGCGGTACGGGCGAGCACCTTCTGGCGGGACCACAGCCCGGGCGAGACCATCACGTTCATCAGTCCGGTTTCATCCTCCACTCCCAAAAAGGTCAGGCCGGAGGCGGTGCGCGGGCGCTGGCGGTGCGTAATGATGCCGGCGATGCGCACGCGGGTGCCATCGGGGACGTGGGGAAGGCGGGAGGAAGGCAGGACATCGCCAAGCGCGGCCCTGACTAACTCCATAGGCTGCTTATCGTGGGTGACGCCGGTGGCGGCGACATCGGTAGCCATCAGCTCGAACACCGACATGCCGGGCAGGTGCGGTGAGGCGAGCGCGGAGGTGCCGGGCAGCATGCCCTCGCGCTCGGTGGCGGCGACGCCAGCCTGCCAAAGCGCTTGGCGGCGCTCCAACCCCAAGCACTCCAGCGCCCCCGCCGTGGCCAGCGCCTCCACCTGCTCCACGCTAAGATCCGCCCGGCGCGACAGATCGGAGACAGTGCTAAAAGGCGCTGTGGCCTCCACGCGCTCGGCGGCCTTGTCCCCCAGCCCCTTGATGAGGTTGAGGCCCAACCGGATCTCGCCGGTGGGCAGCGCCCTGGCCTGCGCGCCGGAATCATTGATGCTCACCGGCAGCACGCGCACGCCGTGGCGCCGGGCATCCTGAATGAGCGACTGCGGCGAATAAAAGCCCATGGGCTGCGCGCGCAGCAAGCCCACGCAGAACTCCGCCGGGTAGTGGTGCTTGAACCACGCGGAAAAATACACCAGCGAGGCGAAGGACTGCGAGTGCGATTCCGGGAAACCGTAGGCGGCAAAGGCGGTGATCTTGGCCCAGAGCTTCTCCGCGACCTCACCGTCGATACCGTTGGTGGCGCGCAGGCCCTCGAAAAAGCGGCTGCGCAGCGCGGCCATCTTAGCCGGCGAGCGCTTCGAGCCCATGGCGCGGCGCAGGTCATCGGCCTCGGCGCCGGTAAAACCGGCGGCATCCACCGCAATCTGCATCAATTGCTCTTGAAAAAGCGGGATGCCCAGGGTTTTACCCAGCGATTTCTCCAGCACCGGGTGGTCATAGGTCACGGGCTCGAGACCATCTCGCCGGCGCAGGTAGGGGTGCACGGAGCCGCCCTGGATAGGGCCGGGGCGGATGAGCGCGACCTCCACCACGAGGTCGAAGAAGCAGCGCGGTTTTAGCCGCGGCAGCGTGGCCAGCTGCGCGCGGGACTCCACTTGGAAGACGCCGACGGCATCGGCGCGGCAAAGCATGTCATAGACCGCGGGGTCGGCCAAGTCGAGCTCCCACAGGCGCACCTTGCGACCGGTGGTGGCGCGCACGGCATCGATCATGTGGTGCAGCGCCTCCAGCATGCCGAGGCCCAGCAGGTCGAATTTCACCAGCCCGGCGGCGGCGCAATCGTCCTTATCCCACTGCAGCACGGAGCGGTTTTCCATGCGGGCCCATTCCATCGGCACCACGTCCGCGATCGGCCGGTCACATAAAACCATGCCGCCGGAGTGGATGCCGAGGTGGCGCGGCTGGTCGAGGAATTGCTCGGCGAGTAAGGAGACATCGGCAGGCGGCTCGTCTATGCCCTTCGACCACGCATCGGCCGAGCCCTGCGGGTAACCCAGCGCGCGGGCGGCGTCGCGGGTAGCACCCTTGCGGCGGTAGGTAATGACGTTGGCCACCTGTGCGGCGCGGTCGCGGCCGTGGGTGCGATAGACGTACTGGATGACCTCCTCGCGCCGTCCAGATTCGATGTCGATGTCGATATCGGGCGGGCCATCGCGTTCCGGCGACAGGAAGCGCTCGAAGAGTAGCTGCGCGGAAATGGGCTCGGCGTTGGTAATGCCCAGCGCGAAACAGACGGCGGAATTGGCCGCCGAGCCGCGCCCCTGGCAGAGGATATTTTCCTGGCGGCAAAAATCCACCAGGTCGCAGACGATGAGGAAGTAGCCCGGAAAGCCCAGCTGCTTGATGATGCCCAGCTCGTGCCGCATCTGCTTTTTCGCCTTGGCCTGTATTTCGGGCGGGCGCGAGGCGTAGCGCTTTTTACCGCGCCGCCACACCTCGTGTTCGAGCCAGCTCATCTCGGTGTGCCCCTCTGGGACGACAAAGTCCGGCAGGTTGGGCGCGAGGGCACCCCAGGTAAAGGAGCACTCGCGGGCAAGGCGCACGGTTTCGGCGATAAGCTCGGGCCGGCCGGGAAGCAACTGGGCCATCTGCTCACCGGAGCGCATCCAGCCTGCGCCCATCGGGTGGGCATCCGGTGCGGCTTCCTCTAAGGATTGGCGGTGCGCCAAGGCGCGTTTGGCGGCGGCGAGCCGTACCTGGTCGCGCGTTGCCGCCGCAGGTCGAGCGGTTGCTATGGCGCGGAGATTATTGTACTTATCCAGGAAACTGTGGTGATCCGCATCTTCGGGAGACATTGTGCACGCATATTCGAGAACTATGCTGTCTATTTTTATTCTTTCGAGAACGTGATCGATTTTTTGTATAGCCTCCCACCCCAGCAGGAAAAAGCACTCTTCCTCCAGCTCGCGCGCCACGGCGTCTAGGGGCGGGTACGCGACACTCCCCTTCTCGCCGGCGTCCATCCGCGCGCGGGCGAGAAGGCGCGAGAGGCGACGATAGCCTTCCGGCGTGCGCGCCAGCACGGTCACTGGGGCCTCAGCGAGGGAAAGCTCCGCGCCATACATGGCCGGAAGACCCGCCTTAGCTGCAGCTTCCGCGAATTTCATCAGGCCGTAGAAGCCATCCCTATCCACGACGGCCAGCCCCTCGAGGCCAAGCTCTAGGGCGCGGGCGACTAGCTCTTCCGGCTCAGCGGCACCGTCGAGGAAGCTGTAGGAACTTACCGCATGCAGCTCCGCAAAGGGCACAGCGGAGCGCCCACGCTGGACGGGGCTATCGCCGCCGCCGAGGTGATGTACGGCAACGGGCGCGGTGGTGTCCTTACCGGATAGTATCCTTTCTAAACGCGACCACGGTAGCGCCTTTCCACCATTAAATTTCACCCTTCACAGGGTAGTGTCGAATCAGTGTTCTATACAACCCGGCGCGATGAGACGTGTTCAATAGACAAAGCGGTTCGCTTATTGCTAGATTGCTAAACGGTCAATTTATTTCAACTCCTACATGTAAGGGGACCTCATGCAGATTCGTCGCGCAGCGGCCACTACCGCCGCCGTTACCGTCGCCGCCACTAGCCTCGTGGCCTGCTCCTCCGACGCAGATGATGACAAGACCATCGCCGTTGGCACCACCGATGATGCAAAGCAGGCCTGGGTTGCCTTTGAGCAAGAAGCCAAGGACGCCGGCTACGACATCGACATTAAGTCTTTCTCGGATTACAACACCCCGAACCAGGCCCTGAACCAGGGCGAGCTCGATACCAATAACTTCCAGCACCTGAAGTTCCTGGCTGAGTACAACCACGGCAACGGCACCAACCTGGTGCCCATCGTCGCCACCGAAATCGTGCCGCTGGCGCTGTTCTGGAAGGGCCACGACTCTCTCGACGGCATCGAGGGCGAAGAAGTTGCCATCCCGAATGACTCCACCAACCAGGGCCGCGCCATCAACGTGCTGGTCCAGGCTGGCCTTATCACCTTGAAGAAGGACGGGCTTATCACCCCGACCCCGCTGGACATCGATGAGAAGAAGTCCAAGGTCAAGGTCGTGCCGGTCGATGCCGCCCAGACCCCATCCGCGCACGGTGAGGGCACCCCGGCGATTATCAATAACTCCTTCCTGGAGCGCGCCGGCATCGATCCGGCCACCGCCGTCTTCCAGGATGACCCGAACTCCGAAGAGGCAGAGCCTTATATCAACGTCTTCGCCGTTCGCGAGGAAGACGCCGATAACGAGGACATCAAGAAGCTCGCCGAGCTCTGGCACTCCGATGCGGTACAAAAGGGCGTCGACGAGGACTCCGCAGGCACCTCCGTCGAGGTCGAGCGCACCCCAGAAGAACTCCAGGAAATCCTGGACAAGCTCGAAGCAGATTTGGACTAATCACCCTTGCCTTCTACCCCGCCGGTTTTCACCCCGGCGGGGTTTGGCACTTCCTCACTAAGGACGCAACCCGTGGCAGATTCCACCCAGAACGGCACTCGCATTGAGTTCCGCAATATCACCAAGGTCTTCCAGCAGAAAAAGGCCAAGGTCAAAGCTCTTGACGATGTCTCCTTGACCGTCGATTCCGGCGAGATCATCGGCATCATCGGCTACTCCGGCGCCGGCAAATCCACCCTGGTCCGCATGATCAACGGCCTGGATACGCCCACCTCCGGCGAGCTGCTGCTCGATGGCCAGAATATCGTCGGCATGTCCGAAAAGAAGCTGCGCGGCATCCGCCGCAATATCGGCATGATCTTCCAGCAGTTTAACCTCATGAACTCCCGCACTGCGGCGGGCAATATTGAGTACCCGCTGCAGCTGCAGGGCATCGGCAAGCGCGAGCGCCAACAGCGTGTGCAGGAGCTGCTGGATTTTGTTGGCCTGGGAGATAAGGGGAAAAGCTACCCGGAACAGCTTTCCGGCGGCCAGAAGCAGCGCGTGGGCATCGCGCGCGCCCTGGCCACGAATCCTTCGCTGCTGCTTGCCGATGAAGCCACGTCCGCCCTCGACCCCACCACCACGCAGGAGGTCCTCGACCTGCTGCGCCGGGTGAATAAGGAGCTCGGCATCACCATCGTGGTCATCACCCACGAAATGGAGGTCGTGCGCTCCATCGCGGATAAGGTTGCGGTGATGGAAAATGGCCGCGTCGTAGAACAAGGCAGCGTCTACCAGGTCTTTTCCAATCCCCAGACCGCCGTGGCCGCCAAGTTCGTCGCTACCTCGCTGCGCAATGAGCCCGACGTGGTGGAAACCGATGACCTGCTCGTTCATGAAGGCCGCCTGTTTACCATCAACCTGACCGAGGAATCGGGCTTCTTCGGCGCCGCCGCCAAGCTGAAGGATGCGGGCGTATCCATCGCCGTCGTCCACGGCGGTATTACCACCTTGCAACAGCACTCCTTTGGCAAGCTCACCGTGCGCTTGAGCGGTGACGATGCCGCCATCGAAGAGTTCTACCGCGCCCTATCTGCCACCACTCAAATTGAGGAGATTGAACGATGAACGTCAACTATCTCGCCGCCGCCGACTGGGACCGCTTGGGCGGATCGCTTGTCGATGCCATCGTCGACACCCTCATCATGGTCTCGACCACCCTCATCGTCGCCGGCATTTTGGGCCTGGGGCTCGGCATCTTGCTCTACACCGCCCGCCCGGGCGGCATCCTGCAAAATAAGGCCGTCTACCTGGTGGTCAACCTGCTGGTGAACTTCGTTCGCCCCATCCCGTTTATTATTTTGCTGGCGTTTGCGCAGCCACTCACCGTCGCCGTGATGGGCGGATCCATCGGCCGCGAACCGGCCACCTTCGTGATGGTCATCGCCGCCACGTTCTCCGTAGCGCGCGTGGTGGAACAAAACCTCGTGGCCATCGACCCAGGCGTTATCGAGGCCGCCCGCGCCATGGGCGCATCGCCGTGGAAGATCATTACCTCCGTGATTATCCCGGAGGCCCTCGGCCCGCTGATTCTGGGCTATACCTTCCTGTTTATCGCCATCGTGGATATGTCCGCCATGGCCGGCTACGTCGGCGGCGGCGGACTGGGTGACTTCGCCATCGTCTACGGCTACCGCGCCTTCGAGTGGGAAGTCACCGTCGTGGCCACGCTTATCATCATCGTGCTGGTGCAGGCCGCGCAGTTCTTTGGCAACTGGCTATCCTCCAAGGTTATGCGCCGCTAATAAGCTCCACATCCGTGGCCACAAGCGCCTTGCCGGTCTTGGGTGCGTCGCCGCAGGAAGAAACCACTCCTTCCACGGCGCGCTGCTCAAGGGCCACGCTCCACCGGCGGCCATCGGCATGCGTGACCACGGTGCCCTGCTGTGCGTCTTCTGCGTAGAGCTGGCCGTAGTAGAGGTCCTCAGAGGCATCGATAAGCTCGCGCGCTACCGCCAACTCCGCCACCTGGCCGCGCGGGCCGAAAATGCCGCGCCCGCGATTGACCGGGTAGAAATATTTCCCTTCCGCCGCCGCCGCAATCATCTGCGCGGCGGCTTCCTTATTCATCCGGCCAAAGGAATAGGCCCACGGCATGAGCATGACCGAGGGCGCGAAGCGGTGCCCCTTCGTGTGCGAGGTCTCCCACACCATATCCGGGTAATCCTCCACCAGCTCCGCGGCGAGCGGCCGGCCCTTCACGGCGCAGCACTTATCGCGCTTAGCATGGGTGCACACCAAAACCAGCGGCGTATCGAGGGATCCTCCCCCGTTGCGACCCGGCGCAGTGAGATCCAGATCCAGGATCTTTTCCGGACCGGTCAAAAGGACCAATTCCATCACGCCCTGCTCAGCCCACACCAGGTAACACCGGTGCATGGTGCCGATCTGGCGGCCATCGCGGCCGGGGCGGCGAATCAATTGCAGCCCGGCCTGGCCCTTGAGCTTTTTCTTCAGCTGGGCCGTGAGTTCTGGGCCGAAAGTATCGCCATCAAGCACATCGCGCGACCAGCCGCCGGGCCACTCAAAGAGGACAAACACGGACTCTTTTTTCGCCGTGCCGGGCAGCGGTTCCACCTGGTAATCTGAACAGAAATCGGTCATGTACCCTAGCCTAACCCGTCTGCAACTCAGCTCACATATTTGGCAACAATTCGGTCAAGATCTGCCCCCAACGCTAGGCAGTAATTAATGGAAATTATACTCTAGTGGTCATGTATAAAGCCCGCCTCTCACTCCTGCTTGCCGCCGCAGCCTTCCTCACCGGCTGCAGCACCGAATCAGCGGATGACACCACCATGGCGGCCTCTGTGGGAAACTCGCACATCAACCCGCTGGGTGAGGCGGATATGAGCATGAAAACGCTGCGCCCAGAAGCCCCCTCGGAGCTCGTGGTAACCAAGGTACGCGTGGGCCAGCACGATGGTTTCGAGCGCGCCGTCTTCGAGCTCGAGGGCGAGGGTTCCCCAGGCTGGTTCGTGGATTACGCCGATAACCCCAAGCAGCAAGGCTCCGGCCAACCCATTAACTATGCCGGTGATACCGCGCTCAATGTCAATATCGATGGCGTGGTCTATCCGTTTGAGGCCGGCATTGACGAGCCGCGCATCGGCATCGTCGATGCCCCCGCCGGCGGCGTTATTACCCAAGTGGTCAACGGCCGCACCTATGAGGGCCGCAGCCAGTTTGTCATCGGTATGAACCAGCGCAAGCCTTATTCCGTGCAGGTGCTAGAAAATCCCACGCGCCTCGTGGTAGATATTCGCTCCTAATACGTCGCTTCCACGCGCCAGCGCCCCTCTGACCACACCAAGAGCCAGGCGCGCTGGCGTTGCTCCCGTTCAGCCTGGCCCACAATTTGTAGCCGCGCCGCGTACTGCGGCTGTTCGGTCCACCACTGCGTATCCACCGGCCACGGCCCAGCCCAGCCAATAATGCGGTAGCGGTGCGCGCCCCACCCGAGTGCCACGGGCACAGAGGATAGGAGGGCCTCGGCGGTGACGATGACGTCCCGCGCGGCGGCATCGATAAGCCGAATGCGCGCGGCCGGGTGGTTCGGCCCGCCGCCTAGGCGGGCGGGAAGCGGCGCGGGGATCCTGCCTGGCCAGCTGCCCTGCGGCGTGGCATCGCGCTGCTCCCCATAGGGAACGTACTCGATACGCTCGGCCACCCCACGGCCACCGACGGCCCGCGGCTGCAAGACGCGGTCTATGCCCAGCTGCGATTGCACGCGCGAAATCACCCGCTTGACCTGTTCCTGTGAGGCATCCCCGCCCCAGAGGCCATCGGCCTGCGGCCTAGCCACCTCCACCGGCTCAAGCACCAGCCGCACGATCGCGGCACCGTCCTTGCCGCTCGACCGCGCCGCCGTAAGCCACCCATCCAGCTGCCAGCGCACCCGGTCCGCGGTCGCCTGCTCCGTGAGCGCCTCATGAGTGCGCCATACCCGAGCCACGGTTTCGCCAGTTGCCAGCTCCGCCACCACGCGCAGGCGCACGCACACCACTTCCGCCTCCGCCAACCGCACGTGCAGCTGCGCGGCCAGTTGCCGGGCCACGAACGCCGCCGCATCCACGCGTTCGATGGATTGCTCGCTGCTAACGGACAGGTCAGGCCGCGCCATTTCCGGGGATACTCGCCGGTCCGCCCGCGCGTGTGCTACCTCGTGCGCGCGTTTTCCCTGCTGCCCAAACCGGGTAACCACCTGCTTAAACGGCAGCTCCGCCACATCACCTAGCCGGCGCACACCCAATTTCTGCAGCTGGACCACAAATTCCGCAGAAAACCCCAGCGCGGCCTCCGCGGCTAAAACGCTCACGGGCTGGGCGGCCAAGAAATCCCGCGACTCACCCTCCGGCACCACCGCGCCTACCCCGTGGTGCCGGGCCGCGATGATGGCCGTGGCAATCTCGTCTGCCACGCCGAGGGTGGAATCGAAGCCGGCGTGCGCGGTGGCATCGGCAAGCATCTCCAGTGCTTCTGGCCCGTGATAGCGCAGCGCCGCGCCCGCATCCACGATGGCCAGGCCGGGCCGCAGCACCTCCACGGACGAGGCCACGGCATCCAGGCCCGCCGCAATCTCCGCGAAGGCCGCTCCATCCCTATCCGGGTTCGCCTCCACCACCTTTACCTCAGGACAAATCGCTTGGGCCTGGCGCAGGCGCATCCCGCGCCGAATGCCCGCCCGGCGCGCCGCGCTATCGCAGACCAATACCGCGTGATTGCGCGCGATCAACACCGGCCCTGCCTGCCCAACCGCCTGGATGGGCCAATCCGGAAACCACACCGCAGCCGCCCTCATACGGCCGCCAACCTGCGGGGCTCGCCCATGGTAAGGCTCCCGCGCGCGGTGCCCTTTTTCGAGTCCACCGCAAGATCAATATCCACGCCGCGGATGCGCCCGCTGCCCTTGCCGATGCCCCGATATGTACTCACCTCCGCCCCAATGCGCACTGCGGTGCCCGGCAGCCGCGCACCCACGGTCAGCACCGCAGCCTGTCCGCCGCGGATTTTCGCCCACACCGGCCGCGCCTTGGCCGGGCTCAGCTCGCCGGGCGGGCCATGGTGGATGATAAGGTCCATGCCCTCTGCCAGCACGCTGGTTACCGCCCATGACTCCAGGCCCGGATCGGGGACGGTGACCACGTTGTTAAGCTGCCCCATTTCGGCAACTTGTGCGAGAGAAAGATCCGGCCACCCCACTATCCCCACATGGCCCCCGCGGGCCGTAAGATGGCAGATGAGCTCCACCACGAGCGCGGGACACTCCGCGCACGAGACCACCTTCCGCCGGGCGAGCCCACCTGCGGGAAGTAGCCGCGCCAGCTGGGGAACGGTATCTACCAGCTCGTCTTCGTCTTCCTGCTCCATCGCCTGCATGCGGGCGCGCAGCACCGCAACGCGGTCGGACCCATCCAGCCCTGCCACCGCTTTTTCTAGGCGAACGTTCGTTTGACTCACCCACACAGTATGAACCCTCAACCGGACACATGCAACTGTATGTTCGAATGGTAGTCTTAAGCGCATGAACCTGAACGAGGCCTACGGTGCTATGCGCGAGAATCCAACCCCCATTCCCACCCCGCCGTGGGTGCGCCTCGGATCCTCCATCCTGCTCGGCGCCACCGTCGCGCTGCTGACCACCCGCACCCATTTCTTCGCCACCCTATCTGGGGCCGCGGTCTGCCTCGTGGCGGCATTCGTCTTGGTCTTTGCCCACCCCTACCGCCGCGAGATGCGCTCCTATGCCGACCGGCACGATGCCGATCTCATCCCCACCATCGCGCAGCTAGTACCGCTGATGATTCTATGGCTTCTCATCATGCTCGCGCCCATCCTGGGCCTGCCCGCGTGGGGCTCGGCGCTGGTGTGGGTTGCGGTCTCATGCATCAGTTTTATCGCCTTCCCCCACGTGGATGGCACGCGCCGGCTGGCCTTTGTCTAATCCATGCGACACTGCGGGGACTTCTCCACAGGATTTCCCCGGGTTTTCGCGCTGCGGATCCGGGTTATCCACAGTTTGTGCCCTTGCGGTTGCCCTAACGATTGAGCGCGGGCTAACACCGCCCTAGCGTAGGCGGCATGGACGCACTCGAGACCTACCTCACCGCCCTCGCGCCCGGCATGGACATCATCGCCGCGTGCCGCGGGCTCTCTGGGGCTGAGCTTATGGAGCGCGGCGCGCCCGATACCATCGCCGCCGACCTGCTCCTTTTATGCGAAAGCTACTACGGCCGCACCGCCTTTAGCCGGATGCAGCGCCGCGCCATTGCCGATGCCCGCACCAACGCCCACCCCATTTCCCTCCTGGCCGGCATCGAGCGCGTAGTTAATCGCGCGCCCAGCAAGAAACAGGCGTGGGAGCTGCGTGCGGAATGCTGTGCGATGTCTGCGGAGATGAGCGTTATCATCAAACACGCTCGGCGCCGGGTGCGCGAGATGAAAAAGTCCACGGTCAGCCCCGGCGTGCGCACGTACCGGCGGCCCAATGACTACTGGACGCTTGCCATTACGGGGACCTCTCGCTTCATCGCGGATCTGCAGGGCGCGATTACGGCCACTGATAAAAAGCCGCTGCAGGCGGTGGAAGATATCTTCTTCGGCGCCGGCAGCGCCGCGCGCTCCACGGTGGTAACCAACGCCGTCGTGCCGCTGGAGAAATTCATTCGCATCCGCGATGGCCACGGCGATGACGTGCAGCTCGATCTCACCAACGGTGCGACCATGTCCGGTACCGAGTACTTGCGCCGCGTGCTTAACGATGCCGGCTATTCCGCCCCCGGCCCCAGCCCCAACGGCAATGGCGACGGCGACGCCAACGGCAGCGGCAGCGGGGACGGCGAAACGGGTTATGTCACCCTCGTGCATCCGGTAGAAGGGCCGGTCAACCTCTACCGCACGGCGCGCGTGGCCACCGATAAACAAAGAATGATGGCGGCCGCGGAAAATCCACGCTGCGCCTGGCCCGGGTGCAACCAACCGGCAGATCTATCCCAGGTCCACCACCTGACGGCCTGGAGTCGCGGCGGGGAGACCAATATGAAAAACCTCGTCGTGTGCTGTGCTTACCATAACGGCATCAACGACGACGACCCCAATGCCCCGCCCCGGCGCGGGCGGCTAGAAAGAGTGGGCGGTCGCATCGTCTGGCGGCCACCCGTAACACCCCGCAACTAGCCGCAGGTATGCGAAAAGGCGCTCAAGTACTGAGCGCCTTCTACGCATGCCGTTTTGTGGGTTTTACTCCCACTCGATGGTTCCCGGTGGCTTGGAGGTGCAATCCAAGACCACGCGGTTGACGTCCTTGACCTCGTTGGTGATACGGGTGGAGATCTTCTCTAGCACGTCATACGGCAAGCGGGTCCAGTCCGCGGTCATGGCGTCCTCGGAAGATACTGGGCGCAGCACGATGGGGTGGCCGTAGGTGCGGCCATCGCCTTGGACGCCGACGGAGCGGACATCGGCAAGCAGCACGACCGGGCACTGCCAAATCTGCTCATCCAAGCCGGCATTGGTCAGCTCGGTGCGGGCAATAAGATCCGCCTGGCGCAGAGTCTCGAGGCGCTCCTCGGTAACCTCGCCGATGATGCGGATGCCTAGGCCCGGGCCCGGGAAGGGTTGACGGCCGACGATCTCTTCCGGCAGGCCCAACTCGCGACCCACCGCGCGCACCTCGTCCTTAAAGAGCAAGCGCAGCGGCTCGACGAGCTCGAACTCGACGTCATCCGGGAGGCCGCCAACGTTGTGATGCGACTTAATATTGGCGGTGCCATCGCCGCCGCCGGATTCAACGACATCCGGGTACAAGGTGCCCTGGACGAGGTAATCGACGGTGGAGCCGGCGGGGGCATCGTCAAGCACACCGGCCACGGCGCGCTCAAAGGAGCGAATGAACTCCGCGCCGATAGCCTTGCGCTTTTCCTCGGGGTCGCTCACGCCAGCGAGCTTCTGCAGGAAGGCCGAACGCTCGTCGGCGGTAACCAGCTTGGCGCCGGTCGAGGCCACGAAGTCCGTTTCAACCTGCTCGCGCTCACCCGCGCGCAGCAGGCCATGATCGACGAATACACAGGTCAGGCGATCGCCAATGGCGCGCTGCACCAAAGCTGCAGCGACCGCAGAGTCCACGCCACCAGACAGGCCGCAAATAGCGCGGCCTTCCTCGCCTACTTGGGTGCGGATATCCGCGATGAGCTGCTCGGCGATATTATCGGCGGTCCAGTTTTGCTCCAGACCGGCGATCTCCGTGAGGAAGCGGGTGAGCACTTCTTGGCCGTGGGGCGAGTGCAACACCTCTGGGTGGTACTGCACGCCGGCCATCTGCTTGGCCGGGCACTCCATCGCGGCGACGGGGGCGCCGGCGGAGGTAGCGGTTACGTCGAAACCCTCGGGGGCGGCGGAGACGGCATCGCCGTGGGACATCCACACCTTGTGCGTGGGCTCGAGGCCCTCGTGCAGGATGCCACCCTTGACGTCGATATCGGTGCGGCCGTATTCACGCTCACCGGTAGACGATACGGTACCGCCGAGGATGTGGTTCATGGCCTGGAAGCCGTAGCAAATGCCGAAGACTGGGACGCCGAGCTCCAGCAGCTCAGGCTTGAGCGCTGGGGCGCCGTCGGCATAGACGGACGACGGGCCGCCGGACAAAATAAGCGCGGCGGGGTCTTTAGCTTTGATTTCCTCGATAGAGGCGGAGTTGGAAACAACCTCGGAGTAGATTTTGGCCTCGCGCACGCGGCGGGCAATGAGCTGCGCGTACTGAGCGCCAAAGTCCACGACGAGGACTGGGCGCGGGGTAGTATTTGGCTTAGTCACGCCCCATAGTCTAGCCCATAGGCCCCGCGGCCTAGGAAGCGCTTGCCCATGTAGCGCATTGCGGCGGCTTTCGCGCCGTGGTGGCGCGGGGCGCGCAAGCGAATCGGGGTGCGCAAGGGCCCCTCTTGCGCAGCAGCGCGGCTGCGCGAGATGAAGCGATTCGGGGCGTGCGGCGCGGGCTTGCACGGTGCGAGGCGCGCCGCACGCTACTTAGTAGCGAACCGCGAGCTCGACCTTCTGGAAGGACTTCAGGTCGGTGTACCCGCACTTTGCGAGGGCACGCCGCAGCGCACCCACAAGGTTGGTGCGGCCGAATGGTTCGCTGGATGGGCCGTGCAGCACGGTTTCGAGGCTCGGCGCAGCCGCAGGTGCGGCATCGCCTGCGGTAAGGAAATCCACATCGAGGTCGGTATCGACGCCGGCGAACTGCGCGTATCCGCGCGGGAACCGCGGGTGGCCTGCGGTAGCCGGCCAATACCATCCCCTACCGCCTGCCTCACGGGCCTGGGCAAGAAGGGGGCCGAGCGCAACACTATCGGCGCCGCAGGCGAAGGCCTTGGCGATGGTCCCGGAGTTATCGAATTCCGCATCCGCAATGATGTGCACGTAGCGGCCTTCGGTCTCGTCGAGGTAGTCGCGGCGGGCGGCGGCGGCATCGGCAATGGCGGTGGCCATGGCGGTATCGATGCCGACGGTTTCAGCGTTTGTCGTCACGCCCGCACCCACGATGACGCCGGCCGCCCCGGTGCGCATCAGGTGCAGCGCCGTGGTGTAGTCGGCCACGCCACCGGCGATGACGGGCACTTCGAGCGAGCCGATAAATTCCTTCAGGTTCAGCGGCTCGCCGCCGGTGGCGACGTGCTCCGCGGACAGCAGCGTGCCCTGGATGAACAGTAACTCGGCCCCGGCCGCGATGGCCTTGGGCGCCATCTCGCGGGCGTTTTGGGGCGAAACGCGCACGGCGACGGTCACGCCGGACTCGCGCACTTGGGCAATGCGGGAGGCAAGGAGGGCATCGTCAAGCGGGGCGGCGTGCAGCTCCTGAATGGTGGAATTATCGCCCGGCTGGGAATAGATACGCGCCAAGGCACCCTCGAGGTCCTCGTGGCGGCCCCACAGGCCTTCGGCGTTGATGACACCGAGCCCGCCCTGCTTGCCCATCTCGATGACGAACTCGGGCGTGGCGAGCGCATCGGTGGGGTGCGAAACGAAGGGGGTATCGAAGGTATAGGCATCGATATTCCAGGTGGTATCCACGTCCTTGGACGAGCGCGTGCGGCGCTGGGGGACGATGGAGACCTGGTCTAAATCAAAGGTGCGGCGGGCCTCGCGGCCGATGCCGATTTCGGCGTATTCACGCATGATTGTCCTAGCGGTAGTTCGGGGCTTCGGCGATTTGCTGCAGGTGGTGCGGGTGGGATTCCTTCAGGCCCGCGGCGGTGATCTGGACAAATCGCTTGGTCTTGAGCTCATCTAGGGTGGCCGAGCCGGTATAGCCCATGGCCGCGCGCAGGCCGCCGATGATTTGGTGCACGATGGCATCGATCTCGCCGCGGAAGGGCACGCGACCCTCTACGCCTTCTGGCACCAGCTTATCCTCGCTGCGCACGTCGGCCTGGAAGTAGCGGTCCTTGGAGTAGGAGCGCTTTTCGCCGGAAAGCCCGCGACCCTGCATGGCGCCCATGGAGCCCATGCCGCGGTAGCGCTTGTACTGCTTGCCCTGGTAGACCACGATGTCACCGGGCGCCTCAGTGGTGCCGGCGAACATGGAGCCCAGCATGACGGTATCGGCACCGGCGGCCAGCGCCTTGGCGATGTCACCGGAGTACTGCATGCCGCCATCGCCGATGACCGGCACGCCCACGGGGGCGGCGACGGCTGCGGCCTCCATCAGCGCGGTGATCTGCGGCGCACCGACGCCGGCAACGACGCGGGTGGTGCAGATGGAACCTGGACCGATGCCGACCTTGATGGCGTCCGCGCCGGCGTCGATCATCGCTTGGGCTGCCTCGCGGGTGGCGAGGTTACCGCCGATGACGTCGACCTTGTCGCCGAAGTCCTTCTTCACGCGGGAGACCATTTCGAGCACGCGGTTATTGTGTGCGTGGGCGGAGTCGACGACGAGGGCGTCAACGCCGGCATCGACAAGCGCGGCGGCGCGCTGATAGGACTCCTCGCCCGTACCAATGCCCGCGGCAACCAGCAGGCGGCCGGAAGCATCCTTGGAGGCGTTGGGGTACTGCTCGGATTTTACGAAGTCCTTGACGGTAATAAGGCCAATGAGCTTGTTATCGGCATCAACGATCGGCAGCTTTTCTACCTTATTGGCCGACAGAAGCTCCAGGGCCTCGTCCTTGGATACGCCCTCGCGCGCGACGACGAGCGGCATCGCGGTCATGACATCGCTGACTTTGCGGTCAAAGTCCGGCTCAAAACGCATATCGCGGTTGGTGCAAATGCCCAGCAAGGTGCCGTCCTCATCCACGACCGGCAGGCCGGAAATGCGGAAGCGGGCACACAGGGCGTCGACCTCACCAATGGTCATCTCGGGGCGGGCGGTGACCGGGTCCGTGACCATGCCGGACTCGGAGCGTTTGACGATTTCTACCTGCTCGGCCTGTGCTTCCGCAGAAAGGTTGCGGTGCAGCACGCCGATGCCGCCCTGGCGTGCCATGGCGATGGCCATGCGGGCCTCGGTCACGGTATCCATCGCTGCGGATGCCAGCGGCACGCCCAGGCGAATATTGCGGGTAAATTGCGCGCCGGTATCGACCTCGGAGGGCACGATATTGGACTCGGCGGGCAAAAGAAGCACGTCATCGAAGGTCAAGCCGCGCAGGGCTACCTTGTTCGGGTCATCTCCACCAGTGTGAATAGGGTAATCGCTCATCGAGGTATCTCCTTAAACAGGTTCAGCGGCTACCTCAACTGTAGTGCGTGCCCAGCCAATGACACCATTCAGGCTAGGGGTTAATTGCCTTAAGCGGGCAAGTTCAATAGGCTCGCAGGCGTGAACTTCTTCGCCAATATGCCCCGCGATCCTTTTGCAGACGATCCGAATGACCCTGCGTCCTTCCTGGAGGAGGACGAGCAGGTCATGCCGCTTTCCGATGAAGACCGCGTCGCCCTCATCCACGATCTCGCCTTGGTAGAGAAATTCGCAACTGTGCTCGGACCACGCGGGATCGATGGCATCTTCTTCCTGTGTGAAGACTGCCAGGAAAACCACTTCTACGAGTGGGATATTATGGCCGCCAATATGCGCGCCACACTGGCGGGCGAACTCGCCCCAGTGCACGAACCGGGGGCAGAGCCCGACCCGCGCCGCTACGTGCCGTGGGACTACGCGCTGGGCTACGTCGACGGCCTAGAAAACCGCTAGGGCGTGTAAGTCACCGCTCTCGTTATTACTCGGCTCCCGCCCCCAACTGAATGGTTGTGGTGGGTGCTTCTTCGGGCTCGCGAGACTCCGGCTGCGGATTCGCCGGAGCCTGCTCCGTTACCACCACGGTTGAGGTCTCGTACTGCGTTTCCGTTACGGTTTTGGGTGCTGGCTCGGGGTTATCCTGCGGCTTTTGGCCCGGCGCGGTCTCAGTAGCAGTTTCCGTCACGGTTTTCGTCTTCGGACGGGCAGGGCGCTTCTTTTCGGCTCCCTCCTTGGCAGCGATGGCATTTTCTTCTTTGCCTTCAGCCTCTTCGAGCTTGGAGCGGGCTTCCTTCATAAGCTCGCGCGCGCCTTCGAAATCTCCCTCAGCCGCGCGGGATTCCATCTCATCTAAGGTGCCGGCCAGCTCCACGTTGCGGGTCTCATCCGGCCTATCAAACACGCCAGAATTAACCATGACCCCGCCCGCACCGGCGAGGATGACGGTGGCGGCGGCCGCGCCGATAAGTCCGTGCATCACGGGGCGATTACGCCGGCGAGACCGCGCCTTATCGAGGCTGATGACTTCTGGTTCTTCCTCTGCCCCGTCCACGCGCGGGGCAGGCGGCATCTGCTTATCGATGTCCCCCTTCAGCCCTAGCAGCAACCCAGCGAGCTCATCGCTGCCGTTGGAGGGGTCTTTGCCCTGCGACAGCTCGGTGAGGAATGCATCATCATCTACCAAGGGCTGGAGCTGCTCCGTCAGGTCATCGTTATTCTTTTTGGAGTGTTTGGAGGCCATGATGGTTTCTGTCCCTCCTTCCTTTCTTAAGGTTTACGCGTGTCTCTAGAGCGGGGGTTGTGGCTTTAGCCCTCAGTGGCTAGTTGTTGCCCAAGGGCCTTTCGCAATTGTGCGAGAGCTCGGTGTTGTGCGACGCGAACCGCACCCGGGGTAGACCCCACGATATCGGCGGTTTCCTCTGCCGAAAGACCAACGAACACGCGCAAAATAACGATGTTTTTTGCCTTGTCACTTAGGGTATCGAGCAAGGCGCGCATTCTGTTACTACCATCATTTTCTAGCGCCCATTCCTCGGGAGTCGCCTCATTTGCAGTACTTTCTGGAAGCTCCTCGGCGGGCGTGGAGCGATCGCGGCCCATGGCACGGTGGGCATCGGTAACCTTATTAAAAGCGATGCCGTAGACATAGGCCATGAAGGGCCGACCCTTATCTTCATAGGAGTCGATCGATGTGGCGACGGCGAGGCAGATTTCTTGGGTCACGTCCTCCGCGGTGGGCTGGCGCCCGCCGCCGATCCGCGCACGACAATAGCGCAGCACCTGGGGATGAATAATTTGCAGGATAGATTGCAGTGCGCGGCGGCTTCCACCAGCGGCCAGCGGAACGAGATCCGCTAGCTCTTTATCCTTATCGCTCACGAGTGCACCCTCTGCAGACTTTTAAATCGATATTCAACCATATTTCCTCTGGGGTATTGAGCGCAAAGGGCCAACTACGGTACACACCAGCAAACCTGCGACCCGGCAACCACGGCAACGCTCTTGCTTGGCGATGCCCCAGCAAGAAAAGCCCCGCACTGAAGCCTGTGCCGGCGGTTGCCGTGGCTCTACAACAGGGTTTATGCCATCTGCATCATAGAAAGAACAAAATTCATAATTCGTTAACCTTAGTCATTACTGCAGGTAAAAGGGCATTAACAAGTCACATAAATGGAAGCAATACCTGGAAGTCAAATGCTAGTAACCCTTTGTTTACCAAGACGCGACACACTACGAATCGTTGCGGTTCGCGGATGACTCTCCACCAGCCGCCTGAGTAAGAATTCTCGTCCTGTTAAAGGAGCTTAAGTAACGTGTCTCAGTCCAAGTCTCTTCTCGGACCTACTGCAGATGTATGGGATTGGCAGTTGCAAGGTGCGTGCCGCGGTGAAAACTCGGACGTGTTTTACCATCCAGACGGAGAGCGTGGCCGCGCCCGCGCCCAGCGTGAAAACCGCGCCAAGGCCATTTGCAATTCCTGCCCAGTTATTGAGCTCTGCCGCGAGCACGCCCTGCGTTCGGCAGAACCATATGGCGTCTGGGGCGGCATGAGCGAATCTGAGCGCGTCGTAGCACTGCGCAAGCGCCGCCGCGCGACGGTCAACGCCTAATCCAACGCGCAAAGCGCTCACCCCGTTTTCGCAGCAGGCGCGTGCGGGCGGGATCACACGCGGAAGTGCGGCGCTTCGAGTTAGCCTTCCGCGGCTAGCGCTTCCTGCAAATAGCGCCCCGTGAGGGACTCCGTCGAGCCCGCCAAATCTTGGGGCGTGCCGCTAAAGACGAGGTGCCCACCGGCAGAGCCGGCACCAGGGCCGAGCTCGATAACGTGATCGGCGTGCGCGAGCACGGCGAGGTTGTGGTCGATGCAGATGACGGTATTGCCGGCATCGGCAAGCTGATCCAGCAATTGCAGGGTGCGTTCGGTATCGGCGGGGTGCAGGCCCGTGGTTGGCTCGTCTAGCACGATGACGTCTGCGGTGGACTTCTTATCGGCCAGGTGCGCGGCCAATTTAAGGCGCTGGCGCTCGCCGCCAGATAGCGTCGATAGCGGCTGGCCAAGGCTTAAATAGCCCACGCCGGCAGAAACGAGCGTGTCACAAATCTTTGCGGCGGCGGGCACTTTGACGCTGCGCAAATAGTCGGCGGCGCGGGAGGCGGAAAGTTCGAGAACATCGGCGATATTGAGCTCGCCCAGGCGGTATTCCAGCACGTCGGCGGAAAAGCGCCGACCCTGACAAATCTCGCAGGGAACGTCCACGCCGTCCATGACCCCGAGTTCCACGTACACCACGCCGGCGCCATTGCATTTTGGGCACGCGCCCTCGGAATTAGCGGAGAAGAGGCCGGGTTTTACGCCATTGGCCTTGGCAAAGGCCTTGCGGATGGGGTCGAGGGCGCCGGTATAAGTTGCGGCATTGGACCGGCGCGATCCTTTAATGACACTTTGCCCGATGTGCAAGAGCCTGTCTCCTGCTACCTCTGGCAGGCACGCGGCCAGCGAAGACTTGCCGGAACCGGCCACCCCGGCGATGGCCGTGAGTACTCCCTCCGGAATATCGACATCGATTCCTTGGAGGTTGTTGTGCCGCGCGCTGCGGATGGCAAGAGCCTTGGTGGACTCGCGCACCGACTCTTTCAGCGTGGCGGGATCGGCAAGGTACTGCGCGGTTACGGTGCCGCTGCGCCGCAGCTGCGCAGGGGATCCTTCGAAGACGATGGTGCCGCCGTCGGCGCCGGCGCCGGGCCCCAGATCCACGACGCGATCCGCGATGGCGATGGTGGACGGGTTGTGCTCAACCACGAGGATGGTATTTCCTTTATCACGCAGGCGAAGCAGCAGGTTATTGATGCGCTCGCAATCGTGCGGATGCAGGCCGGCGGTGGGCTCGTCGAAGACATAGGTGACATCGCTAAGCGGCGAGCCCATGTGGCGCACCATGCGGGTGCGTTGGGCTTCACCTCCGGACAGCGTCCCGGTGGCGCGCGATAAGGTGAGATAGCCAAGGCCCAGCTCAATGGCGGTATCAACGGCGGCAGAAATCGCATCTACCAGCGGCTGGGCGCCGGGCAAATCGAGCTGGGTGAGCCAGCCGTGCAGATCCGTAAGCTCCATCTCACAGACATCCGCGATGGACGCGCCGGCGATATAGGACTCGCGGGCGTGGCGCGCCAGCCGCGTGCCGGCGCACTCAGGGCAATCAACGAAGACTACGGCCTGCTCGACGAAGGCGCGCATGTGCTTTTGCAGGCTTTCGACTGGCTTGCTCAATACGTTGGTGCGCAAGCGCGTGGCAAGGCCCATGTAACTCATATTGACGCCGCCGACCTTGGTCTTGGTCTCGGCGAAATACAGGTTGTGCTTTTGCTCTTCACTGAACTCGCGCACCGGAATATCATCGGGATACAGGCCAGATTCGGCGTAGCCGCGCCACATCCAGGAGCCAGGCTTCATACCGGGGTAGATAATGGCGCCATCGGCAAGCGAAAGCTCCTCATCCACCAAGCAGGATAAATCGATATCGGATACCTGCCCCGTGCCCTCGCACTTCGGGCACATGCCGCCGGTGCGCTCGAAGCGGCGAACCTCCTTGGTGCCGTTAACCTCGATGGCGCCCTGGCCTGAGGCGGAGGGAACGTTGAAAGAATATGCCGCGGGGCCGCCGGCGCGCGGGGATGCGGCGCGCGAGAACAGCACGCGCAAAAGGCCAGTGATATCGGTGGCGGTGCCAAAGGTAGAACGCGACGAGGCTGCCATGGGCTCCTGCCCCACCACGATGGCGGCGGTAAGGTGCGCCAAGCTATCCACGTCCGGCCGAGCCAGCGAGGGCATAAAGCCTTGGACAAAACCGGGATAAGTCTCATTGACCAAGCGCTGCGATTCCGCGGCGACTGTATCAAAGACGAGCGAGGATTTACCAGAGCCGGAAACGCCGGTAAAAATGGTTAGCTTGCGCTTGGGAATCTCCACCGAAACATCGCGCAGGTTATTTTCCCGCGCGCCGGTAATAATAATGCTCTCCACGAGCTTCAAGTCTAAACCAAAAGCCCGCCGCGCCCTCCCCTGACTTGGCGGGGAAGATGCGGCGGGCTCTGGGCTTTATGCAGCGCAGGAATTAGTGGTGGTGATGGCCGTGACCGGCCTCAGCGTTGTCTTCTTCCTGCGGCTTTTCCACAACGGATGCCTCGGTGGTAAGAACCATGCGGGCAACGGAGGTGGCATTGACCACTGCGGAGTGGGTGACCTTCACGGGATCGATGATGCCGTTATCGATGAGGTTGCCGTACTCCAGGGAGTTGGCGTTAAAGCCTTCACCGTTGGCCATCTCAGATACGCGGGAGACGATGACAGAGCCATCGAGTCCTGCGTTTTCTGCAATCCAGAATGCCGGGCGGGTCAGGGCGCGGGCAACGGCGAGAACGCCGACCTTTGCCTCGCCCTCGAAGTCCTGAGCAAAGGACTCGAGCTCCTTGGAGATCTGCACCAGCACGGAGCCACCGCCGGCGATGACGCCTTCTTCCACGGCCGCACGGGCGGCGTTGATGGCGTCCTCGACGCGCAGCTTGCGCTCGTTGACCTCGGTCTCGGTTGCGGCACCGACGCGGATAACGGCGACGCCGCCGGAGAGCTTGGCCAAGCGCTCCTCGAGCTTTTCCTTATCCCAGGTGGAATCGGTGCGGGCAATTTCGCCGCGGATTTGTTCACGGCGATCGTCGAGGGCTGCGGCGCTGCCGCCGCCATCGACAAGCACGGTGTCTTCCTTGGTGATGGTCACGCGGCGTGCGGAACCCAGCACCTCAAGGCCGACCTCGTTCAGGTTGACGCCCACCTCAGGGTCTACCACGGTGGCGCCGGTAACCACGGCCAGGTCATCCATGAAACCCTTGCGACGCTCGCCAAAGTACGGTGCCTTTACGGCGGCAACCTTCAGGACCTTGCGGATGGAGTTGACCACGAGCGCCTGCAGCGGCTCGCCTTCAACGTCTTCCGCAATGATGAGGGTCGGGCGGTTGGTCTCCGCGATCTTTTCCAGCAGCGGCAAGAAATCCGGCAGGGAAGAAATCTTGTTGCGGACGAGCAAAATGGCGGCATCGTCAAGCACGGCGTGGTTGGTCTCTTCCTCCGTAGCGAAGTACGGGGAAAGGTAGCCCTTGTCAAAGGAAATACCTTCGGTGACATCCACGGTGGAGTCCATGGTCTGGGACTCCTCGACGGTGACGACGCCGTCCTTGCCCACCTTTTCCATAGCGCCGGCAACCATCTCGCCGACCTCCGGATCGCGGGAGGACACGGTGGCTACCTGCGCGATTTCGGAAGCGGAGTTGACCGGGGTGGCGCGTGCCTTGAGCTCCTCGACGGCTTTGTCCGCCGCCGCGGAAATGCCGCGGTTGAGCTCAATCGGGTTAGCGCCGGCTGCAACGTTGCGCAGGCCCTCAAAGATGAGCGCCTGGGCCAGCAAGGTCGCGGTGGTGGTGCCGTCGCCGGCGATGTCGTTGGTCTTGACCGCAACGGACTTCACCAGCTGCGCGCCGAGGTTCTCAAAGGGCTCCTCGACGTCGATATCGCGGGCGATGGTCACGCCGTCATTGGTAACGGTCGGGCCACCAAAGGCCTTGGACAAGACGACGTTGCGGCCGCGCGGGCCGAGGGTGACCTTGACGGCATCAGCCAGCGTATCGACGCCGCGCTGAATTCCCTCGCGGGCTTCTTGGTCGAATGCAATAAGCTTTGCCATAAGTAGTTCCTACTTCTCGATGATGGCGAGGATGTCGCGCTGGCTCAGCAGCAAGTACTCTTCACCGTCGTACTTCAGCTCGGTGCCGCCGTAGCGGGAGAAGACAACGGTGTCGCCTTCCTTAACGTCCATGGGGATGCGGTCATCGTCATCTTCCCAGCGGCCCGGGCCGACGGCGATAACGGTAGCTTCCTGTGGCTTTTCCTTTGCGGAGTCCGGGATAACCAGGCCGGATGCGGTGGTGGATTCTGCTTCTACGATCTGTACGAGGACGCGGTCCTCAAGCGGCTTAATAGTTGCCATGATGTTTCCTCCGTATTGTTCGTTTGCGCACCTTAATGGCGCGCGCGTGCCGGTTGTGGATGTCCAGCACAGCCGTCGTCGCGGGTGAACAACTGTGGGTCAAACAACCTGATTAGCACTCTACCCTCGTGACTGCTAACCCTCAACAACGACGCGACCCCCGTTGCCGGGCTGCGCTACGGCGCCAAGTGCGTCAGGGACACCACGTGTACTCCGCTCGGATGCCGAAAGCTCAGGTTTCCTCCCGTCACGATCATCAAGACGGGCGGGACCTCCCATTCAAAGCGTTCTGCAAACGCCTGCAAATTGCTTGCTGCCTTCTCAATGATCTCTTGGCTTTGCCCCAATTTAATTTCTACGAAAACGGTCCTGCCCGCCAGCTCAAATACCGCATCTACTTCCAGCCCAGATGCGTCACGGGCATGAAAAATGCGCTTTCCACTTAACACCGCTAAGTCATGGACTACTTGGGATTCAAAAAGCTGCCCGGCAAAGGCAAGGTTGCGCAGCAACTTGTCTGGGGACGCGTCCACGGCAGCAGCGGCCAACGCCGGATCCGCCAGATGCCTCTTCGGTGCCGTTCGCAGGCTAGCCCGCGAGCGAAGATGGGAGGACCATGCCAATTGTTCTTCCGCGATGAAGGTGCGCTGCAACGCAGCAAGGTACTCGCTGACCGTAGCCCTTTGCGCACCAATATCGGTAGCAATAGAAGAAATGGACTGTTCTGTGGCTACCCCACGGGCAAGCGAACGAATAAGTGTCGTTACTTTTACCGGGTCCCTTCGCACACCATCGGCGGCATTGATATCCACGTGGGCCACAGTATCGATATAACTGCGCAGATTCTCCTGCGCCGCCTCAACGGAATAATTCCGGTTTGCGGGCCAGCCTCCGTGCGCCATGCGCTCGATAATCCCTGCAACATTCACGACCGTTTCCCCATTCGACTGCGGGGGTTCCTGAGCTACCAATTCGGCTAATGATACTGCGCCATTAGAATGCCCCGACTCATAAAAACTGAAGGTCTTCATCCGCAGCCTGGCGATACGCCCCGCACCCGAGTGCCTGGATTGTTCCTCCATTGGCGCAGTCGACCCAGTAAGAATGAACTGCCCAGGCGCTTGCCGACGGTCAATCTCATGCCGCACCAAGTTCCACAACTGCGGTTTTTCTTGCCACTCATCAAAAACTCGCGGCGTATCCCCCTCCAACGCCAAATCCGGGACGGTGCTGAGCTGCATGTCGAGGTTTAAATCCGTATCCACCTGGACAAGACTGCCCGCAATTTGCCGAGCGGTCGCGGATTTCCCACAGCCCTTTGGGCCTTCTATCAACACTCCACCGGATCGCTGCAGGGCTCCATGAAGCCGCGAATCCTCTACTCGCGAAAGATAAACATAGCCTTCTTGACCAGTCATTTTAAACCCATCCATCAGTTTGAGTGCGTTTCACCCATCAGAATATCAGAGTTTCACCCATCAGTTTGAGCGCGTTCTCCCCATCAGAATATCGGCGATTCATCCATCAGTTTATGCGGATCTGGGCGGTTGAGCGCAGGAATCCCGCGAGTATGAGCTTGACCGCACACAGCGCAAGGAACATTGCACCAAAAATCGCGCCAAACGGCGCCCACCACACTCCGGCAAGGCTCTCCCGCAGCGCGCTCATCCCAGAATAAGAATCGGGATACAACAGCTCGTTGAGCACCGCGACCACCGCCACGCTCAAGGCGATGACTAGGACCGCAGCAGTAACAGTCAGGCAAAATGCCTCGCCCACCTGCACCCGCACCCACGCTGCTGGTGAGGCACCGGCCAACCGCAGGCCGCGAACATCGCTGGCGATGCGCGAGCGCATAATGAGTGAAGTCAACACCGCACCAACGATGCTTGGGGCCACGACTGGGCCGAGAAACGCCGCGAAGACCTGCCCCGACGACAAGGTGTCTAAGTCGCCCATATTACTTTTGAACATCCTTATCCCCGAGCCGACCGCGACAATCAAGCCACCAAACAGCACCCACGGGACGATATGGGGCACGGAAAAGCGGCGGCGCACCCGCACATTGGCCCCGGCGATACCGCATAGTCGCGTCCATTGGTCCACGGCGGGCATGAGCCATGGCGTCATAAATGCCACCAGGATGACCAGCCCCATGGCAGCGGCGATGCTATCGGCCGGCTCCTCTATCTGCAGGCAGCCGTACACGGCACCGCCCACCAAACCGGCAGCCACAAGGCAGCGCAGCACCACCCACACGCGGCGCGGTTCCACCCGCGGGCGAAAGACCCGGCGCAGTGGCACTAGGGCACCGCAGACCGCCGATGCCACGCAAATGGATACAGCGATGCGGATGACTAGCGGGGTTATGGCTAACTCCGGCATGGGAATCCCATCACTGCGAAAGGCCGCGGCCATGGGTTCAACAAACAGGCGTGCCGGGAAGGTCCCTATCAGCGCAGCGATAGCACTCACGGCAATCACCTGCCCCACGATGAAGCTATTGATCATCCACCCAGGCATTCCAATCATACGCCACGAGCGGTACACGGATTCGCGTTCTTCAATAATCAGCCGCATCTGCGACAGCGTGATCAACACCACTGTGCAGACCGCCATGCCCAGCACGGTGCCGCCGAGAGGCCCCGTGGGATCATCGTCCGCGTCCGAGGTGGCCACCAACATGGACACCGCCAGCGCGCAAGAAGCCGATGAGACCACCATGGTCAAAGCAACGGCAAGCCACGAAAGCCAATTGCTTTGTAAATCCTTAAGCCACACCAGCATGATTGGCCTCCTGGAGCTCAATGATGCGATCGGCGTTTTCCGCAGCAAGGTGCGAATGGGTCACCATAACTACTGCGGCCCCATCCCGTGCGGCGGTGCGCAGATGGTCAAGGACGAGTTCGGCGGTGGCATCGTCAAGCGCGCCCGTAGGCTCATCGGCAAAGATATACGACGCACCAGCCAGCAAGGCGCGGGCGACGGCGACGCGCTGCTGCTGACCGCCGGACAGCTGCGCGGGCAAGCGGCGCTCCAGTCCGTCAAGCCCCAAAGACGCGAAGGTTTTCTGCACCTCGTCGCGGCTGCAGCGCCGGCCGGAAAAGCGCGCGGTCAACGTGGCATTGCGCTGCGCATTCAGCGATTCCAGCAGATTATAGTCCTGGAAGACGAAGGCGCGCTCCTTGCGCCCCGGAGCGTTGACCGTACCGGAGCTGGGCTTATCCAGCCCGGATAGCAGGTTCAACAGCGTTGTCTTGCCGCTGCCGGATGGCCCCATAATCGCGACAAATTCCCCCGGCTCGATGCTTAGGTCCACCTCGGCGAGTGCGGTATGGCTGCCGTAGCGCTTGCTCAGATTCTGTGCTTTCAACATGCCCTCCATTCCACCGGCCGTGCCCCGCACGCGCGATGGGGAAGGCTGCCCGAAAAATGGTGGGGCTAGCTCTACTGCCACCACCCCGGCGCGGCGGCTAGGCTGAACGAATATGCGAACTGTCAAGGCCAACGGGTGGAGCCTCGTCCTCGGAATACTTGCTCTTCCGGGACTGGTGATTTCGGTGCTCATGCTGCCGTGGATTCCACTGGTCGCACGCGCCGCGGAGTCTATCGGCCGCTACGGCGCGACGTGGATGGGCGAAAATATTTCCCCGCGGCGGGCCAATCGATGGTTTGATTGGCAGCAGTTTTATCACCTCATCCTGCAGCTGCTCATTTGCGCGGCCTGCTTTGCCAACTGGGTCTTTGTCGGTTTTATCGCGGGCGTATTGGTGGTCGCACCGTTTATTCCGCAGGCTGAATTCAACATCGGCGAATGGTCCACCGATAATCGCCCACTGATCTTTGTCGTGTGCTGGTTGGCAGCAGCCGTGCTCCTCGTCCTGCTGGTAGTGCTCAACCGCCTGCTGGTCAAAGCCTCCATTTCCCTCACCCGGCTCGCCCTGAGCCCCTCCGCACAGGAATTGGCGGCCTCGCGCGCCACGCTTATTGATGCCTTTTCGGGCGAGCGCCGCCGCATCGAGCGTGAGCTTCACGATGGGCCGCAGCAGTACCTGACCGCGCTCAAGCTCAACCTGGCTGCGGCCAAGCTACAATCCCCGCCCGAGGCTCAACAGGCGCTTGCCGATGCCGAACATAAGCCACCCAGGCCTTATCCGCCCTCCGCGCGACCGTGCGCGGTATTGCACCACAGGTGCTTTTCGATGATGGCCTCATCCCCGCCCTCGAAGAACTCTTGGCGCACAGCGGGCTCGATGCGGAACTGCACGTAGAAGGCGCGGAACGCGCAATTGGAGAAACGACTGCGCTACTGGCCTACCACGCGGTAGCCGAGGCGTTAACCAACGCATCCACCCACGGCGCAGCCACCGCCGCCGCCGTGTCCATCTCTTTTGGCGATGATCTCCGCCTCAGCATCCGGGATAACGGTACGGGTGGCCGCTCTACAGGTCAGGCCCCTAGTGGGCCCGATACCGAGCATCCCCGCGCGGTCACTGGTAATGGCGTCGACGCTGGTACAGGCCGTGGCACGAATGGCGAAACTACCATGGGCACTGGGCTGGCCGGCCTACGCGAACGGGCGGCGGCCCTCGGCGGCACTGTCGACTTCTCCCCCGCGCAAACAGAAAGGCAAGGATCCACATTGACCATGGCACTACCGCTGCAGGAGGCCCAATGAAACTCTTATTAGCAGAGGATTCCGCCCTTTTGCGCGCCGGGCTGGAACAGCTTTTAGCGGCACTGGGCCATAGCGTGACCACGGCCAACGATGCGGAGGAATTGCTGGCCTGCGCGGACAGCGATGACTTCGATCTGATCATCACCGATGTCCGCATGCCGCCCACCATGAGCGATGATGGGCTACGTGCCGTGCACGATGTGCGGGCGGCAGATCCCTCGCAACCGGTGGTGGTGCTCAGCCAATACGTCGCCGCAAGCTATCTGGACCGGCTTTTGGAGCACGGCGGATTCGGCTACCTGCTCAAAGAGCGCGTCTCCGATGTGGAAGAATTCGTGCGCACTCTCGAAGAAGTAGCAGGCGGCGGCACAGTCGTCGACTCAGAGGTTGTCACTGCCCTGCTCTCCGCGCGACGGACGGGGCTGAGCCAATTAACCGCCCGAGAGCGCGAAGTTTTGGGGCTCATGGCGCAGGGCCTAAGCAATAAAGAAATCGAAGACAAGCTCGTTCTTACCGCCGGTGCGGTAAGCAAGCATATCTCCAATGTTTTTATGAAGTTGGGCTTCCGGCCCGAGGACGCCAACCGCCGCGTCAAGGCCGTGCTCACGTGGCTGCGCCACTCCGAGCGCTGAAAGGGGGCGTGCTTATGCGCTCTTCGTGGAGTTAATCACCGCAGCGCGCCACAGGGTGTACTCATCTGGGAAGTCCTCGCGGTAGTTCTCCACCGCACGGATGCCGTGCTTAACGGAAGCGATGACCTCATCGATGGTGTCGTTGTCGCCTTCGGCATCTACAAAGATGACTGGGCCGCTGATAGCGCGGATGGGGTCTTGCAAGAAGGCGGAATTGCCCGTGTCTGCGGCATTGCGCGCAAGCGACGCTACGGGGTTGGGCTCGGCTCCCTCCTGCTTCGCCTCTGGATTATAGAGTGCGGCATAGGTGGTGCCGTCATCCTGAAAGACCACGGAAACCCGGTCCTTTTCAGCGCCACCGAGGTATTGGTTCGCGTGTTCCAGCTCGAATTCGATCGTGCGGCGAGAGAGATCCGGCTGGACGAGAAAACCGACTGTCATAAGGGAATACTCCTTGTATCAAGGAAAAAGGGGCGGGAACCTGTCTTAGGTTACCGCCACCTTGCCTGCCCTGCAGTGCGAGGAAAAAGAACTTTAGGTTAACTGAGGTTCTTCCACTTCCATCTGCGTATCGGTGCCCACGCCAAGCCCGGAGGGCTGCGCGCCCTCGTGAATCAGCTGGGCCCCAATCGCCGCTATCATCACGCCATTATCGGTGCACAGCTGCAAGCGCGGCACGCGCAGCTCTACCCCAGCGGCGCTACAACGCTCGGCCGCCAGCTCGCGCAGCCGAGAATTAGCCGCCACGCCGCCGCCGAGCAGGAGCACCTTGGCACCGGTATCTTCGCAGGCGCGGATGGCCTTGGCGGTCAACACATCGGCCACCGCCTCTTGGAACGAGGCACAGACGTCCTCGACGGATATGGTCTCACCAGCCTGTTCGGCACGTTCGACATAGCGAGCGACGGCCGTTTTAAGGCCGGAAAAAGAAAAATCATGGCGGTGCGGTCCGCGCAGGTCTTCGGCTCGCGACATGCCACGGGGAAAGGCGATGGTGGCGCTACCGCGCGCAGCCAGCTTATCTATGACCGGACCTCCCGGATAGCCCAAGCCCAAAAGGCGGGAGACTTTGTCGTAGGCCTCACCGGCGGCATCATCAAGCGTGGAGCCCAACTCGCGCATCGGCTTTCCCACGGCCTCGACCTCGAGCAGCTGGGTGTGCCCGCCGGATACCAGCAGGGCCACCGAGTGCGGCAGCGTTTCGCCCTCCAGGTTGGCCACGGCCACATGGCCGCCGAGGTGGTTGACACCATAAAAGGGCACATTCCACGCCGCGGCATAGGCTTTGGCGGCAGAGGCGCCAACGAGCAGGGCGCCGGCCAGGCCTGGGCCCACCGTGGCTGCAATGGCATCCGGCTTATCGATGCCCGCCTCTTCCAACGCCGCCCGCATCACCTGCGGCATGGCTTCCAAGTGCGCGCGCGAAGCGATTTCGGGCACGACGCCGCCGAAACGCGCGTGCTGCTCCATGGAAGAAGCAACGGCGTTGGCCACGATATCCATGTGGCCATCCTGGCCCAATTCGACGATGCCCACCCCGGTCTCATCGCAGGAGGACTCGATGCCCATAACCTTCATTACTGCTCCTTTGCTTCACGCTGGCGTGCTTGCGGGGACTGGCTGGGACGCACCATCACGTGCGCATCCGCGCCGGAGGGCTGATAGTAATTGCGGCGAATCCCCTCGATGCTAAAACCGTAGCGCCGGTACAGCTCGATGGCGGGATCGTTTCCCACGCGCACCTCCAAAAAGACCGGCGCGCTTTTTAGGTCCGCGATATAGCAAATATTATCCATCATCATGCGCGCGATACCGCGGCGCTGTGCCTGCGGATCGACGCCGATGGTGTGGATTTCAAACTCTGGGTCTGCGGCCGGGCCCATCATGCCGATGCCGGCATAGCCTAGGAGGACTGGATCCTCGCCGTCCTCCGGCGCTGCGGGGTCAAGGGCACCTTCCACCCCGAGGTAGAAGGTGAAGGGCTGGGCCATTTCTTGCTCAAATACCGCTGCCGTCCACGGGGTTTCGCCAGGAAACAGCACCTTTTCCAGCTCGGCGCAGCGCGGCGCATCGGCGGGAGTAAGCTCGCGCAGGTTCACAGGTGTACCTCTGGAATGGCCGGGGAAAGCTGCTGCTTTTTGGGTGGAACCGCATCGGGCCGGCGCAGGTACATCGGTACGAATGGTTCTGGATCCGCATCTAGTTGCGCGACGGCCACTAGGCCCTCGGCAGTGGGCGCGGCCTCACCACGCGGCAGCGCAGCCAGCACTCCCGGCAGCTGGTCAGCCAGTTTTTCTGGAATGATGATCTGCGCGATCCCCTCCAGGGTGAGATCCCCCGGCTTCGATACCCCTGGGCCCATAAGGCGTTGCCCCGCGCGGTAGGTGGCCCAATAAATTTCCTTGCGCCGGGCATCGGTGGCGACCAGCGCCGCGTCCTTTTCATTCGCCCCTGCTAGCGCGGTATGCGCGATGGCATCGTGGGTGCAGACGCCGTGGAGGGGGATGGAGAGGGCATCGGCAAGCGCCGATGCCGTGGACATGCCAACGCGCAAGCCGGTAAAGGGGCCAGGCCCCATGCCTGCAACGACGGCATCGAGGTTACCGAGCTCAAGCCCGGCCTCGCTCATCACCTCGAGGATGGTGGGCATGAGCCGTTCATTGTGCGCGCGCGTATCGGCCAGAACTCGCTGCGTGGTCTGCCCAGCCTCGGTATCGACTACCCCGGTGACCAGGGCCGTCGTCGCCGTATCGATGGCCAGGGCGCGCATTAGCCGACCAGCTTCCACACGCCGTCATCGCTCTGGAAGGTCAGCGGCTGGGAGCCCTGGACCAGCGGAACCCCGCCGTCTAGGCCGTGGCCCTGCTGCTCCATGGCTTTAACCTGGGTGTTGATCATCTCGCAGACCTCGACCTCGGAGGAATCCAATTCCTCTACATAGAGATCAACGTTGTGGCCCAGCGCCATGACGTAGCTCTTGCCCTCAGGAACGACGCCGTCCTCGAAGGTGATGTCATCAGGGTTCGGGGCGGCTTCCTTGACCTTGTCTTCTGCCATGCCCTCGCAAATGAAGCCGATGGCGCTGTAGTCGGCGCCGTAGACATCAGAAGGAATGAGCGACATTACCTCGAGGTTCCGCGGGGCATGCTGCAAGGTGTTGGTGAGGTTGCCTTCCAAGGAATCCTCATCACGCAGGGTGGCCCCGGCAACGAGCACCATCATCACAATGATAAACAGCGCGATAATGGTCGTGGTCAGGTTGCGAGCAAATTTAGTCATGGGGTGAGTAACGCTCCTCGGGTCAAGGGGGTCCTATATGTACATATGGTGAAGTGATTGTCAGTTCTTTTTACCGAGGCTACTCGGCGGCCAACAAACACTCACCCACGGGGTAGTGCCTGCCAGTGTAGGCGGCTTACCCAGTGGGTGAATAATTAGCGCGGGGCATACGGGGCTAAAGCAATAACAATAACAGCACCTGAGCGGCGATAATCTTGCCAATGATGGTGGTCGGGTACACCGTTGCCCAGCCGCGCCCAGCCAGCTCCGTGCCGGTTTGGCCCCGGATATAGGCAAATACTGCCGGGTTCGTGGTCATGCCCGCCGCACAGCCCATGGCCTCGTCCCACTTCAAGCGCAGCACCAGCATGCCGATGACGCCGATGAGGATGGCCGATACCAAGGTAATGATAAAGCCGACGCCGATGATGGTCAGCGAGGACGGATCCGTAAGCGCATCGCGGAACGATGCGCCTGCCGATGTCCCCACGCCCGCCAGGAAGAGCGTCAGCCCCAGGTTCGAAAGTGTTTCCCTGGTGTGGAAGGGCATCTGCCAATTGATGGGGCCGGTGCGGTTCAGGTAGCCGAGGAATAGGCCGACCACGACGGGGCCGCCACCAAACCCGAGCTGCAGGGTCGATCCGCCCGGCATGGGAATGGGGATAAGGCCCAGCAGCATACCCAAGGTCAAACCGATGGACATGGATAAGAGGTCAGCATTGCCGAGCGCCGATTCGGAATCGCCCAAGTACTTTCGCACTTCGCGCACGTGGTGCGAGCTGCACACCACGCGCACGCGGTCGGAGTAATTCAGCACCATATCCGGGTGCGGGACCGCATCGCTATCGCCCTTGCGCACGCGCGCGATGATAAAACCGTGCTCGAGCGCATCGATATCGCGGATGCGCTTGCCCGCAATTTGCGGATTAGACACGGTTATCCGCTTAAATTCCAGGCCCGCCTCTGGGGTGAGCTCGACGGGGTATTCCTCACCGAGCACCTCGATGGCACCGGCGACGTCTTTTTCGGAGCCATTAATAAGGAATGCTTCGCCCTTGCGCAGGGGCATATCCGGCTGTGCCAGACGGTGATTTTCCATATCGGAGATCTCGCGGGTGGCCACTACGCTGTGCCCGGTTACTTGATAAAGGTGTCCGGCCGTATCCGGGAAGTCTTTGGTCAGCCGCACGCCTTTGGCCACCAGCGGGGCGGGAATCATTCCCTCTTCCTTGGCGTCCGCCTCGTGGTCTACCTTGAGAACCTTCGCGCCGATGGCGGCGACCAGGATCGCGCCGATGACCGCGCCCGGATAAGCCAGCGAATAGCCGACGACCGGGGTGGAATTGCCCAGCATATCCACCACCGCTGCCATACCTGGCGTGGACGACAGCGAACCGGCAAACATACCAGCGGCCACATCGGTTTCGAGGCCGAAGACGTGGATAAGCCCAAAGCCCACGCCGACCAACAGGACCAACATGCCGATCATAAAGACGGTCAGCTTCCAGCCACGGGTAGCAAATTCGCGGACGAACGACGGTCCGAAGTTCAGGCCAATGGCATAAACAAAAATGGCCAAGCCGAATTGATACACCAGCGGTGGAATCTGGATATCCGGATTGGCGGTAGACAGCCCGAGCGCCACGAACATCGCGGCCGCGGCACCCAAAGAAATACCAAAGAATTTGATTTTGCCGATGGCCAAACCGATGGCCATGATGGCAAAAAGGGCGAGCAGAGGACTGGAGGCTAGGAGATCTAACACCCTTCAAGGATCCCGCACCTTAATTACCTAAAGCAACTTGACGCCCTACGATATCCATCACTTATACCTTCAAATTAATGAGACCTACCTAATCATTGTGTCGCCACGACCAACTGACGCGGCGCACGTCCTCATCGGCGCTGGCGAACTCCGCCGGTTCGCGGTCGATGCTGACAAAGAGGTAGGAATCCGCAATCTGCTCGATAAGGCCGCCGCCCCATTCGGCGACGACGACGGCATCGGCAAGCTCGGTATCCAAATCCAAGGCATCCAGCTCCCCCAGGGGATCGCCGGAATTGGAGCCTCCCTCGTCCAAGAGGCGGTACGCATCCACATGCACCAGGTCCGGCCCCCCAACCCGGGAGCGGTGCACGCGGGCGATGACGAACGTGGGCGAGGTAATCCGGCCCTTGACCTGCATGCCCTGGGCTATGCCTTGGGTGAAGGTGGTCTTGCCCGCGCCCAATGGGCCATCCAAGATGACGACATCGCCGGCTTCCAGCGCGGCGCCCAGTTCCTTGCCGCAGGCATGGGTCTGTTCCACCGTTGCCAGATCGCGGGTTCCAGACTCCGGAAAATTACTGCGCATCGGCCTCTCCTATATATTCGCGTTCAGTGCGGCCGGTGGGCCGACAGACCACTTCATAGTTGATGGTGCCCACAGCATCAGCAAGCTCTGTGGCAGACATGCCGCCCTGGCCAAAGATGGTCACCTCATCACCGGGTGCAATGCCGTGCGGGTTTTCTCCTAGATCCACCACAATTTGGTCCATGCACACCCGGCCTACCTGGGGATACAGCCGCCCGCCGATGCCCACCTGAAGGTGGCCCTGGCACGCGCGCGGCAGGCCATCGGCATAGCCACAATCCACCGTGGCCAGAAAACCTGGCTTATCCGCGCTCCACGTGCGCCCGTAACTGGTGGCCTCATTCTTGTCGATCGGCTTAAGCCCAAAGACGTTTCCGGACCACGTCATTGCAGGGCGCAAGCCATGGTCCCGCCCAGCGATGGGCTCGAGCCCGTAGCACGCGAGGCCGACGCGCACCTGGTCAAAGTGCGCCGACGGGCGCGAGAGCGTGGCTGGTGAATTGGCCAAATGATTAACCGGGCACTCCAGCCCGGCCGCACGCGCCACATCCAGGGCGCGCCGAAACTCTTCTTCCTGGGCGTCATTATGGGCGTCATCCGGATCGTCCGCGCAGGCAAAGTGGGACATGAGGCCCAAGACGGTGATATGCGGGGCATCCCGCAGCAGCGCGAAAACCTCATCCCAGTCCGCCTTATCCACCCCAGAGCGGTGCATTCCGGTTTCGACCTTGATATAGACCTCGGCGGGGATTTCCGCTTCCACCAGCTTCTGGGCCTGCGCCGGGGAATTGACCGCAATCTGGATGCCAGAAGCCAAGGCCTCTTCTAGTACCTGATCCGACTGCCAAATCCATGCCGCGATGGGTGAATCCACACCCATGCGCCGCAGCTGCACGGCTTCTGTCAGCGTGGCGACGCCAATGGAATCCGCCCCTGCTTCCAGCATCACGGGCACGACCCTTTCTACCCCGTGCCCGTAAGCATCCGCCTTCACCACGCACATCAGCTTGACGTCTGGGCCGATCTTCTCCTTAATCAGCCGCACATTATGCGCGATGGCAGCAAGGTCAATTGTGGTTTTCAGCATGCCACTATTGTGCCACTTTCCACCCGCGCGCTGAATTTACTGCAGATACGTATAAACCCCTCCCCCGCCCGTGCAAGCAAGGGCGAGAAAGGGGTTTGCGGCGCCGGAAAGGTTATTCCACGGTCACGGACTTGGCCAGGTTGCGCGGCTGGTCAACGTCGTAGCCCTTGGACTTTGCCACGTGTGCGGCAAAGATCTGCAGGGGAACCGTAGCAAGGAGCGGCTGCATCAACGTCGGCGCCTTTGGCACGCGGATGACGTGGTTAGCGTAATCCTCTACCGCGGTATCGCCTTCTTCTGCGATCACGATGGTGATGGCACCGCGGGCGCGGATTTCCTGGATATTGGATACCACCTTGGAGTGCAGCGAATCGCGCCCGCGCGGGGACGGCACGATGACGAAGACCGGCTGGCCCTCTTCAATCAGCGCGATCGGGCCGTGCTTGAGCTCGCCTGCGGCAAAACCTTCTGCGTGCAGGTAGGCGATCTCCTTAAGCTTCAGCGCGCCTTCAAGGGCAACCGGGAAGCCTACGTGGCGGCCCAAGAAGAGCACGGATTCCGCATCCTTCATGGAGTTGGCCAGGCCAGCTACCTGCTGCTCTTCATCAATGACGGTTTGTACCTTGTCCGGCATATTGCGCAGCTCAGCAAGAACCCCCTGAATTTCATCGGAGAACATATTGCCGCGCAGCTGTGCCAGGTACAGGCCCAGCAGGTAGGTCGCGGTGATCTGCGCCAAGAAAGCCTTGGTGGAAGCCACCGCGATTTCGGGACCCGCGTGGGTGTAGAGCGCCGCATCGGATTCGCGCGGAATGGACGAGCCCTGCGTATTGCAGATGGCGATGACCTTTGCGCCCTGCTGGCGGGCGTGGCGCACGGCCATCAGGGTGTCCATGGTCTCACCGGATTGGGACAAGGCCACGACCAAGGTCTTCTCATTAACGATCGGATCGCGGTAGCGGAACTCGTGGGCGAGCTCGACCTCGGTGGGGATGCGGCACCAGTGCTCGATGGCGTACCGCGCCACATGGCCAGCATAGGCCGCCGTGCCGCAGGCGATCACGATGATCTTATCGATGGACTTCAAGACCGACTCATCGATGCGCAAATCATCCAGAGTCAGCTGCCCCTGCTCATCAAAGCGACCCAGCAAGGTATCGCGTACAGCGGCAGGCTGGTCGTGGATTTCCTTTTCCATGAAGGAATCAAAACCGCCCTTTTCAGCGGCGGCCGCGTCCCACTTGATCTCAAAGGACTTGCCCTCGGTGGGGTTGCCGTCGTAGTCAGTAATGACCACATCGTCAGCAGTGATGGTGACCACCTGGTCATTGTCCATTTCCACTGCGGACTTGGTGTAGTCAATAAAGCCCGATACGTCAGAGCCCAAGAAGTTCTCGCCCTCACCCAAGCCGATGACCAAGGGCGAATCGCGGCGGGCAGCAACGATGCGATCCGGCTGGTCAGCGTGAATAGCCAGCAGGGTAAACGCACCGTCGAGGCGCTTAGCGGTCAACTGCATTGCCTTGGTGAGGTCACCTGCGGCGTCGTTGTGGAAAACATCGCCAAGCAAGGCCGCGGCGACTTCAGTATCGGTTTCAGAAACGAAGTTGTAGCCCTTGTTCAACAGCTCGGTGCGCAGCTCCGCGAAGTTTTCGATGATGCCGTTGTGCACCACGGCCAGCTTGCCACCGTCAACGACGTGCGGGTGTGCATTGAGATCGGTCGGACCACCGTGGGTGGCCCAACGGGTGTGCCCGATTCCCAACACGGAATCCTTCAGCGGACGGGCTGCGATCTCATCGTCCAAGGCTGCAACCTTGCCCGCCTTTTTCCGCCAGCTAATCTCCCCATCGGCGTACATCGCCACACCAGCGGAGTCATAGCCGCGGTATTCCAGTCTGTGCAGACCTTCCACGACTACATCCAGAGCGAAGTATTCGCGGTCACCGCTAGCGTGACCAACATATCCAACAATTCCACACATAAAAAGGAATCCTACCTCATTGGTCAACACGAACCGGGGGTTGGACTAGGGCCTGTTATTTATGGCCGCATACTAATTCGGGCCGTTTATAGTTACTGAAAACTGGCCTTCACACCGCTAGTTTTCGCGCCCTCGGTGAGCAACCCTCCCGCACTGCAGCTGACCGGGTTGCGGGAGAAGAGGGGGCATCGGCAAGCAGCCGCGCCCCTTCCTTGCCGGACCGTTAGCGGGTAGCGCGCTCCAGCATCTCCAGGACGTGGTGGTAATCCTCGCCGGTGGCGCGGGTCATGCCCAGCTCACACGTGCGGTTGGTAGAGGCGTGATACTGCGCGCCCAGCTCCGTGACCTGGGCGGCCTCGGCGCGGGTGGCGGACTCCGTAAGCTCTGGGTGGAGCATGCCGCGGTCGCCGGCATAACCGCAACAATTCCAGGCGGTGGGTACGTGCACCTCCGTAGCTGCGGCCCGGGCGACCTTTTCCACATCGCCCATCATGCCGAGCTGGAACGCCGAACAGGTCGGGTGAATCGTCATAGAATCCACCGGCTGGGTGGTCTCGAGGCGCGGTAGCAGCGTATCGGCGGTAAAGCTCAGCGCATCGATGACGGTAATGCCAACGGATTCCAGCATTTCCTGAAAGCCCGTGGTACAGCTGGAAGCGTCCACGATCACGGGCAGGCGGGCGTTATCTGTGGCCTCCATGACGGTCTCGCGCACGCGCTGCTCCATAATGTCGTGGCCCTTGCGCATGCCCTTTGAGGACCATGGCGTTCCACAGCAGAGCTTCTCGATGCCCTTGGGAATCTCCAGCGCGATCCCCGCCCTCTCCAAGACGGTAATGAAGGCCTCAGTGGCACCCATGCCCTCGCCTTGTGGGGCGAACATGGAGTTTACGCAGGCTGGAAGATAGATTCCCGAGGTCTCTGCATAGCGATCGCCCACGCGCCCGGCCAGGCGCTCGCGGGACTTGCCGCCCTTTCCTAACTCCGGCTGGTATCCCGGCACGGTATCGGGGCCGACGAGCGAGCGGGCGACGTCGGTAACCTTCGTGACCAGCTGCGCCGGCAGCATGTGCGCGCCGGTTAGCGCCGTTGCGGCACCGCGGCTGGTGACCTGCCAATTCTTGGCGGCAGTAGACCAGACCTTTTCTTCTGCGGCCCCGGCATTCTCGTGGCGCAGCTTCTTGATGAATTTACCGGTATCAATGCCCACCGGGCAGGCGGTTAGACACATGGAATCCACGGCGCACGTATCGATGCCCATGTACTCATAAGCCTCATCGAGTTCTGCAACCAAGTGCGTATCGCCATTTTCCTGCGCCCGCTGGCGGGCGCGGCGCACCACGATGCGCTGGCGCGGGGTCAAGGTGAGATCCCTCGACGGGCAGACCGGCTCGCAATAGCCGCACTCAACGCACGGGTCGATTTCTTCTTCCACCGTGGGGTTGAGCTTGATATTTGTAATGTGTGCATCGGGGTCATCGTCCAGGATGACGCCTGGGTTCATGGTCCCGGTGGGATCGCAGGCGCGCTTGAGCTGCTGCATGACCTCGTAGAGCTCATCGCCGTACTGGCGGCGCACATACGGGGCCATGGCGCGGCCGGTGCCGTGTTCGGCCTTGAGGTTTCCCTCTGCCGAAAGCACCAAGTCCACCATTTCCTCATTGAAGTTGTTGTAGCGGCCAATGGCGCTATCGCCTTCGAAGCGGTCCGTTAGAAGGAAGTGGATATTGCCGTCTTTCGCGTGGCCGAAAATGACCGCATCGTCGTAAGAATAGCGGGTAAAAAGCTCCTGCAAGGAGGAACAGGTATCAGCCAAATCACCCACCGGCACCACAACGTCTTCCAATAGCGCCGTGGTGCCGGAGGGCCTCGCTTCTGCCACCTGTGCATACAGGCCCTTGCGGAAATTCCACGCGGCGGTGCGGGTGGGAATATCGGCAGAAAACTCCGCCGGCGATTGCAGGTCCAATTCACGCAAAAGGGACGAGCCCTTGTTTTCTTTTTCCCGCAGCTCTTCCTTGTCATCGGATTGGTACTCGATGAGCAGCGCGGCCTGCGAATCCACATCGAAACCAGTAATGGCCTGCGGGACCTTATCAAAGCCTTGGCCCACGCGAATGGAGGCAGAATCCATCAGCTCCAGGGTGGCAGCACCGGTCTCCACCAGGGAAGGCAGCGCCTTCGTAGCGGCGGAGAGATTATTAAAGACCGCCACGGTAGTCGTCGTGAGGGAAGAGATGTGCACGGTACGAAAGACCGCTTCCGCGATAAATGCGAGTGTTCCTTCGGAGCCCACCAAGAGGTGCTCAAAAAGCTTGACTGGGCTATCAAAATCCAGGAAGGAATTAAGCCCGTAGCCCATCGTATTTTTCAGCTGGAAGTGGCGGCGGATGATATCTACTGATTCCTGATTATCGCGCACGCGGCGCTGCAGGCGGGTCAGCGTATCCACCAGCTCGGGTTCTTGTGCCTGGAATTGCCGGTCCGCATCCGTGTCCGCGGTATTGATCACCGTGCCGGAAGGCAAGACAAAGGTCAGCGATTCCAAGGTGTTGTAGGTATTGAATTCGGTGCCGCAGGCCATGCCGGAAGAATTATTCGCCACCACGCCGCCGATGGTGCAGGCCGCTTCGCTGGCCGGGTCTGGGCCGAGCTTGCGGTTGCGCAGCCCCAAACGCGCATTGACCTGGCGCACGGTTGCCCCTGGCTGCACGCGTACCCGCTTGCCGTCATCGAGGACTTCTATGCCCCGGAAATGCTTGCGCACATCCACCAGGTAGCCCTCGCCGGAGGCCTGGCCAGCCAAGGAGGTGCCGCCCGAGCGCAAGGTCACCGGAATACCGTGCTGCCGCCCCGCTTTGAAAATGGCGGCCACGTGTTCTGCCGAGCGCGCTTCAATAACGGCCTTTGGGGTGTAGAGGTAGTGCGAGGCATCGGAGGCATAGGCCACCCTGTCGATGATGCCGGTCTTTACCTCCGGCCCATCCTGCGAAAATAATTGGTCGATCTTGAGGGTGCCGGTAGTCATATGCGGCGACCTGCCTTCCCAGAGAAGCATAGAGAATGTTACCTAGTGCACATTTTCGCCTGCTTTCTCGCCGGCGCGCAAGTAAGGCAACCCATACAACTTCGGCGCCGCGCACCCCTTTTGGCCTCCGCGAATCCCCCGCATGTGCCACTCGCCACCCCTTGCCACCAGCACGGGGTGATCTTCATCTATCCTAGAATGCGTGTCTGCGAATTTGAATAAACACCTCGGAACATTATCGAAGCGTGGCCGCAACCGCGTGCTGGTTGGCGACCTCGATTATGCAGGTATTACCGGCAAGGTTTATACCCCTGCGGAAGGCCAAGGCTTGCCCGCCGTCGCCTTTGGCCACGATTGGATGCACAAAATCAAGGATTACCACGCCACGCTGCGCCACCTCGCCAGCTGGGGCATCGTCGTGGTCGCCCCCGATTCTGAGACCGGCATGTTCCCTGACCACCGCAACCTGTCTGCAGACATGGAATCTGCGTTGCAGATCGCCGCTGGGGTAAAACTCGGAACCGGCAATATTACCGTATCGCCGGGCAAGCTCGGCATGATTGGCCACGGCATGGGAGGCGGCACCGCGGTTTTGAGCGCGGTTGATAACCCGAAGGTCAAGGCCGTCGCAGCGATTTATCCCGCAGTGACCGCCCCGTCCTCCGTCGAGGCCGCTCGCAGCCTCGATACTCCGGGCCTAGTCATTGGCTCTGGTCGCGATGACATTTTCAATGCCGGAAACCCCGCCAAGCTGGCCTATAACTGGCGTGGCCAGGTGGCGTACCGGGCCATCGACAAGGGCACTCAGGCTGGCTTTAGCGAAGATCGCTTCCGCAAATTGGCCATCGGTTCCGGCGCCTTCCAATCCGGCCCCACCGAAATCGCCCGCGGTCTTGTCACCGGTTTCTTGCTTTCCACCCTTGCCGGCGAGTCCGCCTATGACGGCTTTGCGGATCCTGAGGCGAGTGCGAAGAAGGTAGAAAGCTTTACCGGCGATGAACTGGCCGAGCGCGCCGGCGTTTCCCGCGATGACTAAAAGCTAACTCGCTGAACTAGACCTATCCACGTCGCAGCACAGATTTCACCTGCCCCGATGCGTTATTGCCACGCGTTGGGGCAGCAGCATTTCGGCGCCACGTTCCAGCAGCTGCTTGCCGATGCCCCACCGCATCACCTTCCCTTCCCCCATGCTGCTCATTTTTGGCCTGTTGGACGGCCTTGGCCGTGGACTTTTCTAGCTCGTCTTGGGCCTTAGCCAGGCTTTTTTCAAATTCCAACATGCGTCGCGCGGTGCGCTCGCGAAATCCCTGCGCGAATTCTGCAAAATCGTTATTCATTACCACTGCCCTGCCTTTCGTGCAGTCACGGATGGTTCATCTGAGTCTGGCGCTGGCGCAAGCTGGGTATCAGCCTCGGGATCCGGAGTAGGTGCCGGTGCCGGGGCCGGTGGCTGTTCAGATTCCGGTGCTGGCGCTGGTGCTGGCTCAGGTTGAGGCTGCGGCTCTGGCGCAGGTGCTCCAGCTCCAGCGGCTTCTGCTGCCTGCAAGTGCTGCACCTTTTCTGGAGGCGGGGCTGGCTCTTCTACCTGGGAAAGCTCCGGAGGCGGCTCAATTGTTCCGTCTTCCGGGCACGGTTCAGGCTCGGGTTCGGGTTGAGGCTCAGGTTCTGGGCACGGTTCGGGTTCCGGTTCTGGTTCTGGTTCAGGGCAAGGTTCCGGCTCGGGTTCTGGCTCAGGCGCAGGCTCCGGTCCTGGGGCCGGGCAATCGGCATCCGCGATATTTTCTAGGCATTCTGCAGCGCCCTCAATGATGAGTCCTACGCCTACCAAAGCAATTCCGGCGCCGACGATTCCCAAGCTGCCGCTGCAGGAGGACTCGATGTCACAAGCTGCATCTTCTTCCACTGCAGCCGGTGCTGTTGGTTCCTCTTCGCACTCAGTATCCTCTGGCACAGGCTCAGGGACTGGGTCCTGTTCAGGCTGGGGTGCGGGTTGTTCCTGTTGTTCCGGTGGGCAATCTTGTGGTTTCGGTTCTGGTTCGGGCTCTGGATCTGGGTCCGCATGCGCCGGCGTGGTCGTGGGTTCGGTCGGTTGAGGATCATTGTTCACCGAACCGCGGCACTGTTGGCACTGGCACTCGGAAGGATGCTGCTCAGGTGTGGGTTCAGGTGCTGGCTGTGGGGCCGGTGCTGGCTTTGGATCTGGTAGTGGTGCCGGTTTCGGATCTGGCTTTGGTTCCGGCATCGGCTCCGGCTTGGGCGGGCATTCAGCGGTGGATGCGGGCTGCGTTGGTTGCGCTGGCTGTGGCGGGTTGGAGGCGGTGTCGCCCCCGCCATTGGGCATCGGCCGCGTGGGGTCTGGCGTATCTGGGCACTTTTCCACCGGTGGTGGGCAGGTATCCTCCTCGGCCTCTGCTGGCTCGGGGCATTCCTCAGGCAGAGGACGCTCGCAGACGCATTCGCACCGGGATTCGAACTCGTCGTAACAGGATTCAATGGCATCATCGCGGTCCCGGCACGTGCTGGCGATGGAGTCATTGGTGTCATCGATGATTTTCGAACCAATGGTAGACACGATGGGAATAATGAACTTGGCCAGCGGGTGCCTGGTAGCCACCATGGACAAGATATTGAGCAGTGGGATGACCGCGGAGATCAGCTCGGTCAGTGCGGTATCGGAGGTATCGACGACATCGGAAATAGCGCCCGAGCATTGCTTGGCAGAGTCCGTAAGCTGCTTGCCTTCATCGCGGTGGATATCAAAGTCTTTTTGAATGCCGGTCAGGTGCTCGCGCAAGGTTCCATGGGCAATCTCAGAGTCATCCGTGCGCAGGAAATCCGCAAGCCCCTTCCCGCCGCCGTGCGGGAGATTTCCTCCCACCGCGGAGATGGTATGACGCAGTATGTTTTGTGGGGCGATGCCATCTACCGCGCTGATGAGCTCACCTAGAAGCCCCAATGGCATGCTGGGACCGGAGTAATGTCCCAGGCAGGCCAATTGGAACTGCGAAATGGCGGCGGAATAATCCCCTAAAAGCGATTTAGTCAGCGTACTCACTAGTCCACGGCCTTTCCGCTCTCTCCTGCAAAGGAGCGGCTAAAGCTGGAATCATACGTGGCGAATGCGCGCATCTGATCGTGCGCTGCCTGACCTGTGGCAGAGATATTGTCTAAGCGCCACGTTCCATTGTCATGAATGCGCGCGAGGATGCTGCGGATGCGCTCCCCGTGCCCAGAAAATCTCCTCCCTGCCGCGGCAATAGGAAAGTCTGGAACGTCGGCGCGGTGAGCTTGGCGCTGTTCATCATTGGCGCTTATAGCTTGTTGTAGTGCAGACATCGCCTCTGCAGGGCGAAGGAAAACCTCAGACATCGGTATAAATCCCCAAATCCATATGCGGTAAGTGTGCTCACCTTCATTGGACTGGGGTTTATACCAAATGGTTCCCCGATACTTCTTATTTTCTTATCTACCTAGACCGAGGCGACGACGGCAGAAAGCCTACCTGCTACCTTGCGGGCGTGTTCCTCTTCTGCCGCTTCCACCATGACGCGGAACAGCTCTTCGGTGCCGGAGGGGCGCAGCAGCACGCGGCCGGTCTCCCCGAGCTCTTCTTCTGCCTCCACGATGGCTTGCTTAACCTCGGCAGAATCCATGATCGCGGCCTTATTGGATACCGGAACATTGATGAGCACCTGCGGCAATACGGTCATCACGGATGCCAGTTCCTTCAAGCTCTTTCCAGACTTGGCCATGCGCGCCATGATGGAAAGGCCGGTGAGGGTGCCATCGCCGGTAGTGGAGTCATCAGGAAGCACGACATGCCCAGATTGCTCGCCACCCAAGGAGAAATCGCCGCGGTGGAGTTCTTCAAGCACATAGCGATCGCCCACCGCCGCGTGACGGACCTCAATACCTTGCTTTTCCATGGCGAGAGTCAAGCCGAGGTTGGACATGACCGTGGCCACGAGCGTATTAAAGCGCAGGTCATTGTCTTCCTTCATGCCCACCGCGAGCAAGGCCATGATCTGATCACCATCGACCACATTGCCTTCGGCATCGACGGCGAGGCAGCGGTCCGCATCGCCATCGTGGGCAAGGCCCAAATCGGCACCGTGCTCAAGCACCGCTGCCTGGGCTTTTTCAATATGGGTGGAACCACAGTTCTCGTTGATATTAAAGGCATTGGGCCGGTGGTAAATCGGAATAACCTCAGCGCCTGCTGCTTCATAGGCACTGGGAGCGACCTTAGACGCCGCGCCATTAGCCGCATCCACGACCACCTTGATGCCGCTTAAGTCAGTGGATACGACTTCCTTGAGGTGCTCTAGGTAGCGCTCGCGTCCATCGGGAGCCTCCGAGATAATCCGGCCCAACTTGGTGCCCGTTGGGCCTTCCTCAACGAGGTTATCCATCGCGGCCTGAATCTCATCTTCGACGCTATCCGGCAATTTCTTACCGCCAGCGGAGAAAAACTTAATGCCATTATCGGGCATCGGGTTGTGGGAGGCAGAGATCATCACGCCGAGATCCGCACCATAATCATCCGTCAAAAAGGCGATAGCTGGGGTAGGAAGCACCCCCACGCGCACAACGTCCACGCCGCGAGACGCCAAGCCTGCGGCGATAGCGGCATCGAGCATTTCGCCCGATACGCGGGGGTCACGGCCGATGATTGCCAAGGGGCGGCGCTCATAAGATTCGCGCTGCGCAGTAAAGACCTCTGCAGCCGCTTGTCCCAGCGTCAAGGCCAAAATGGGAGTCAGCTTTTTATTCGCGAGGCCGCGAACTCCATCGGTTCCAAATAGTCGAGTCATGCAGACAATTATGCCTTGTAGGACCCGCCGGTTGCATGTTTGGGCTGAAGGTGGCTACTCCCCAACTCTCCAGAATCAATTCAAGCTGCCGCTCAGCCTCAGAGCAAGGTTTTGACGCCCGTCTAACGCCATCATTATGTGAAATCATTAAATAGGTTACATATCACTCAAATGCTTTAGAGAGGATCAACAATGAATAAACCTAGATCTTCAGATGCCAGATCACCTGAAACTGCCTCGCAGAAGGCACGGTCAGCCATTGCGAAAGCCGCTTCAGGAGAACGTTCCATACATCCTGCCCTCATCCCCGGAGTAAGTGTCGAAAACACTCGCGCCGATTTCAAAACAAATAAATCAGTTTTCGCAGTGGCTTTGGCCGCTACCATCGGCATTATCATTTGGTCGATCATCGCACCAGACAACTTGGCAAGCACAGGAAGCCAACTACAATCTTGGGTCGTCCAACACTTCGGATGGCTTTTCACGATCATCATGATCGCAGCTACGATTTTCCTGCTTTCAATTGCAATCGCCCCAACAGGAAAAATTAAACTCGGCGCGGATGATTCGACGCCCGATTTCTCTCGGATTTCATGGATTGCCATGTTATTTGCGGCCGGCTTGGGGATCGGATTGGTCTTCTATGGCCCGATGGAACCGCTTTCTCACTTTTTGACACCACCGCCTTACCTCTCAGATGTGGAACCAGCTAGTAAAGAGGCAGTACTTCCCGCATTTTCTCAAGCAATTCTGCACCAAGCTACGCTGCCCTGGATGGTTTATGCACTGGTCGGCGGTGCACTTGCTTATGCGGCCTACCGGCGCGGACGCCTTCCCCTCATTTCATCTTTGTTCGAGCCTCTTGTAACAGATTCCAATAACCGGGTGTTCGGGAAAATCGTAGATATCTTCGCGGTGTTAGTCACCCTGTTCGGTACGGCCACTTCGCTAGGCATTGGTGCTCTGCAGATTCGCACGGGAACTTCAATTCTTACCGGCAAGCCTTTGGAAGGCGATGGAATCATGGTGGTGATTATTTCGATCCTCACCGTCATTTTCATTCTCTCTGCCATGTCGGGCATCAAGCGCGGCATCCGCATTTTGTCGAACATCAATATGAGCCTTGTAATCGGTTTAGGGCTTTTTGTCCTCATCGCAGGGCCCACCATGTACATCCTCGATATGGTTCCTGCAGCGGTACTGCAGTTCTTTAAGAACTTCGAAAATATGATGTCCGTCGCGCCTTCGCAAGGTGAAACAGAAAAGGAATTTGTGACCGCTTGGACGATGCTCTACTGGGCGTGGTGGATTTCCTGGTCGCCCTTCGTCGGCATGTTCATCGCGAAGATTTCCCGCGGACGCACGATTCGTGAATTCGTACTCGTCATTATGCTCGTCCCGACGACCCTATCTCTACTCTGGTATGTCATCTTTGGCGCTACGACCATCAAGACTCACCTTGACGGAGATGGAATCGAAATCAAAGGATCCGGCGAAAATGTGATGTTCGATGTCTTAAGAACGCTTCCGCTCGCTGGCGTCACTACAGTGGTCGTGCTCATTGCCGTGGTTGTCTTTTTTAATACTGCCGCTGACTCCGCAACCAATGTCATGGGGTCGATGTCCCAATCGGGTCGGCCGGTTCCTTCTACCCCCATCTCCGTAATCTGGGGAGCTGCACTAGGCGGAATATCCTTGGCACTATTACTCATTGCTGGTGAAGAGGCCCTGAGCGGCCTGCAATCCATCATGGTGTCGTGCTCATTGCCCTTCGCCCTCATCCTCATTGGCATCATGGTGGCGTGGGGCAAAGACTTAGCATGCGACCCAGCCATCCTACGTAATTCATACGCGGATGCAGCGATTGCTCGGGGCGTCCAATTTGGGCTCCAAGAACACAAGGGTGACTTCGTGTTCAGTTCTTCCCCCGTGCCGGAAAACCTAGGCGCTGGGGCAGAAATTGATAGCGCTGATCCCTACCTCCACGAGTGGTACACCGAATCTGCGACCGAAGAGTACCTTGCTAACCAAGCGGATCTTCGCCGTAAGCAACGAGAAGAGGTCGAAAATTTTACAGAGAAACACGATAAAAACAGCAGCTCCAAGAATTAGTTTCTCCGAGTAATAAGTAGTTCACCAAGTCCCGCCTTCAAGACAAAAGGATTTTCTTCCGTCTTGAATGGCGGGCTTTACTTTAAACGATTCAAAAGTGGACGACACCTTCTGTAGCACAAGTTCTATACAGGCCGAGAAGGCTCGTATAGATGACGAGGGCATGAACCGGGAGGTTACCGACTGCAAGAGAAAGGTGGCAAAACCGCGGCAAGAAGCCTTTTCACAATCAATGTCACCCCGGTTTTCGTTTTGGCATTCGTCGTGAGTGCCCCTAAACTCGTCCAATTCCTCCTTTGTGTGGAATTATTAGATAGGTTACATTTCACTCCCTTGCCTTAGAGAGGATCAACGATGAACGAACCTAGATCTTCAGGTGACAAGTCACCTGAAACTACCTCGCAGAAGGCACGGTCAGCCATTGCGAAAGCCGCTTCTGGGGAACGCGCTATTCATCCAGCCCTCATCCCCGGAGTAAGTGTCGAAAACACCCGCGCTGATTTTAAGACCAATAAAACGGTCTTTGCGGTGGCCTTGGCATCTACATTTGCCGTTATCCTATGGGCCATCATCGCCCCAGATAATCTGGCCAGCACAGGAAGTACCATGCGGGCGTGGGTTGTCCAAAACTTTGGATGGCTATTTACGATCATCATGATTGCCACCACGGCATTCCTGCTGACAATCGCTATCGCCCCAACCGGAAAAATTAAGCTCGGCGCCGATGATTCCAAGCCCGATTTCTCCCGGAACGCCTGGATCGCCATGCTTTTTGCCGCTGGTATGGGAATCGGTCTGGTCTTCTATGGTCCGATGGAGCCGCTTGCCCTATTCTTGACTCCACCGCCGTATCTCTCTGGCGTAGAATCCGGCAGCCAAGAAGCCATCCTTCCGGCCTTTGCCCAGGCGGTTCTGCACCACGCGACGTTGCCATGGATGATCTTTGCGCTGGTGGGCGGCGCGCTTGCCTATGCCGCTTATCGACGCGGCCGCATCCCGCTTATTTCCTCGCTATTTGAACCCCTCATTACGGATTCGAATAACCGAGTATTTGGAAAGATCGTCGATATCTTCGCAGTGTTGGTTACTCTCTTCGGCACGGCGACCTCGCTGGGTATCGGCGCCCTGCAGATCCGCACGGGAACCTCAATTCTTACTGGCAAACCTCTCGAAGGCAATGGAATCATGGTGGTGATCATTACGATCCTCACCATCCTTTTCATTCTTTCCGCAATGTCCGGCATCAAGCGCGGCATCCGCATCCTGTCCAATATCAACATGGGCCTGGTCATCGGACTCACGGTCTTCGTGCTCATCACTGGGCCAACGCTCTACATTCTGGATCTAATTCCCGCCTCCCTGCTGCAGTTCTTCAAGCACTTCGAAGACATGATGTCTTTGTCCGCCTCCCAGGGTGAACCGGAGAAGGAATTCGTCACCGCATGGACCATGCTGTACTGGGCATGGTGGATTTCCTGGTCGCCCTTCGTCGGTATGTTCATCGCGAAGATTTCCCGCGGGCGCACCATTCGCGAATTCGTCTTCGTCATCATGCTCGTACCCACCACCCTTTCCCTTTTCTGGTACGTCATCTTTGGTGCCACCGCAATCAAGACTCACCTGGATGGAGACGGGATTGAGATTGAAGGTTCCGGCGAAAATGTGATGTTCGACCTCATGAGATCGCTGCCGCTATCTAGCATCACCACGGTCATTGTCCTCCTTGCTGTGGTGGTCTTCTTCAATACGGCCGCTGACTCCGCTACCAACGTCATGGGCTCTATGTCCCAATCTGGTCGACCGATTCCCTCGACATTGATTTCTGCAATTTGGGGTGTTGCCCTAGGCGGCATTTCCTTGTCCCTGCTCCTTATCGCCGGCAAGGATGCACTCAGCGGCCTGCAGTCCATCATGGTCTCCAGCTCGCTACCGTTTACCTTCATCCTCATCGGCATCATGGTGGCGTGGGGCAAGGACTTGGCACGCGACCCTGCAATCCTGCGCAGGAAATATGCCCATGCCGCCATTGAGCGCGGCACCCACTTGGGCCTCCAAGAGCACAATGGCGACTTCGTCTTCAGCTCTTCTGCCGTTCCTGAAAACCACGGTGCCGGGGCTGAAATTGAAAACGACGACCCATACCTCCACGAGTGGTACACCATCAACGCGTCGGATGAATACCTTGCAGAGCAAGCCGCCCTCCGCGAAGAGCGCCGCACCGAGCTCAAGGACTTTGCACAGAAGAAAACCAAGGACAAGACCGCAGATGACAATGAGTAATCTCTCTGCTTAATCGGGCCCTTCCCTAGCCCCTAGCCCGCCCCCATCGCACTGCGCAATCAGGCTTCCGCGATGGGAGGCGGGCTTTTCTACTCCACAGTCCGTGGCGCATAGCGGCGCCCACGGGCCCCACAACGGCCTCAGCGGGGCCGCTCAGCCCGGAGCACGGTTAAGCGTTAAGAGGCTTACCGAAGGCCGACTAGGAGGGAATAGCGGGCGCAATCGAATGGGCATCGGCAAGAGCAATAAAACGACAAAGCCGCCGCCTCCCAGAATGGGAAGCAGCGGCAGTGTATGGCGCTTGCGCGCGCAGTAGGAGCGAGATTAACGCTTGGAGTACTGCGGTGCGCGACGTGCCTTGTGCAGACCAGCCTTCTTACGCTCAACTGCACGAGCGTCACGGGTGAGCAAACCAGCCTTCTTCAGGGCGGAGCGATCAGCCGGGTTGTAGATGTTCAGTGCACGAGCGATAGCCAGGCGCAGGGCGCCGGACTGACCGGTCGGGCCACCACCGTTAACGGTGACCTTCAGGTCAAACTGGTTTTCGCGGTCCAGCAGGGTCAGCGGGGTGAGGATGTCCTGCTGGTGCAGCTTGTTCGGGAAGTACTCAGCAAACTCGCGGCCGTTGACCACGATCTGGCCGGAGCCAGCAACGAGGCGAACGCGAGCGACGGCGCGCTTACGGCGACCGACGGTCTGGATTGGGCCCTCGTGGACCGGAGCAGCGGTCTCAACCTCTGCCTCGGTCTCAGCGTTGGCGCTAGCCAACGAATCACCGATGGTGTTGGTGAACTCTTCGGTAGCGGCGCTTGCTGCAGCGATGTCAGCAGCCTCGGCTACATTGTTGTCGATGTTCTGCTCAGCCATTACTGTGCCACCTGCTTAAACTCGAAGGTTTCCGGCTTCTGACCGGCGTACGGGTGCTCATCGCCTGCGAAGACGTGCAGCTTCTTGATGGAAGCGCGGGAGAGCTTGTTGTGCGGCATCATGCCGGCAACAGATTCTTCGATAACGCGGACCGGGTTGGCGTCCAAAGACTGACCCAGGGTCATGGACTTCAGACCGCCCGGGTAACCGGAGTGGCGGTAGCGCATTTCGCGGTCGCGCTTGGTGGAAGAAACGTGAATCTTGTCAGCGTTGATAATGATGACGTGGTCACCAGTGTCAACGTTGGGTGCGAACTGTGGCTTGTGCTTGCCGCGCAGCAGGTCTGCCACGGTGGAAGCAAGCTTGCCCAGCACCACGTCAGTAGCATCGATGACGTACCACTTGCGGGTGATGTCACCGCTCTTTGGGTGGAAAGTAGACAAAATGACTCCTTGAAAGTCTGTCTCGGAACTGCCGGCCAGCGCTAAGCATCCATTCGCTTCCCAACAGCGGCCGGTGGAGACCTGCGGGAAGCGCTTCGCCAGCTGCTTGCCGACGAGCGAACACATAGGGCTACAACTTTAGCTGCTGCTGACGGAAAAGGCCAAAAGGCGTAAATTTTCAACCCATCCCTTTACACAGAATCCAGATCCGAAAAACAACATCGGTCCTGACCCCGGAAATTGGGTTCTTGGGGTATCTATGCTGTTTGAGTCTGCATAGCTGAGGTTTCGAATTAAAATTCATTTGAAGCCAATTGTTGACACAAAGAATACCGCCGACTCGTGTTTTAGCGCATGCACCACTAGAAGACCTCCTAGCGGCAGGTGATTGGCTTGTCGAAGACTTTCCGCTCACGCAACACTTTGAAACGCCCTAGGATTAGTTCCGCTCCTTTTACGACCCTGTGATGACAGATTGAGTGAGATATTACCCGCTTTCTATTTTTGTGGGGTAGCGAAATACAATACTTCGGGACCTGACCCCTGTTTGGTGGACACCTGATGTCCAGCCCAGTCGGGTTGGCAAGAATGGTAATCTACCACCATGTCCAGGTACTGAGAACAGTTCACACGCGATTGTCTGGTTCCATGACATCGTTCCGCATGTCTCATGAGAGAGAGTGTCTAATGGTTTGTGTGTGGGAACCCAACCCGCATAAGGAGATGAACCAGAATGACTACTATGGCGAGACG